>JADLAB010000369.1 GCA_020848455.1 Polyangiaceae bacterium
GTGCGCGTCGCCATCGGCCCCAGCCACTCGGCCATCGAGGAGGCGAAGGCCGACGTGATGGGCGCCTACAACATCCTCTTCATGATCAAGCAGAAGCAGCTGCCCGACGACTTCCGGGCGAAGCTCCTGGTGTCGTACTTCGCGGGCCTGTTCCGCAGCGTGCGTTTCGGCGTGTCGGAGGCCCACGGTCAGGGCTCCGCGCTCCAGGTGAACCGCTTCTTCGAGGAGGGCGCGGCGACCGCCGACGCGGCGACCGGCAAGCTCAAGGTCGACCTCGACAAGCTCGAGGCCTCCATCACGAAGCTCGTGCACGACATCTGCATGCTGCAGCACGCCGGCGACCGCGCCGGCGTCGAGGCCATGCTCGCCAAGTACGGGGTGATGTCGCCCGCGATGAAGAAGGCCCTCGACGGTCTCGGGGACATCCCGGTCGATCTGCGGCCCATCTACCCGGCGGCGGGCGAGACCGACTGACGTCCGAGCCGACCGAGCGCCCGGCCGCGGCACCGCTCGCTCATCGCGCGGACGGGACCAGGCGCCGCAGGGCGGGGGCGATGTCCCCGAGGCCGAGCACGTGCACGGCCCCGCCTGCCTGGATGGCGGCCTTCGGCATGCCGAACACGACCGAGCTCGCCTCGTCCTGGGCGAGGGTCGTGCCGCCGGCCTGGCGGATCGCGCACAGGCCCCGGGCGCCGTCGCGCCCCATGCCGGTGAGCAGCACGCCGAGCGTCCGGGCGCCGTAGGCCTCGAGCGTCGACTCGAAGAGCACGTCGACCGAGGGGCGGTGCCCGCCCACGGCCGGGCGGCGGTCGAGCTCGACGAAGCCGACGCCGTCCTCGCGGCGCACGACCATGTGGCTGTGGCCGGGCGCGAGCAGCGCCCGTCCCGGGCGCACGAGATCGCGGTGCGCCGCCTCCTTCACCTCGAGCGCCGACAGCTCGTCGAGGCGGCGCGCGAAGGCCGCCGTGAAGCCCGCCGGCATGTGCTGCACGAGCACGAGGCCCGCCGGAAAGTCTGCAGGCAGCCCGCCGAGGATGGCGCGCAGCGCCTCGGTGCCGCCGGTCGAGGCGCCGATCGCCACGACGTCCACCTGGCCCGAGCGCGGCATCGCCAGCCGCGCGACCTTGCCGCGCGCCACCGTGGGTGCGGCCCGGCGGCGTCGCGCGAGCGCCTTCACCTTGGCCACGAGCACGGGCGCCACCTGCGCGATCGACTCCGAGGTGAGCCCGCCCGGCTTCTGCACGAAGTCGAGCGCGCCCTCCTCGAGCGCCTCGAGGGTGCGCGCGGCGCCGGCCGCGGAGTGGGCGCTCAGCAGGATGACGGGTCGCGGGGCGCGCTGCATCAGCTGGCGCAGCGTCGCGAGCCCGTCGAGGCCGGGCATCTCGAGATCGAGCGTCACGAGGTCCGGGTCGAAGCGCTCGAGCTTGCGCAGCGCGATGGCGCCGCTCGCGGCCGTGTCGACGCGCCCGATCTCCGGGTCCTCGCCGAGGATGCGCTCGAGGCTGCGGCGCACGACGGCGGAGTCGTCGACGACGAGCACGCGGATCCGATCGTCCTCGGCGCCGCTCACGTCGGCCTCGGCAGCATGGTGACGGTGAGCTCGAGCGAGGCGAGATCGAGGCACACCTTGCGGGCCACCCGTCCGCCCGTGTCCTCGCTCGCGAGCTCGATGCCCGCGGCCCCGAGCGCGCTCCGCGCCACGCGGGCGTTGTCGGCGGGGATGCGCCACAGCCCCTCCTCGTTCGCGAACAGCGTGTTGCAGCCGCCCACGAGGCGCGCCTCGAGTCGCTGCAGGCGTGCGCCGGCACGCCCGAGGGCGTCGGAGAGCGCGCCGACCGCCGTGTCGGCGTACTTCGCGGGCTCGTTCGCGCCCTCCGGGCTGCGCGGCAGCATCACGTGCGCCAGACCGCCGATGCGCAGCGCCCGGTCGAACACGCACACCGCCACGCACGAGCCGAGGACGGCGACCAGGCGCGTGGGCGCCTCGGCCACGTGGAGCCGACCCATCTCGACGAACACGCTGCCGCCCGTTTCCGGCGCCCCGACCGGCAGACCGGCCGCCGCGGCGCGCCCGACGGGCAGGCTCGGCGCCGGCACGAGCGGGCCTTGGCCGGGTGCGCCCGGGACCTCGCCCGCGCGCCGGGGCCGCCCTCTGCCGCGCACGCCCGTCTCGACGCGCACGGTACCGGCAGCGGTGTCGACGCGCACCGTGCGCAGCACGTCGCCTCCGACGTCGCTGCGGGCGAGCCGCGCCCCGTGCCGCTCGAGGACCGCCGCGACCCTGGCGACCGCGCGCGCGGCGAGCAGCTGGCGCTGCGTCGGGGTGAGCGTGCCGAGCACGTGAGCGCCACCGACGAGCTCGTAGCGCAGCTGGCGCGGGTCGCCGCCGAGCGCCGCGAGGGCCGCGAGGAACTTGGCGAGCGGCAGGGGGGCCACGTCGCGGTGCCCCGGACCGCCCTCGGCCGGATCGAGCTCGAAGTGCACGAGCCCCCCGACGTGCCGGCCCGAGACCGAGACCGCCAGGGCGTAGCCCGTCGCCACGACCGTGTAGAGCTCGGCGGGCGCTGCCACGACCTTCATCATGCCGAGCGCGAGCGCATGCCGCGCCACGGCCGGGCGCTCGTCCGCCGGCGAGGGGCGCTGCGGCCCCGTCATCGCCGGACCTCGTCCGGCGCGAGCAGGGGCCGCAACGACGCGCTGTCGAGCGCGAGCACGACCCCGCCCTCGTCGCTCGTGCTGGTCCCGATGAGACCCGGCAGCCGCCGCAGTCGCCGGCCGAGCGCGCGCAGCACGAGCTTGCGGCGCTCGAGCACGGCGTCGACCGCGATGGCCCACGGCCCGTCCTCGTGCGCCAGGACCACGAGGTAGCGGGCCTCGGCGCCCGCGGCGTCGCCCCTCGTGTCCCCGCCGAGGAGCGCCGCGAGCGAGGCGACGGCGAGGGACTTGCCGCGCCACGGCCAGCGCGCCTCGGCCCCGGCGAGCGGCGCTGCCGAGGGCCCTCGGCACAGCACCTCCTCGACGTGCTCGAGCGGCAGCGCGTAGCACTCGTCGCCGGCCTGCACGAGCAGGGCGTCGACGACGACGCTCGTGAGCGGCAGGACGATGCGGCCCACGCATCCGCGCCCGACCGCCGAGCCGAGCTCGACCCGGCCGCCGAGTGCCGCCACGCGGTCGCGGGCGGCGTCGAGCCCTACGCCGCGCCCGGAGACGCTCCCCACGGTGTCGCGCGTCGAGAACCCCGGGTGGAACACGAGCTCGAGCGTCGCCGCGTCGTCGAGCGCCGCCGCTTCGGCCGCGCCGAGGAGCCCGAGCGCGACCGCCTTCTGGCGCACGCGCTCGAGGTCGACGCCCGCGCCGTCGTCCTCGACCTCGACCACGAGGCGGGTGCCCTCGCGCCGCGCGGCGAGCCCGAGCCGGCCGGCCTCGGGCTTGCCCGCGCGCCGGCGCGCTTCCGGGGTCTCGATGCCGTGGTCGAGCGCGTTGCGCACGAGGTGCACGAGCGGCTCGGCGAGCTCGTCGATGGTGCGCTTGTCCACCTCCGTGTGCTCGCCCGCGAGCGTGAGCACGACCCGCTTGCCCATGCCCCGGGCGAGGTCCTCGACCAGCCCTGCGAAGCGCCCGAAGAGCGACGCCACGCGCACGATGCGCGCGCGGCTCACCCGCGTCTGCAGCTCGTCGCAGAGCCGCCCGAGCTCCTCGCTGGCCTCCACGAGCGCGTTCACCTGCTTGTTGTGGCCGTGGCGCCGGCGCGCCGCGTGTGCCACCGCCGACAGCGCCGCACCCGCGCCCGCGACCTCGCTCGTCAGGTGCAGCAGCCGGTCGAGGCGCGCCCCGTCGATGCGCACGAAGCCTCCGTCCCGGCTACTCATGGACCTCCGCGACCTTGCGGTGGAGCAGGGTCTTGCCCACGCGGTGCGGGGCGAAGCGGCGCGGCAGGCCGTGCAGGCTCTCGGCCGCGCCGACGACGAGCACGCCGTCGGGCGCGAGCGACTCCCAGAACACCTGCAGCAGGTGCACGCGCACCTCGCGCTCGAGGTACATCATGGCGTTGCGACAGAAGACGACGTCGCAGGCGGGGCGCAGCGCGCGCGCCTCGGCGAAGTTCTGCCACGCGAAGGTGACGTGCTGCCGCAGCGCCGCCCGGATCTGCAGCGTCTGCGGCCCGAGGTCCACGTGGCGCACGAGGTGGCGCGCCGGCACCTCGACCCGGCTCGCGAGGGGGTAGATCCCGGCGCGGCCCGTGGCGAGCGCGTGCTCGTCGATGTCGGTCCCGACGACCTCGTAGCGGTAGCCCGGTCGGCGCTGCAGGAAGCCGTCGACGACCATCGCCAGGCTGTAGGCCTCCTGGCCGGTCGAGCAGCCCGCGCTCCACAGGCGCAGCGTGCGCGGCCGCCGCTCCGCGCCGGTGAGCTCCGGCAGGACGGCCTGCTCGAGCGCCGCGAAGTGCTGCTCCTCGCGGAAGAAGTGCGTCTCGTGCGTCGTCACCACCGACCAGAAGTGCCCGAGCTCGCGCGCCTCGCCCTCGGCGGTGCGCAGGTAGCGGTAGTAGGCCTGGAAGCTCGGCAGCCCGAGCGCCTGCAGGCGGCGCCCGAGGCGGTTCTGGAGCAGCAGCTGCTTCGACTCGGCGACTCGGACGCCGGAGCGCCGGGAGATGAGCTCCCGGAACAGCGCGAAGTCGCTCGCGCCGAGCACGGGCGCGCCCGCGCTAGCGCTCGGGCCCGGGCTCGGTCGCTTGGTCGGGTCCATCGAAGGCCAGGATCCTGTCGAGGTTCGGGAAGTGCAGGACGCGCCCGTCGACCACGGCGACGCCGTCCAGGCTCGCCGCGGCCGCGCCCGTCGCGACGGGCGGAGGCGGGCGCACGTCGTCGCGGCAGAGGTGCGTGAGCCGGCCCACGCTCTCGGCCAGGAGCCCCACCCGCTCGCCGTGACGCTCGACCACGAGCACGCGCGCGTCGGGGCCGAGCTCGGTCGTGCCGAGCCCGAGGCGCGTCGCGAGGTCGAGCACGGCCGTGACCTCGCCGCGCAGGTTGACGACGCCCCTCACGTGGGCCGGCGCGTGCGGCACGCGCGTGAGGCGCGTGGCGCGCACGAGCTCGCACAGCTCCCGCGCGGGCAGGGCGTACTCCTCGGCGCCCACGCGGAACGTCACGACCTCGAGCTCGTCCGCCCGGTCCCTCATGGCGCACCCGAAGGCGCGACGGCGCGCGCCCGATCGACTGGCCGCGCGCCGTGCGCCAGGCCGATGGCTTGCTCGATCAGGGCCGCGGCGCGGAGCACGAACGCCACCGAGCCGTCGCCGAGAATGGCGGCGCCCGCGAGCACCGGGTGCCGCAGCACGCGCGCGCCGAGCGGCCGCGCCACCACGTCGCGCACGCCCACGAGCTCGTCGACGAGGAGGCCGACGGCGCTCGGCGTGGCGTGGAGCACGACGACGTGGCGCGGCGGCCGGCCGTCCCCGTCCCCCGCGCCGCCGAGCAGCTCGGACAGCGCCACGAGGCCGACGAGCTCGCCGCCGAGCACGAGCCCGGGGCGCCCCTCGATGGACCTGAGGCTCGCCGCGCTCACGACCAGCGTCTCCTTCACGGCCTCGACGGGCCAGGCGTAGAGCTCCTCGCCCACCCGCGCGAGCAGCACGCGCGAGATGGCGGTCGTGTGCGGCAGCGACAGCTCGGCGGCGAGCCCGGTGGCGTCGGGCGCGAGCTCGAGCCGGCCGCCGTGGCGCGCGAGCGCCTGCTGCCACGTGCGCACGAGCTCGGGCGCGGGCTCGTGGGCCGGGCCGCTCACGCGGACGCGGAGCTCGCGGTCGTGTCGTCGGGCCTCGAGGGTCAGCGTGGCCGCGCTCGTGCCGGCATCGCTCGCGGCGGCGCTCGCCGCGAAGGCGCGCACCAGATCGGCGAGCGCCCGCTCGAGCGGCTCCGCGAGCGCCAGGTCGATGGCGGTCTCTCCGCCGCGGACCTCGAGCCGGACGGCGCGGGCTCGTCCGCGGGCCGCGTCGCGCGCCGCGCGCTGGGCGCCTCGCAGCGCGCGCGCCACCGGCACGCGCCGCGCGCCGAGCACGGCCTCCTCGAGCTCCACCGCGAGGTCGCCGAGCCGCGTCGCCGGGACGAGGAGCTCCGCGGCCGTCTCGCGATCGCCGAGCTCGCGCGCCACGCGCTCGCCGAGCAGCCCGAAGCGATCGCGCGCCAGGCGCAGCTCGCCGACCAGGCGCAAGAGCTCGGCGAGCGTCCCGAGCTCGACGCGCACGCCCTGCTCGGACCCCTGCAGCGACCGGACGGCGACCTGGCGCGCGCTCGCGCTCGCCGCCGGCGCCTCCACGAAGGGCGTCACCACGGCGCCGCCGATGCCGCCGTCCGCGAGCGCGGCCGCGAGCGCGGTCGCGTCGGCGTCGCTCGCGACGAGGGCGATGAGCTCGCCGAGGGCGCCCACGCGCTCGAGCTCGGAGGCGCCCGGTGTCGTCGCCACGACCGTGCCCACCTTGCGCAGCCGGGCGATGTGCCGCGTGGCCCACGCGACCGGCTCGTCGGCGGCCGTCACCGGCACGGCCACGCGATGGAAGAGCTGCCCGCGCGCCCGCAGCACGTGCAGGCGCACGCGGTCGTACTCGCCGAGCACGAGCTCGGCCCGCGGCGCGGCGCGGGTCGTCGCCTCGGCCGCCGCCGGCACCGCCTGGGCCAGCTCCGCCGCGAGCTCCGTGAGCTCGGCCGGGACGTGGTCGCAGCGCTCGACGCGTCCGAGCGCGTCGCGCAGGCGCTCGAGCGTGCGACCCACCCGGTCGCACAGCTCCGGCTCCGCCACCTCCGTCCGCTCGCGCAGCGGCGCCACCATCTGCTCGACGGCGTGGGCCACCTCGGACACGAGGCCGAGACCCGCGATGCCGGCCGCGCCCTTCAGGGTGTGCGCCGCGCGCATGAGCTCGTCCACCGGACCGCGCGCCCCCGGCTGCTCCTCGGCGTCGAGCAGCGCGGCGTCGAGCCGCTCGAAGAGCTCGCTCGCCTCGTGCTTGAAGATCTGCAGGAGCTCGTCGTTCTCGTCGGGCACGGGTTCTCCCTCGTAAGCCTAGTCGAGTCCGGGCGCGCGGGCCGCCGGCTCAGTCATCCGCCGCGCTCGCCCGCGCGCCGGCCGAGACCGGGCGCGCGGCAGCGAGCTGCCGCCGGAGCTCGGCGAGCGACCGCCGCAGCGTGGCGTCGAAGAGCGCGGTCGGCTCGAGGTGCAGCATCAGCCGCCCGTCCGGCAGCTCGGACGCGGCCCGCACGGAGCCCGACCGCGCTCCGCGGCCGAGCTCGGGCAGCGGGCGCAGGCTCGCGGCGGGCACCGCCACGACGCGGCGCACCTCGTCCACCTCGAGGCCCACGAGCGCGCCGTCCACGCGCACGATGAGGGCGCGCGTCGTCGGCCGGCGCGGGCCGGCGTCGAAGCCGAGGAGCCGACCGAGCGCCACGAGCGGCACGACCTCGTCCCGCATCGTGGCGACCCCGTGCCACGGTGCCGGCAGGCCGGGCGGCTGCGCCACGGCGTAGTCGGCGACGACCTCGCACAGGCTCGCGAGCGGCAGGGCGCAGGCCTCGCCCGCCACCGTGAACGCGAGGTGCCGGTCGTCGGTCACGGCGTTCCGACGTGGCCGGCCGGCCCCGGGGGTACTGCGCCGTCCGGGCCGCGCAGGCGCGCGCACTCGAGCGCGCGTGCCGCCTGCGCCCCGAGCAGCTCGAGGATCTCCCGGTCGACCTCCTCGAGCCCGCGCTTCTGCGGCAACAGCTCGTAGAGCGCGAGCACGCCCGTCGTGCGGCCCCCGAGCTCGAGCGGCACGCACGCCACGAGCGCGTCGCCCCGCGCGTCCGGCGCCCCCTCGCGCGCGTCGCGCGCCGCGACGTGGAGGCGTCCGGTGCGCAGCACCTCGGCGGCCACGCCCGTGCGCGGCGACGGCGCCGTCTCGCCGCCGCCCTCGAGGCCCATGCCGTCGACGAGCTCGAGCCGGGAGCCGTCGGTGCTGAGCTCGTACACGCCGAAGCGCTCGCAACCGACCAGATTCGCGAGGATCTCGCGCATCGCGGCGCGCACTGCGGCGAGGGTCGTGGCGCCGTGCAGCTGGTAGCTCGCCACGTACAGGTGCGCGAGGCTCGCGCTCTCGCGCTCCACCTCGAGGTAGCGCTCGAGGAAGCGCTGGTTGTCCCGCTCCGTCTCGGCCAGCGCGCCCGAGAGCCGTTCGGCCTCGTGGCGCCGACTGGTGAGCTCGTCCGAGAGGCTGTGGATCTCGGCGCGCAGCTCGGTGTTCTCGCTCTCGAGCAGGACCAGCCGATGGCGCAGGCGCTCGTTCTCCTCGAGCATCTCGCGCGAGTACTGGCGCGCGGCCTCGGTGACGCGCAGCACGTAGGCCTCGGGCTTGTTGCCTTCGTCGCTCATGCAGCGCTCCTCACTCGGCGAGGAAGCTCCGGATCTTCGACAGGAGCTCGACGGTGTTGATGGGCTTGGTCACGTAGTCGTTGCAGCCCGCCTCGAAGCCGCGCCGGACGTTGTCCTCCTCGCCGCGCGTCGTGACCATGATGATCGGCGTGTCGCGCGTCGCGTCCTCGGCGCGCAGCCGCGCCACGGCCTCGAAGCCGTTGAGCTCCGGCATCACGACGTCCATGAGGATGAGATCCGGCCGCTCGGCGAGCGCCTTCGTGACGGCCTCGGCCCCGTTGCGCGCCAGCACCAGCTGGTAGCCGCCGCGCCCCAGGATGAGCCTGCCCATGTGGAGCGCGGTCTCCGAGTCGTCCACCAGCAGCACCTTCTTGCCTGCCATCGTCTCCTCCGCGCTCCTCGGGTCGACGCCTGCGGGCGGCCGCGTCAGGCGACGCGGCCCTCACCGCGCCGCAGCAGCTCGTTCTCGTACGCCATGCCCATCTGAGACACCGCGAGCTCCAGGAAGTCGATCTCCTCGATCGGCAGCTCCTTGTCGCCGTTGTCCGCGTAGACGACCGCGATGACGCGGTCGCCGCTGATGACGGGGAAGAGCGCACAGCGGCGCGCTCGCGGCATGCCGAGCCGCTCGCCGAGGACGGCCGGCAGCGCGGCCTCGTCCCAGTCGAGCGCGCGCGCCTGCCCGTCGAGGACGCACTCGTAGAGGGCGCCCGAGCGACCCAGCGGCACGCGCAGACCGCGCATGCGCTCCGCGAGCCGCGCGCCGTTGTCCGCCTGGCCGAAGCCGCCGTGCACCCACAGCTCCGGCGGGCGGTGCAGCAGGAACAGCGCGCGCTCGACGGTGTCCGAGATGAGGTTCAGCATGCTGAGCGACACCGTCGCCGACATGAGCCCCGTGCGGATCTCGCGCGTCAGGCGGCGCAGCTTCGCGAAGCCGGCGGCCAGCCCCTCGGCGTACAGCTGGCCGGCGGCGCAGGCGCCCTGGTGGCGCGTGACCGCGGCGAGGCAGGCCACGACGGCGTCGGGCTCGGGCCCCACGACGGCGGTCGCGCCGGCGTCGTAGCTCGCCGCGATGTCGGCGGCGCCGTCCACGACCGCCACGAGGGGCGCCGTCGGCTGAGCGGCCCGCAGGCTCTCGAGCATCGCCCGCGCCACCATGCCGCCGCGCAGATCGACGAGCGACGCCGCCGGGTGCGCGCCCTCGGCGCCAGGGTCGGAGTCCGCGGGGTCCGCCGGGTACAGGTGGATCCCCTGGGCCGCGGCCCGGCCGACCAGCACCTCGACGAAGCTGCGGTCGGTCGACAGCGCCCGGATGGTCGGGCGGTCCCGAACGCCGGAGTCGGCGCGCAGCCTCGGGCCGGCGCTCGGAGCGCTCACGGGGGTGCTGCGCGCGAGCCGCTCGGTCGGTCGGCCGCCGCGCGCGCGCGCCGCAGGGTCGGCGGCGGGACGGCTGCTGCCCGCGGCGGGCGGCGTGGGTCGCGACCCAGCCTCGGGCGCCGAGTGCGAAGCGCGCGGCGGACCGGGCGCCGGGCGCGGGGCTCCGGCCCTGCGGCTGCTCGGCACCGGAGCCGGCGGCACCGAAAGGGGCGCGCTCACGGGGCCGCGGCGCGACACGCCCGCCTCGTCGTCGCGGTTGCGCTCGTCGAACAGGCGCGCCGCCTCGAGCAGCAAGTGCTGGGTGTGGACGTTGAGCTCGGTCAGCTCCGAGGGGCTCACCGCGAGGTCGTCGGGGGGCACGTGGTCGGCGAGCGCGAAGTGGAACTCGCCGCGGCGCCACTCGAGCAGCTCGTAGATCGTGTGGGCGACCTGCTCGGCGAAGGCCGACAGGACGTCCTCTTTCTTCGCGAGGCCGAGCCGCACCAGGATCGCCCCGATGGGCTCGTGACGCCCCTCGGTGCGCTGCACCGCGAGGGCCCGTTCGAGCCCCGCGACCTCGAGGACGCCGCGCTGGATGAGGTGCTGGCCGAGCGGCAGCGAGCGCGGCGCGCGGGCGCCCACGATCTTGCCGAGGTGCACGAGGAGCTCGCCCCGCGCGTCGTCGCGCTCGAGGCTGAGCGTGCCGGTGCGCCCCGAGAGCTGGATGAACTGCAGGATATCGACGAGCGGCACGTCCTCCAGGCGTCCCGACAATCCCGCGTGGCTCGCTGTGCTCTCGACGGTCATGGTTTCGGCTCTCGCGCGCTCAGCGGCCGCGCATCAGATCGACCAGCCCCTGCAGGGTGCGCAGCTTGCGGTCCGTGCTGGCGTGGATGCGGGCGGCGCACAGGGCTGTCGCCGCGTGCGAGGCCAGGAGCTCGAGTAGCTCGAGGTCGTCGGCGTGCAAGGCCGCCTTGTGCCCGAGCAGCTTCGTGATGCACAGCACGCCGACCACGGTCTCTTCCACCCGCAGCGGCACCGCCGCGAGCACCGACGACCCCTCCTTCGGACCGAGCTCGAGCGCGCCGCCCGCGAGCGCCCCCACGACCAGCGGGTCGCCGGCGAGCGCCTCCGAGCCCTCGAGCGTCCCCCCGAGCACGTCGTCCCAGGCGCGCACGCACACGAGCGCGCCGGTGTCGTCGGCCTCGTCGCGCCAGAACAGCGCGAAACGCTCGGCGCCGAGCAGGTTGAGCGCGATGTCCGCGATGGCGCGCTCGACACGCTCGGGGTCGAGGCTCGCGTGCAGTTGGTAGGTGGCGACGTACAGGCTGAGCAGGCGCCCGACCTGGGCCTCCGCGCGGGTGAGGCACTCGGACAGGAGCGTGATGCGCTCGTTCGCGGCCGAGGTCCGGTGCTCGAGGTCGGCGATCGCCGCGTCGGCGGCGAGCGCGTAGCGGCCGACGAGCTCGAAGCGCGTCGTGAGCGCCTCCATGAAGCTCCGGGCGCCGTCGGCCGCCTCCGTGAGCATGCCGCGCATGTGGCTGGCGTTCTCGAGCGCCTTGTCGGTGATCGCCTTGCGGTCGCGCAGCGTCGGGCTCGTGCCGTCGCTGCGGCGCGTCTGCGATCTCGCAGCCGGCGTGATCTCGATGGCGGTGGGGGGGAGGCGACGCGAAGACACGAACAGGCCATTCTGCGGTGGATCGGCCGCCGCCGCAGGCCCCCCGGGTTTCCGTTGCCGAAGATGCTCGAAACAAAGATACGAACCGCGGGCACGAGCGCCAGGGGCATCGAGCGATTCGACCTCGAAATCGTGGCCCTGTGCGCGGCGACGTCTGCGAAGATGCGCGGCGTCAGGTCGACACCTGGATCTCGCCAGATCCGGGCCGCCCGAGCAGCGCCCGGCCGAGCGCGCCGCAAAGTTGCCGCTCGGGCGCGGCAAAGCTGCGTTCCCCCACCGTTCGCGCTATGGACCCCGCATGCACGGGCACGGGGACTCGCAAGGCTCGGGCCTCGGTGGGCTCGTGGCCGCGGCCCAGGCGCCCGCCGCTCCGGCCGGCGCCCCCGACGAGGCGCCGGATCTCGGCCTCTTGCGCCTGCTCGACGACGAGGGTCGGCTCGCCGAGGTCGCCGACGTGCCGCTCGAGCCGGCGCTCAAGCTGCGCGCCTACCGCGAGATGAAACGCATCCGGCTCGTCGACGCGCGGATGATGCTGCTGCAGCGGCAGGGGCGCGTCGGCTTCTACGGCACCTGCACCGGGCAGGAGGCGACGCCGATCGCCACCGGGCTCGCGCTCCGCCCGGAGGACTGGGTGTTTCCCGCCCTGCGCGAGAGCGCCGTCATGCTCGTCCGGGGCCTGCCGCTCACGACCTACCTGTGCCAGGTCTTCGGCAATCGCGGCGACCTGCTGAAGGGTCGCCAGATGCCGTCGCACATGAGCGCACGCTCGGTGCGCCAGGTGTCGTGGGGCAGCTGCATCGGCACGCAGTTCCCGCAGGCCGTCGGTGCCGCCTGGGCCGCGAAGCTCCGGCGCGAGCCCGTCGTGACGGTCGGCTTCATCGGCGACGGCGGCACGAGCGAGCCCGACTTCCACGCGGCGATGAACTTCGCGGGTGTGTACGGCGTGCCCTGCGTGCTCGTCTGTCAGAACAACCAGTTCGCGATCAGCGTGCGCCAGGAGCAGCAGACGGCCTCGTCGACCTTCGCCGTCAAGGGGCGCGGCTACGGCATCCCGTCCTTGCGCGTCGACGGCAACGACGTGCTGGCCCTCTACGTGGCGCTGTCGCGGGCGGCCGCGCGCGCCCGCGCCGGGCAGGGGCCCACGTTCATCGAGGCGCTCACCTATCGCATCGGTGCGCACTCGTCGAGCGACGATCCGAGCCGCTACCGGTCCGACGCCGAGGTCGAGACCTGGCTCCAGCGCGACCCCTTGCAGCGGCTCAGGCGCCACCTCGTGCGCGAGAGCCTGCTCGACGCCGCCGCCGAGCAGCGCCTCGAGGACGAGCTCAACGACGCCATCGCACAGGCCGTGGCCGAGGCCGAGCCGCTCGCTCCGCCGGCGCGCGAGACCCTGTTCGACGACGTCTACGCCGAGCTGCCGTGGCACCTGCGCGAGCAGCGCGCCCTCATGCTCGCCGAGCCGCCGGCGGCCGCACACGGAGGACGACCCGCGTGAAGCTCGAGGCCTACGCTCTGGTCGCTGCCGCCGTGCTGCACCTGGCCATCCCCGTGGCCGCGAAGATCGCGCCGGCGCACGCGCTCGGCTGGCTCGAGCTGCCCACCCTGTGGACGCCACCCTCGGAGATCGACCTCGAAGCGGAGGTCGAGAGGGCGCGTCCGCTCGACGAGCGCGCGCCCGAGCCCGAGTGGGGCGGCGATCCGCGCGAGGCGCCGCCGCGCGGGACCGATTCGCAGCGCCCGCCGGGCGTGGCCGCCCGCACGGGCATGCCCCTCGCCCTCGTCCCCACCGCACCGGGCGTGACGGCGCCCGGGCCGGAGGGCCTCACGACCCCCGATCCGAACGGCGTGCTCACGGCGCCGGGGGCCGGGGACTCCGAGTTCTCGATGCCGCCCGGCATGGTGGGTTACCCCGGTGGCGGCGGGGCGGGGCTCGGTGCCTACCCCGGGGGCGTGTGGTCGCTGCTCGGCGACGGCCCGGGGCAGCGCGGCCCCGCGGCGCCGACCGCCGCGCCGCGCCGCGGCGAGATCCCCGGCAACATCGGCGGGCGCGTGCTCGACGACCGGCTCGCCGATCGCGATCGCGAGCTCGGCATGGAGCTGCCGTCGGCGGGGCGTGTGCAGGGCATCGTCGAGAGCGCCGCCCGCATGGTGAGCGATCTGCCCGAGGAGTTCGTCGGCGCCTTCGCGGTGAGCCTCGGGCCGCAGGGCGAGTTCCAGGGCATCCAGCTCTTGTCCTCCTCGGGCGGCAGCTCCGGGCAGTGGGCCGAGGTCGTCAAGATCGCCAAGGGCCAGCTCGGCGCGCAGAAGTTCGCGATGCGCTCGGCCTACGAGAAGGGCGCCATCATCACGGTGAGCGTGCGCGCGCAGATCCGCGACGTGTCGGGCGCGAAGTCGACCTTCTCGAACTTCGACATCTCCTCCGCGGTCGCCGGCCCCGTGCGCGTCGTGTCGTCGAGCTCGAGCGTGCAGGCGATTCGCTGACCGCGCGCGGCCGGACGACCGGCCGCATCGCGTGCGCGGGCGGGTCAGGGGCGGGGCGCGAGCAGCGCGGCGAAGGCGCCGAGCGCGCGCGCGACGTCGTGGGGCTCGAGCTCGGCGTGCAGGCCGATGCGCAGGCGCGCCGTGCCCTCGGGCACGGTCGGGGGCCGGATGGCCTGCACGAAGACACCGCGCGCCTCGAGCGCGCGCGCCAGCCGCACGGCCTCGCCGGCCGCGCCGACCAGCCACGGCAGGATCGGCCCGAACGAGGGCGCGACGGGCGCGCCGAGCTCGGCCAGCCCGGCCCGCAGCGCGCGCGTGACGGCGTCGAGCCGCGCGCGCCCCGCGTCGTCGCGCGCGACCTCCTCGACGCGGCTCGCGGCGACCTCGCACAGCGCCGGGCTCATGCCGGTCGAGAACACGAAGCTGCGCGCGCGGTTCCACAGCCAGTCCCGGAGCTCGCGCCGCCCGGCCACGAACGCACCCTGCAGGCCGAGCGCCTTGCCGAGCGTGCCCACGAGCACGTCGGGCGTCACGCCGGCCTCGGCCGCGCGCCCTCGGCCCGCCGGACCGAGGATGCCGAGCGCGTGCGCCTCGTCGACGTAGAGGACGGCGTCGTGTGCGTCGCACAGGCGGCGGAGCGCGCCGAGGTCGGGTCCGTCGCCGTCCATGCTGAAGTAGCTCTCGGTCACCACGAAGCGCCGGCGCGCGCTCCCTGCGCCGGCGAGCGCCCGCTCCACCGCCCCGAGATCGCAGTGGGGCACCACCTGCACGCTGGCGCGCGACAGCCGGCAGCCGTCCACGATGGACGCATGGTTGAGCTCGTCCGAGATCACGAGGTCGCCGCGCCCCGCCAGGCACGCGAGCGCCCCCACGTTCGCGGCGTAGCCCGACGAGAACGCGAGACAGGCGTCGCATCCGACCCAGCGCGCGAGCGCGTGCTCCAGGGTCGCGTGGGCCGGCCGCTCACCGCTCACGAGCCGCGAGGCCCCCGCGCCGAAGTCGCCCGCCGGCACGCGCCCCGGCGCGCGGCGCGCGTAGCCGAGGTAGTCGTTCGAGCACAGCGTGAGCGCCCCTGGCGGCGGCGTGTGCGGCGCGCGCAGAAGCTCGGCGTCGCGGAGCCGCTCGAGCTCCGCCGTGAGGAAAGCGAGGGCGCTCATTCCCGCGTCGAGTCGAGGCCGCCGCGCGGGACGCGCGCGACCGGTACGCCGCTCGGCCGCTCGTGCGCGGCTCCCGGCTGCCGGCGCGGCACGCTGACCGTGGCGCCGCCGTCACCGTCACCGTCGCCGCGCGCGAGGGCGCTGCGCGCCACCGGCAGGGCACGCGCCGCGGCCGTCGGGGCGGCGCCGCCACCCGCGAGCGCCGTCAGCGCCGCACCGCGCGCCGCGAGCTCGCCGTCGCCACCGCGCCGGATCGCGCCGTCGTCGGCGCCACCGAGCACCGTGTCGATGCGCCCGAGCAGCCCGTCGATGCACTCGCGCGCGCGCGCGCGGATGGTCTCGGCCCGCGTGCGCTCGGCCTCGGCGTCGTGGGCGAGCGCGATCGCCACGAGGAGCATGGCCTGGGTCGTGAGCGGCCGCCCCGGTGCCACGACGGCGCCGAGCTTCTGCTCCACCATCGCGGTCAGCCGCCCGAGCTCGGCGTCGTCGGCGGTGGTCACGACGCGGCAGCTCTGGCCTGCTACGCGCAGCTCCACCGTGCGACCCGACGCCATGCGGGGCACGCTAGCACGAACGGCACGATCTGTGACTCCACGGCGCAGCTCGCGCGCGCGTCGTTCCGGCACGTGCGGCACGGGGCGCAAAGCCCTGGCGCGCGCCGGCTCGGTTGTGCTTAGCATCGCCACCTATGTCGGTCGCGTGGCGCAGCGTCGGACCGGGGCTCGCCGCGCTCCTCGCCACCGTCGCGGTGGCCACGAGCGCCCGCGCGGCGCCGCAGGGCAACGCCTCCGTCACCATCGGCGGTGCCGCCGTCGGCGACGAGGGCCGCTTCTGGGACCACGCCGAGTTCCACCTCGGGCTGCGCGGCGACGTGATGCTCCTGCGCGAGGGGCCCACGGACTTCGGGCTCGGTCCCTACCTCGAGCTCGGCACGCTCGGCTTCGACACGCTCGACGCGGGCGGCGGCCTGTCCGTGCACCTGCCGGTCGACGACATGCTCCCGCTCGTGGCTTCGGTCGGCGCGTACGCGCGCCTCGGCGCGACGCCCGAAGACGATGCCCCGGACTACTTCGGCGCCGAGCCGGGCATCGCGGCGTCCGTGTTCTGGGGCACGCGCAGCTACAACTACGACGCCGACTACGTCGTCACCTGGGTGGGCCTCTTGGTCGGCTACCGCCAGAGCTTCGGCCCCGCCAAGGAGAGCGCGCTCTTCCTGGCCGCGCAGTTCGACCTCACGCTCATCGGCACGCCGCTCGTGCTGCTCGGGCAGCTGGCGGCGGGCCCGAGCGCCGAGGCGGAGACGATCGAGCCCGAGGAGCCGTGAGCGCGCCCGGCGGGCAGGGCGCTCAGCAGGTGTAGTTGCCGTTCACATCGAAGCAGCGGCAATCCGGCGCCGAGTCCTGGCCGAGCAGGCACACGCTCTTGAGGGGGTCGTCGAGCTGCTCGGGCTGCACACACCCGAGCGCGCCGATCCGGATCGAGAACTGGTAGGGCGCGGTCTCGATGTCGATGTTGCCGAGCGTCTTGCCGAAGACGATGACCTCGGAGACCACCGTCTGGCCCGCGCCCGCCGCGAGCGCCGTGACGTCGAGCACGGGGGCCACCACGACCCCGTACCCGGGCGAGGTGCCGGTCCCCGGATCGGCGAAGCCGGTCGCGGGCACGACGAAGCTGGTGAGCTCGTTGCCGGCGAGGTCGAAGACGTGCACCTCGACCTCGGTGAACACGATGCGGTCCGTCTCCGGGCGCAGGAGGTCCGGGTCGCCGCGCGACACGAGCTGGTTGCCGACGAGCAGCGCCGCCATGTAGTCGCTGCGCAGGTTCGGGTCGACCTGGCCCCAGGCGAGGGCCGTGGCCGACGCGTCCGAGGGCCAGGTGCAGTCGTCGGTGTTCATGGCCTGCACCTGGCGCACGAACGCGGACGCGTTGTTGTCCACGCAGCCCGTGGCGAGCGGCGCCGCGGCGAACAGCGCGAATGCGAGGCACGACTTGCCGACCCATCGAGTGACCATCGCGGTGCTCCCTTGCCTCGTGGGCCCGCGGCTGCGAACGCAGCCCGGCTCACCTGGCGACTACAAAGTGTACCGGACGAAGGGCCTCCCCGGCAAATCTGCGACGGCCGACCAGCCGAAGGTGCGTACCGGCGGAACACGCCGAGTGCGGAGCCGAGCCCCTCAGCGCTGGGTGCGCGTGGTCCCGGGCTCGCGCCACAGCTCGGCCGGCACGGGCACGCTCGGGTTGTAGCGGCAGCTCGCCGGGCGCCACTCGATGGCGTCGGGCGCGTCGGTGACGGGGCGGAACAGCCAGGCCTGGGCGAGATCCCCGCGGAGCACCAGGCGCACCACGGTGGGCTCGCTGCCGAGCTGCAGGGCGTCGAAGGCGGCCACGCAGGGCGCGGTCGGCGTGCCGTGCAAGACGGCGCCGTCGGTGATCAGGTGGTACTCGGTCGGGTCGCCCGCCGTCCCGACGACGACCACCGGGTGGCGCGTGCCCGCCGCGTACGGGGCCACGAGCCGCGGGGTCGCCTTGCGCTCGTCGGCGGTGCAGAAGCGGGGCGCGTCGCCGAGCTCTTCCTGGGTCGGCAACGCCACGGGCGCGCCGAAGGTGGCGTCGCCCCTGAACGGCGCGAAGTACGCCCACGGCCGCTCGTAGCTCTGGTCGCTCACGTGCACGGCGAGCCCCACCCGACCGCCCGCGTAGGTCCAGCGCGCGGTCGTGATCAGGCCGTCGGGCGCGGGCGCGGTGCGGAAGAACTGCGCCAGGCCGCCGCCGTCGAGCGGCGCGAGCGCGGTCGCCTGATCCTGACCGAGCCTCGCCACCGCGACGTGCTTGCCGTCGACCCACACGGCGTCGCCCGTCGTGTCGTACGGCGTCGCCGGCCAGTCCGGGTAGCCGAGGGGGTCGCCGTGCTTGCCGGCGTAGTCGACGAAGTACGTCTTCGGCGAGGTGTGGCTGGGTCGGTAGTACACGCCGCTCGGTGACACGCTGAGCAGCGCCCGCTCGAGCGCGGCGGGCGGGTTCGGCGTGGCGCCGTAGGCGTCGTAGTCGGGATGCACGTCGCCGATGTCGCCGAGGCCGGCCGCGTCGAGCGCCCCGCGCCCGACCTTGCCTTCCAGGTAGTTCACCCAGGCGAGCTCGACGCGCCCCGTGGGTCTGCCGAGCTCCCCCGGGGCCGCGCGCCCGAGCCGCACCCGCACCGCGGCGTAGCCCTCGAGCTGCGGGGACACGCCGTACGCCATCGACTTCGGGTCGGTGGTCGGCGCGAACAGCCGCTCCTGCGCGAGCTTGCCGTCCTGGCCCATGCTCGTCGCCGTGAGCTCGCCCGTCTGGCGCGTGTAGCGGAGCACGCTCCAGGCGCTGTCGCCGCGCATGGCGTCCGCCGCGGTCGGCAGCGCGTCCCCGCTCGCGTTGCGCTGCACGTCCGAGAGCAGCGTCCAGCCCGCCTTGTCGTCGAGCGTGCAGCTGATGGGGCTCCGCGACGCCGGCTCGGTGGTCACCTCGGTGTCGGGCGGTGCGAGGCGCGCGTAGCTGTCGCCCGCATCACCCCAGCCGGCGCGCGTCGCGCGCCCCGCGACGACGCACGCCCCCGCGCTGCAGCGGACGGCGAGCGGCTCCTCGAGCTCGTCCACGGTGAGCCCGAGCGGGGAAGGGGCCTCGACGAAGGTGGCGCCGCCGTCCTGCGACTCCCAGGCCTTGAGCTCGACCGGGTACTGGGAGCTCGAGCCCGTGAGCGCCAGCACGTACCGGCCGTGGCAATGGGCCGCGAGCGTCTCGTCCGGCAGGCGCACCGGGTTGCCGACCTGCCCGTCGCGGTCCGCGAGCGCGTACACGGGCGGATCGGTCTGAAGGAGCACGCCGAGCTCGCCGTCCTCGCCCGGGCACACCGCGCGCGGCACGTCGCTCTCCAGGTCCCAGTACACCGCCGACGGGTCGTCGCTCGGCGTCGGCGCGGGCAGCGGGCGCGACTCGAACGAGAGCCCGCCGTCGTCGGACACGTAGAGGCCGTAGCGGCTGTCCTTGGTGCGGCGCCCGAAGAAGTAGGCGCCGTGGCCGTCGGCCGAGAACGCGACGCCCGTCGGCGGCTGCATCAGGTCGGCCGTGTGGATCTCCGTCACGCGACCGGTCGGCGTCACGTGGAGCAGGCTCCCCGAGCAGCTCGCGTCGCCCGCCACGCACGCGTTGCCGACGAGCGCCGCGTCGTCCGGTGCCAGCGCCAGGTCGAGCGCTTCGGGGTCGGGGGCCTGGACGTCGACGGCGTGGCGGAAGGTGCGCCCCTCGTCGCCGCTGTGCCAGAGCTCGACGACGGGCTCGCCCGACTGCTCGTCGGTCTTGGCGCAGCTGACGAGCACGTGCTTGCCGCTCGCGCCGAGCCGCATGCTGTAGCAGTCGGCGAAGTTGGAAGTCGGCAGCGCCTCGACCGTCGTTCTCACGTGGCCGGCGAGCAGGCGCCACGAGCCGTCGTCCTCGCGGCGGATCTCGTAGTAGCGCTCGCCCGTCAAGACGGCGCGCTTCTCGGCGATGGCGGCCGTGCTCGGCCCGCGCCGCGGCTGGTACGACACGTCGTCCTCCGCGGGGCCACTCGGCTGCGTGGCGCCGGGCGTGAACGTCGCGGCCTCCGGGTCGTAGCGCACCGTGTCGACGACGCCCGCGATCCCGAAGCCGCCCTCGGCGGCGACGAACAGCTGACCGGCGCCGAGGTGCGGCGCCGTGCCGAGCGGGCTCCAGCTCACGCCCCGGTCGCGGCTGAGGTAGAGCGCCTCCGGGATCGACAGGCCGAGGAGGTTGCCGTGGGCGTCGGCCGCGACGTCGAAGAGGCGGGCGCCCACGCGCGCCTCGGACCAGGCGCGGCCCTCCTCGTTGCGCAGCACGCGACCGTCGGAGGTGAGGGCCACGAGCGCGTTGCCGGCGCCGACCACGCGCGGCAGCGGCTCGTGCGCGCGCAGCGCCTGCGCGAAGGGGCCGAGCGGCGTCTTCGCGGTGTACAGCGTGCCGCTCTGCCCCACGAACAGCCAGCGGTCGCTCCCGAGCCGCGCGGCCGAGCTCAGCGCCTCCGGCGCGCGGTAGGGCGTGGACTCGAGCGCCACGCTGCGGAGCTCGGCGCTGTCCGGATCGCTCGGCGCGGCGGGCACCACGTCCGTGAGCCAGCGCTCGCCCCGGTCGCCGACGAGCAGACGCCGGCCGTCGTCGAGCCTGAGCGTGCCGAGCACCGACGCCACGCTCGACGGGTGGTAGCGCCACACGACCGGGGCCACGGCTGCCTCCACGCCGGGCTCGGGCCCGGGCGGCGGGGCGACCTGGGGTGGTGGCGGCGGTGCGGGGGCGCACGCAGCCGCGAGCGCGGCCAGTGCCAGCGATGCGCGTCGCATGTCGTGAAGCTCCGGCTGGGAGCTTTAGCAGGGGCCGCCCGCGAAGGCTTGGCGATTCGCGCGCGCGCTAGCGGCGCCAGCCGCGCTTGATGTCGAGCACGACGTGCCAGAACAGCCACAGCCCGCCCGAGCCGAGCAGCACCCAGGCGAGCGCGTCGTGGCCACCCTGACCGACGAGCCAGGTGCCCGCGAGCAGGCAGGCGGCCACGATGACCCCGCCGAAGATGCGCCGCCCGAGGCGGTCCATCACGTGCGCCGCATCCGGGTCGCGCGCCTGGACCGTGAGCCGGCCGACGCGCAGGTCCTCCATGATCTCGCGCAGCTGCTGGGGCAGATCGTAGGCGGCGCTCGACAGCCGCTCGATGCCGCGCCAGATGTCGCCGGCGATCTTCTCGGGGGCGTAGCGCTTCTGCAGGAGCTGCAGGAAGTACGGGCGCGCCTCGCCGAAGACGTCGAGGTCGGGGTCGATCTCCTTGCCGACGCCCTCGATCGTCATGAGCGCCTTGCCGACGAGCAGGAAATCCGAGGGGATCTCGAGCCCGAACTTCGTGGCCCCGCGCACGAGGTCGGAGATCATCGCCGCGAGATCGATCTCCTTGAGCGGCTTGTTGAGGTACTTGTCCGAGAGCACGCTCACCTCGGAGCGGTAGGCGCGCATGTCGACCTTCTTCGTCGGCGTGCCGATGGCGTAGAGCGCGTCGGCGAGCGCCAGGTGGTCCTGCCGGACCGCGGCGATCATCATGTCGACCGTCTTGTCGCGCATCTCGGGCGACAGGCGGCCCACCATGCCGAGGTCGATGAGCCCGATGCGCGGCTCGGCGGGCTCGCCCGACATGATGATGTTGCCGGGGTGCGGGTCGGCGTGGAAGAAGCCGTCCTCGAACACCATCTTGATGAGGACGCCCGTCGCCGCCTTGGCGATCGTCGCGCCCTTGTGGCCGTGCTTGGCGATGGCGTCGTAGACGTTGTAGCCGTCGAAGAACTCCATCGTGAGCACGCGCTTGCTCGACGCCTCGCGGAACACGCGCGGGAAGTGGGCGTGCGGGTGACCCTCGAAGTTGCGCGCGAAGCGCCCGGCGTTGTCGGCCTCGAGGTTGAAGTCGAGCTCGCTCGTGATGGCGCGGTCGAACTGCTCGACGAGGGCGCAGGGCGAGTAGATGTGCGCCTCGGGGATGGTGCGCTCCACGAAGCGCGCGAGGCCGTGCAGGAGCTCGAGGTCGCGCGCCACCGTGTCGGCGACCCCGGGGCGCTGCACCTTCACGACGACCTCGACGGGGCCCTCGGCCCGCTTCAGGGTCGCGCGGTGCACCTGCGCGATCGACGCCGCCGCGAGCGGCTTCTCGTCGAAGTGCTCGAACACCTCGTCGATAGGCGCGCCGAGTGACGACTCGACCGCGCCCTTGATCTGCTCGAAGGGCAGCGGGTTGACCTGGTCCTGGAGCTTCTTCAGCTCGCGGATCCAGTCCTCGGGCAGCAGGTCCGGGCGCGTCGAGGCGATCTGCCCGAGCTTCACGAAGGACGGGCCGAGGTCCATGGCGACGAGCCGCGCGCGCTCGGCGGTCGAGACGCGCCGCTTGTCGTTGCCCTTCTTCTTCTTGCCCTTCTTGCCGGGCTCTTGGCGGGCGGAGCCGTCCGCGAGCTCGTCGTTCTCGTCCGCCGGCACGCCGGGGCCCTCCGCGCCCTCGGCGTCGTCGGGCGGTGGTCCCAGCTCCTTCGGTCGCTCCGTGCCGAAGCCGAGGCGCTGCGCGACGTCGGCGAAGCCGTGGCGCATCAGCACGAAGTAGATTTCGCGCAGCCTGCCGATGTCGCGCACTGCCGAGAAGACCGAGGCCATCGGCGCGTACTCTAACCCGAAACGGCGGGCGGCGGCCCAGTCCGAGCGCGCCGCCTCAGCGCACGCGCACGATCGTCGGTCGGTCGACGGGCGTCGGCAGCACGGCGGTAAAGCCGCCCGGCAGGCGCGGCAGCGTGAAAGCGAACAGGCGCGCCGCGTCGAGGGGGGCGAGGTTCACGCAGCCGTGGCTCCGGACGCGCCCGAAGGAGCGGTGCCAGTACGCGGCGTGCAGCCCGACCCCCTTCTTGAAGTACTGGACGTAGGGCACGTCCTCCATGCGGTAGTAGCGCGCGGCGTCCTCGTCCTCGAGGTTGTCCATCACGCTCGTGAAGAGCTTGATCCAGATGCGGTGCGTGCCCTGCGGCGTGGCGTTCGCGCTGCCCGCCGCTCCCTTGCCCGTCGACACGAGCGTCGCGAACACCGCCCGCTCTCCTTCGTAGGCCACGAGCGTCTGCGTCGCGAGCTCCACGTCGAGCCAGCGCTCGCCCTGCGCCACGTCGACCTCGGGCGGCGCCGGCGCACGCGTCGGCTGACGGAGATCGCGCGCCGCGAGCCAGCCGCCGTTCGCGTCCTCGAGGTAGCTGCCGCCGAGGCTCTGCGCGGTCGCGCGCACGCCGATGCGCGCGAAGCGCGGCAGGCTGCGGCCCGTGGCCACGAAGCCCGGGCCCGTGCGCGCGTAGACGGGCGCGCGCTCGCTGACGACCCACGCGACCGCGAGGCTTGCGGCCTCCGGATCCTCCAGTGCCGCCCCCTCGAAGGCGAGCGGGCTGGCGGGGTGGAGGTCGCGCATCGGCACCCACAGGCCGCGGTTGGTGTGCCCGTAGGCCTCGCGACCCAGCACCCGCTCGTCGACGAGCGCGACCGCGAAGCCGGGCTCGAGCTGCATCGCGGGCTCGCCTACGTCGACCTCGTCGAGGCGCGCGTAGGCGAAGCTGCCGCTGCCGTGGACGAAGTAGTAGCGGTACGGGAGCCCGTCGCCCGCGGCCGCGACCGGGAGCGCGAGCGCCGGCAGCGGCGCCGCCGGCGAAAGCTCGACCTCCGCGCCGCAGACCCACGCCTGGGCACCGACCTGCAACCAGACGTCGCGGCACCCCGGCCCGACGCGGGCGCCGAAGAGGGGCAGATGCGCGTGGCGCGCCGCCGAGCCGCGCCGTCGGGCGTCGCCGTCCGGCGCTGCGAGCACGGGCTGGTCGGCGAGCTCGACGCGCAGGCTCTGCGCCCACGGCGGCAGACCCACGGCGTCCCAGGGTGGGAGGTGATCGTCGGCGCGCGGCGCCGCGACGGCCGACGCCCCGAGCCACTCGGGTGGCGCGTCGCCGGTGGGCCCCGCGGCGCGCGCCGGGTGCATGGCCACGCACAGGCCGAGCGCCGCGAGCGCGCAGCGAGCCGCGGTGCGTCGCGCCGTCGGGGTGGGTCGCCGGGGCCGCATCGGGTCACTCGCGCGGCGCCGCCGCACCTACTCCCAGGCGAAGCGCAGCTCGTGGTCGCAGATGTTGAAGACGTCGCCGCCCGACACGAGCTTGCGCTGCAGGCGCTGGCCCTGGAACTCGATGCCGTTGGTCGAGCCCATGTCGACCATGAAGAACTGGCCGTTGACGCACTCGATCATCGCGTGCTGGCGCGAGACGTTCGGGTCCTTGATGGTGAGATCGCTCGACTGCTTGCCGCGCCCGATGATGAACCGGTCCTTGTTCACCTCGTGGCGCTGGCCGCGGTAGTAGAGCACCAGCCGCCCGCCTGCGGGTGCCGGGGTACCGGGCGGCGGCGGCGGCGCGAGCGGGACGAGCCCGCCCGGTCCGATCGGCTGGCCGTGGAGGGGCGCGGCCTGCATGGGAGCGGGCGCGGGCATCGGGGCCGGCGGTGGCGGTGGCATGCCGACCTGTCCCGGCCCGCCGTACGGGCGAGGCGCCGCCATGCCCGGGTGCTGAGCCGGTGGCCCCGGCGGAGGCGGCGGCGGAGGCGTGTGCGGGCGCGGCGAAGCCGGCGCCGCCGGGGCGCGGAAGCCACCGCCCGGCGGGCCCGGAGGCGGTGGTGGGGGCGCGCTCATCCCGGGCGCGGGCGGCGGCGGAGGTGGTCCGGGCGGCCGCGGAGCGCCCGGCATCGGGCCAGCCATGGGCCCCCCGGGTGGGCGCATCGCCGGTCCGCCCATGGTGGCGGGTGGCTTCGGGGGCGGCGGGGGCGCCATCGACGGGGGCCGGGGCGGCGGCGGCGCGGGCGGCATGCCCGGGCCACCCATGGGCTTGGGAGCGCCGGGGGGCGGCCCGGCGTACGGGCCCTGCGGCGGCGGCGGCGGGGGCGCCATGCCCATCGCCTGCGGCTGGCCGTACGCGGGGGCGTGCGGCGCCATCGGTGCGGGCGGTGGGGGTGGCGGCGGGGCTGCCGCGGCGTGGGCGGCGGGGGGCGGCGGCGCGGCGACCGGTGGGGCCGGGACGTGCGGCGCGGCCGCGACCGGCATCGGCGCGGGGGCGGCGTGGGGCGCGCCCTGCTGCCACGAGGACTGCGGTGGCGGCGGCGTCTCGACGCGTGACGGGAAGGGCGTCCGGCCGCCGTACGTGCGTTGCCGCGCGTACTGCTTCATCGCCTCGTTGATGAGGTAGTCGACCGAGCACTCCAGGTCGCGGGCCATCTGCTCGAACGTGTCCCACAACACGTCGCGGCACTGGAACGTGCGTGCGCTCTTCTTGTTCGGGTCCCCGCTCATGGCTACCGCTTCCATTCGATTTCGCGTCCGTTTGCGCCTTCGCGCGAGCGCTCGTGGCCAGGGTGTGTCGTCATCTGCAGCTCTGCACCTGCGCTGTCGTCCCTAGGGCGGCGCCGCACTGGCGCTCGCGCTCGGCGCGGGCGCCGCGCTCGCGCTCGGTGTGGGGGCGGGCGGCGCCGGTGCCTTCTTGTCCTTGCCCTTTTCTTCGGCCTCGGGCTGCCGGTTCTGGACCATCTTCGGCGCGACGCACAGCTCCGCGAACTCGCCGAGCGTCGTGATCGCCTTGTCTTCGCTCTGCTTGGGGTCGTCCTTCTTCGGCACCGCGCACGTCCACTCGCACGCCGCGGCCTCGTCGCACTTCGGGATCTTCTCCTTGTCCGCGAAGAGCGCCTGGATCTTGGGCAGATCCGCCTGGGTGCCGTAGCTGTAGAGGTAGCCGAGCGCGGTGAGCCGCGCCTGGACGGAGCCCTTGGTGAGGTACGCCTCGATCGCCTGGCGCGGGCCGCCCCACTTGGCCGGGGTCGCGTCGTCGGTCTTCAGGTCGCCGAGGTAGGCGCCGTACTTGATGGGCTCGTCGAGCGCGAAGTTCTTCTCGGCCGTCGCGAGCTTCTGCATGAACTCGTCGAGGTCGCCCGCCTTCGAGACCTGCAGGGCCGACACGGCGGCCGAGCGCCGCACCTTCCACTTGTCGGTCTTGAAGAGCTCGTAGAGCTTGTCGATCATCGCCGAGCGCTTGAACTCGCGCAGCCGGGCGAAGGCCTGGTCGAGCACGATGCCGGGCGCGTCGCTCGCCGCGATCGCCAGCAGCCGTTCGGCGTGCTTCGGGTTGTCCTTGTCGAGGTTCTGCTGGAGCGCGTCGAGCGCGACCTGGCGCCACTTCTCGGGAGGCTTCGAGTCGGACGCGAGCTGCAGGCAGAAGTCGACGACCGCGCTGCCGCCCACCTGCTTCATCGACCCGAGCACGCCGATGAGCGTCTCTTCCTGGAACATGGCGAGCTGCACGCCGAACTGCTTCTCGTTGACCTCGTAGCCGCCGCGCTCGTTGTCGGCCTTGACCTTCTCGACGATCTGCGGGTCCGAGCGCCAGGCGTCGGCGGCGATGTACTGGGCGATCTCGACGAGCTTCTTGCCTGCTTCCTCGCGGGTCGCCTTGCTGCCGATCTTGGCGACGATGTCTGCCATCTTCTTCAGCTGCAGCGCCTTCGTGTCCTTGCTCATCAGGCCCGGGAGATCGACCACCGAGTCGCTGCCGATGTAGCGCAGGAGCTGCTCCATGCCGTAGGCCTGGCTGCGGTCGTTGAGCCGCCGCTCGAAGTCCGCCATCGCCCAGCGGGTGAGCGCCTGCTTCATCTCGTCCTTCAGGCCCGCGTCGGCCACGAGCGCGGTGCGCTCGAAGGTGAGCAGGCGGTAGGCGGCGTCCTTGAACTTGAAGGACTCGTCCGGGGGCGCGGCCTGGCCGGCCTGCGTGGTCGGCGGCGGCACCTTGAGCTGCTCGATGACGAGCGGCACGAGCTCGGCGACGATGGTGTTGCGCGTCTCGGGCGGAAGGCTCGGGCTCGACAGGACGTTCTCGATGAGCACCTCGAGCCCCACCTGGCGCCCCTTGCGCGGCTTCATGCGGATGAGGGACATGGCGGCCTCGACCCGCAGGCGCATCTCGTACTTGTCGTGGAGCAAGACGGCCGCGAGCTTGTCCGGACCGCTCTCGGTCCGCTCCCAGCGGTGCAGGTCCTCGTCCGACACGCGGCAACCACTCGTAGCCGCACCGCTCAGTGCGAGCGCCGCGCACACGCCGAGTGCCCGCCATACCCTGGAGCGGGTTGGCCGGACCCCCGCTAGCCGATTGCGTACCGCCATCGATGTCCTGTGACTGGTGTGGGATGCTAGCGCCCGCACAGCTGGGTTGGAAAGTATTTCCCCGGTCTTGCGTTGGCGAGCGTGAACGTACGCTCAGCCCCGGCCGCCCAAAGTTTGGCCCGTGCCGTGCCGCACGATACGACCAGCGCTGGCCCCGCCGGCGGCTCGGCGGGCCTTTCGAGGCTCGAGACCCGGGAACATGGCGCTCTCCTTGCGGGGTATCCTCACCGGCTGGCGGACCTGGCGCGCCAAGTCGACGGCTGGACCACGCGCCGGTGCCGCCGACCCGCCTGCTGGCGAGCAGACCTCGAAGAAGCGCCGCGGCAAGAGCGCGGCCGCGGCCGGGCGCACGTCGAGCGCCGCGGGCGGCGCCGCGGCCCCGGCGCCCGGTGAGCCGCCGCGGGCGCCGCGCACCTGGCTGCGCGAGGCCGGCGCGCTCCTGCTCATCGCGGCCGGCATCTACGCCGCGCTCGCCCTCGCCTCGTACCGCGCCGACCCCTTGCGGCCGGAGGTGCACGGCGACGACTGGGTCGGGCCCGCCGGCGCCCTGCTCTCGGAGCAGCTCGTCAGGCTCGTCGGCGCGACCGCCTGGCTGGTCCCGCTCGAGCTCGCGCTCCTGGCTCGAGCCCTGCTCGGCGATCGACCGCTGCGCTGGGGCCTCGTCCGGCCGAGCACCGACGTCCTCATGGCGTTCGTCGCGGCCGCGCTCGTCCACATCACGTGGCCGCGCGGGACGGCCTTCGGCGCGATGCCGATCGGGGGGCTCGTGGGCGGCGCCTTCGGCGAGCTCATGCGCGGGCTCTTCTCGACCGTGGGCTCGTACCTCATCGGGCTCACCGTCGTCGGGCTCATCCTCGTCCAGCGGGCCGCCTTCTCGGTGCGCCGGGCGCTCGAGCGCCTGCGCCTGCTCGTCTCCGTCTCGCGCCGGGGCGCCGAGCGCGGCCTGTCGCTCGTCGGGGCGGCGTGGTCGCGCGCGCGGCAGATCGAGCTCGGCGAGCAGGCCCCGAACGAGGCGCTCATCGCCACGCCCGAGGAGGCCGACGCCATCATCGCGGCCTTCGCCGCCGACGGCGAGCGCTTCGAGCCGCGGCGTCGCCCGGCGCCGCTGCTGCCGTCTCCGGCTGGCGCTCTCCCGGACGCCGCCGGTTGGCCCGAGGTCGGCGCCGCGCAGAGCCCGCAGGCCGTCGCGGTCGAGCTCGCCGACGCCACCACGCCGAGCCCGCCCGACGCCGCGCCGGCCGACGCGGCCACGCCGACGCCTCCCGCGGCGACCGGCACGCCGTCGGACGCCAGCCTCGCGCTCGGGGACGGCGCGACACCGCCCGCGCCGCCGGTCGAGCGCGCGCGCGTCTCGGTGGCCCGCGCGAGCGTCGCGGGTGAGAACGGGTCGCCGCCGCGCGGCTCGACGGCGGGCGCGGCGGACGCCGCCGCCGCGAGCGACGCGCCCGAGCCGGACGCGCCCGAGCCGGACGCGCCGCCGGCCGCGGCCCCGAGCGAGGCGCGCGCGCGGCGTCCGAAGGCGAGCCTCGGTCCGCGCATCGTCGACACGAGCGCGGCCTTGCGCACCGAGAAGGCCGAGCCCGTGCGCCGGCCTGCGTTCTCGGCCTTCCGCCTGCCGGACACGAAGCTGCTCGAGGCGCCCACCGAGCAGAACATCGTCGTGAGCCACGACAAGCTGCGCGAGACGGCCGCGCTGCTCGAGAAGACGCTGCTCGACTACGGCGTGACCGGCAAGGTGGAGGAGATCCACCCGGGCCCCACGCTCACGACCTTCGAGGTGTCGCCGGCGGCCGGCACCAAGGTGTCGAAGATCGCGAGCCTCGCCGACGATCTCGCGCTCGGCCTGTCGCGCAAGGTGCGCATCATCGCCCCGATCCCCGGCAAGAACCGCGTCGGCTTCGAGGTGCCGAACGATCGCCGCGTGCCGGTGAATCTGCGCGAGCTCGTCGAGGACCGCCGCTTCGTGGAGATGAACGCGCCGCTGCCCTGCGTGCTCGGGCGCGACATCATCGGCAAGCCCTTCTTCGCCGATCTCGCCTCGATGCCCCACGTCATCGTCGCGGGCGCGACCGGCGCGGGCAAGAGCGTCGGGCTCAACGTCATGCTCGTCAGCCTGCTCTTCCGCCGCACGCCGGACGAGCTGCGCATGCTGCTCATCGACCCGAAGGTGGTCGAGCTCGCGCCCTTCGACCGCATCCCGCACCTCTTGCTGCCGGTGGTGACGGACATGAAGCAGGCCGCCAACGCGCTCAAGTGGGCGGTCGACGAGATGGAGCGCCGCTACCAGCTGTTCGCGAGCGCCGGCACCCGCAACATCCAGAGCTACAACGACTGGTGCGGGCGCGTCGCGCGCGGCGAGGTCAAGCCGCCGAAGCAGACCGCGCCGGTCGCGGCCATCGCGCCCGACGGCACCGAGGTCGAGGTGGCGCCGGCCACGGACGGCTCGGACTACGTCCCGCCGCGCCCGCTGCCGTTCATCGTGATCGTGGTCGAGGAGTTCGCCGACCTCATGATGCAGCAAGGCAAGGACGTCGAGGCCGCGGTCGCGCGGCTGGCGCAGAAGGCGCGCGCCGCGGGCATGCACGTCATCGTGGCGACGCAGCGCCCGAGCGTCGACGTCATCACGGGCATGATCAAGGCGAACTTCCCGACGCGCATCGGCTTCCGCGTGGCGCAGAAGGTCGACAGCCGCACCATCCTCGACGAGCAGGGGGCCGAGCACCTCCTCGGCCGCGGCGACATGCTCGTGAAGCTCAACGGCACCAACGATCTGCGCCGCGTGCAGTGCCCCTTCTGCTCGGAGGAAGAGGTGCAGCGCGTGACCGACGCCCTGCGTGCGCAAGGCGAGCCCGAGTACGACGAGAGCATCCTGAAGCCGCGCGACGAGGACGGCGAGGCCGCACCCGAGGAGGATGCCGAGCAAGATCCGCTCTACGACCAGGCCGTGCGCATCGTGGCCGACACGCGCCGCTGCTCCACCTCGTGGATCCAGCGCAAGCTCGGGATCGGCTACAATCGCGCCGCGAAGATCGTCGAGGCGATGGAGAAGAACGCCGTCATCGGCCCGCCGAACGGCTCGAAGGAGCGCGAGATCTTCGTCTCGCCGAGCTGAGCCCAGAGGCTCGGGCTCGTGGTGCTAGAGCACCGAACAGGTTGAAAACGTTGCAGCAGGTTTCAACCTGTTCGCTGCTCTAGGGGTAGAGCGAGTCCGCGTCCGTCGGGCTGGCGGGTGCGGGCGCCGGTGGCGGTGCGGACGGCTCGGGCGTGGCCGGGGTCGGCGCGGCGGGCGCCGGTGCGGTGTCGGCGCCCGGCTCAGGCGCGGCGGCGGCGACCTCCTCCTCCGCCGGCTCGAGCTCCCAGGTGAGGTCCATGTTGCCCTTCGGTCCGGCGAAGCGCAGCCCGAACCACCCCGCGTCGGCCGAGATGGTCGGCCGGCCGTCGGGGCGCGCGTGCGGGAAGCGGATGCGGAAGGCGAGGCGCCAGACCGTGTTGTACGGGTAGTAGCGCCGCTCGAGCTCGTTCGGTTTGCGCAGCAGCACGACCTCGCTCGGCGCCGTCTCGTTGCCGCTCTCGTCGATGAGGCGCACGATCCACGCGCTGTCGGGCTTGGTGAGGTCGTTGTGGCGCGGATTGCCGCCGTAGAGCGCGACGAAGAACTCGTGCGTGGCGCGCGTCTCGCCGAGCATCTTGCGCAGCAGCCGCTGGCGCTGCGGGATCGTCAGGCGGTAGTCCTGGGCGTAGCGCATGGCGTACGCCCAGCGGAAGTCCCACGACTCGAAGGTCGCGCTCACGGTGAGGGCGCTCTCGAGCTCGCTGAAGACGAACAGGCTGTCCTCGCGCGTCCAGGTCTTCAGCACCTCGTCGTAGTCCGTCGCGACGTACTCGCGCGGGCCCTCGCGCAGGTTGACGAGCGGCGCGGCGCAGCCGAGCGCGCCGGCACCGAGGCCGAGCGCCCCGAGGAGCGCGAGCACGCCCGCGACGCTGCCGCGCGCCCGGCTCACCAGCTCACCGGCCAGAGCTCGGCGTAGAGGCCGTCGGCGGAGCTGTCGCGGCTCGCCGCGAGGCGCACGACGTACAGGCGTCGCCCGTCGCCCTCGCACACGAAGGCGCCGTTGTCGATCGCGACGAAGACCTGCGCGTTCTTGGCGCGCATGGCGTACGCCTCGGGCCAGGCGCTCTGCTCCTTCACCCAGCGGACGGCGTCGTTGGAGCTGCCCGGCACGTCGGCGCGCAGGAACGCGTCGACCGCCTTCTGCGCCTGGGTGCGCGTCGGGCCCTCGGGCAGCGCGAGGATGCCGATCCGCGTGGGCAGCTGCCCGGGCCCGACGTCGTTCTGGGGCACCGTGCGGGCGCGCAGCGCCGCGAAGTCGTTCGTGACGGCGCCCTGCCTGACCACGTAGGCCCGGCCGAGCCAGCGCCCGTCGCCGCCCGGCGTCACCGGGTTCCAGTCCTTGCAGGTCTTGAAGCGCGCCAGGAGCGCGCACACGTCGCTCTTGCCGCCGCACTTGAGGGTCTGTTCGAGCTTCGCGACGTCGAGCGCCTCGGGCGCGGCGGGTACCGGCTGCTCGGTCGCTTGCGGGCTCGTCGTGCGCGCGGTCGCGGCGGAGGTGGTGCCGCTCGGCGTCGGCCTCGCGGGCTCGGAGTCGCAGGCGGCGCCGAGCAGGCACACCGCGACGCCGATCCCGAGGCGTGTGCGCGCGGCGCCGCGGCGCTCGGTGAGGCTCGTGGTCCGGTCCATGACCCGAAGCTTGGCACGGCCCGCGCCCCGCAGGGAACCACGGACCTCGAGCGGAACCACGGAGCCCCTGCCGCCGGGTCCCCGCGACTCCGCGGTGGTCCCGTTCCAGCGCACAAAAAAAACGAAGGCAGCCCGCGCGGGGCTGCCCTCGTTCTTCCGCCGGCCCTCGCACGCAGCCCGTGGCCGCGGCGACCGGCCGCACGTCAGTTGGTGAAGAAGATCGCCTCGATCTCGTTCTTCACCTGCTCCTCGGTCTGACCGCGCGCGATGGCGATCTCCTTGACGATCAGGCTGCGGGCCGTGTCGAGCATGCGGCGCTCGCCGAAGGACAGCTGCTTGTCGGTCTTCAACCGATAGAGATCGCGCAGCACCTCGGCGACGTCGTAGATCGACCCCGTCTTGATCTTGTCCATGAAGCCGCGATAGCGGCGATTCCACGTCTGGTTGTCGAACGCGATCGTGCGCTCGCGCAGGATGTCGAAGATTTCCTGGATCTCCTGCTCCGAGATCACCTGCCGCAGGCCCACGGCGTCGGCGTTCTTCACCGGCACCATGATCTTCCGATCCGTGTCCAGAATCCGCAGCACGTAGAAGCGTTGGCGGCTGCCAGCGATGTCCTTCTCCTCGATGTCCACGACTTCCGCGACACCCTGAGCGGGATACACAGCCTTGTCGCCAACCTTGAACCGGATCTCACTAGCCTGCATTTTTGTCTCCTTGTTGGTCCCGGTCGCTCCCCGCGTGGGAGCCAGCGCACCCGACTCCGCATGCGACGGAGACCTGGTGGGCACCTGGCCCTTGGGGGCGGGTGCCTCGAGCGGTAAGCAAAGCCACGCCGTGCGGTCGAATCGCGGCGCTCGTCGAAAAATGCGCCGTGGTCGAACCGCCGTTTGCCCCAGGGGTAGTGAGGCGGTAGTGAGGCGCTGTCGAGGCGGTCGTGAGCCTTGCGCGCTTGGCCCGGACGTTGCCTCGTCGCGGTTGACAGTCTGAGTTGGGTTAGTCTATCGCTGTTGCACTCCACGCTCGCTGAGCGTCCGCCGCGGCGGACGCGCCTCATGCCCGTTGTGAAGAGCGGCGTCGCCGTGGCGGCGCAGCTCCAGGCAGGTCCTGGATTGGCTTGCGAGAGTCAAAGCGCGTCCGAAAACTGAATAAACCGCGCCAGGCGCGCGATACCATAGTTAACTCGCCCTCGAGTGTCAACTTGTTTCCAGGTTCGGCGGCGAGTGTCTCGAATCTACAGCGTTTTTCGACGACCGCGGCGCGTGCCTCGGCCTTCCACCGGGGGCCAATTTCTCGTGTTTTCGGGCACCTCGGGCGGCGGGCGAGCGGCGCGCGCGACCGCGCAGCCCCACGGGTCCGTCAGCGGCGCACGAGGCGCTCGACCAGACCCCAGCGCACGCCCCGATCGGAGACGACGAGCTCCGCAGCTCCGGCCGCGCGCACGAGCTCGCCCACGATGAGCGCGCCGGCGACGATGACGTCGGCGCGCGCCGGCTCGAGGCCGGGCACGAGGCGCCGCTCGGCGAGGGACCGGGCAGCGAGCTCGGCGCCGAGGCGCTCGAGCTCCGTGGCCGCGAGCCGCGAGCCGTGGATGCGCGCTCCGTCGTAGGGCACGACCCCGCCGACGATCGCCGCGAGGGTCGTCACCGTGCCCGCCACGCCGACGAGCGGCACGCCCGCGACCGAAGGCGCGCGCGCGAGGGCCGCCCGGACCTCGGCGCGCACGGCGTCGAGCTCGCTCGGCGCGGGCGGATCGGTCCGGACGTGGCGCTCGCTCAGGCGCACCGCCCCGACGTCGAGGCTCACGGCCGCCTCGACCGCGCCAGGACCCGCGCCGCCGGGCGCGCGGCCGAGCACGATCTCGGTGCTGCCGCCGCCCACGTCGAGCACCGCGACGCGCGCGCCCGGGAGCGCGAGCCCCGAGAGCGCGCCGGCGAAGGTGAGCGCCGCCTCCTCGTCCCCGTCGACGATCGCCGGACGCACGCCGAGCAGCCCCTCGGCAGCGTCGAGCAGCTCGGCGCCGTTGCCGGCGTCGCGCGCGGCGCTGGTCGCCACGGCCGCGAGCGCGCTCACCCCGAGCGCTCGCGCCTCGGCGCCGTAGTCCGCCAGGCATGCGAGCGTCCGCGCCAGCCCCTCGGGCGACAGGTTGCGGCTCGCGTCGACGCCGCGCCCCAGGCGCGTGATCGTGGCCCGGTCGACGAGCGGCACGAGGGCCGGCCCGCGCACCTCGACGACGAGCAGCAGCACGCTGTTCGTGCCGATGTCGATGCCTGCGATGCGCACGGGGGGGGTCGCCACCGGGCAGCCTCAGTTCGACCGCACGTGGCGGCCGTCGAGCGTCTCCTCGACGGTCGGCAACAGCACGAGCTCGCAGCGCCGGTTCTTCTGGCGCTCGTCGGCGCCGTCGTTCGCGACGAGCGGGTCGGTGTCGCCGTAGCCGGCGGCGCTCCAGTGCTTCGGGTCGAGGCCGCCACCGTGGTCGGCCTCGGCCCTGACGAGGTAGGCGAGCACCTCGCGCGCGCGCATGACGCTGAGCCCCCAGTTGTCCTTGAAGGCGCCGGCGTAGCGCGTGCCGTCGGTGTGCCCGGCCACCTGGAAGCTGCGCCCGCCGAGGTCCGGTGCCCCCCGCACGACCGCCGCCACCTGGCCGAGCATCGACTCGCCCTCGCGCCTGAGCGTCTCGCGGCCGGCGTCGAAGAGCACGTCGCCCGGCAGCTGGATCACCAGGCGGTCGTGGCGCACGGTTACCTGGACCCCGAGCTCGCCGAGCCCGCGCAGCGCGTCGCGCAAGCGCTCGAAGCGCTGCTCGATCGCCTCCAGCAGGGCCGCGCGTTGCCGGTACTGCTCGAGCGCCCGCGCCTGCTCCTCGACGTCGCGCCCGGGCGCGGCGTCGTCGACGCCCGCCTCCTGCAGCTTCTGCCGGAGCCGCTCGATCGTCGCCTGGGTGTCCGCGAGCTCACGCTGGGTCTTGTGGTCGAGCGCCTCTTGCTGCTGCAGCTGCTGCTTCAGATCGTCGACCTCGCGCAGCTTGGCGCGCCACGCGTCCTCCGAGTAGCCGCAGCCGCCCAGCCCCGAAAGGGCCAGCACGACCGACGCGATCCACGGCCCGAGCGGCCAACTCCTCATCTGCAGCATCCTCCACGAAGGCGTCTCGCCGACGCCGCCAGCCGGTGCGGCTCCGAGCTGGGGCACCGCAGCTCGCGCGGGCCCGGAGGCTAGTACGTCGGGCCGCAAGTTCGTACCGCGATGGAGGGAGCGACGCGGCCCGAGGCGCTGGCGCGGTGGCGGACCGGACGCCGAGGCGTCGGGCAGGCCGGCGCGGCGCGCTCGCCGCGCGGCGGCGCCCCGCACGATCCGGCACGGGCGGCGACGCGGGAGCACAATGAATAGGCGAAGTCAAGATAAAAAAGCGATGGCGCGTCCCGCGTCGCTCGTGCGGTGTTTGCCGGCGTTTTCTCCACTGCGCCAGGCCGCTCGGTGCCCACGCCGCCGGTGCGGGCCAGCCGCGGCGAGCGCCCGCCAGCCTGCGCGAAGTGATGGTGCATGTGTTGTCGTGTTATGCGATGGCACGCGTGCGCTTTTGTTCTTGACGATGTGCAATAGATGGCACTATACGTCGTGCAACATGTGCTGCCTTGCAGGAAACCGCAGGGCCAATCAGGAGGACTCAGATGGCTGCTAAGAAGACTGGGAAAAAGGCCGGCGCAAAGAAGGCGGGCGCGAAGAAGGCGGGCAAGAAGGCGGGCGCGAAGAAGGCCGGCAAGAAGAAGGCTGGCAAGAAGGCTGCCTCAAAGAAGGCCGGCAAGAAGACCGCCGCCAAGAAGCCAGCTAAGAAGGCTGCCGCGAAGAAGACCGCCAAGAAGAAGGCGGCCCGCAAGCCGGCGAAGAGCGCCGCTGCGCCAGCAGAAGGTTCTTCACCAGCTGCAGCAGAGCTGCCCATGCCGCCGAACTTCGGCGGCGGGGACGAATCCGAGTAGGCGAAGCGCCCAACCACCGGCCACCGCCACGGCGATTCGCGGTCCAGGCCGCGGCGACACGGCGAGTGGGGGCCACCGCAGACCGAGCACCGCACGCGGGGCGAGGTTGGCGGTTGGGGGGGAGCGTTGGGCGCTTTCTTCTACTTCTCGAGACGCCCGGGGGGCGTGACTCGATTCTTGCTTTGAGCTCGGGGACCGGTCCTGCCGGACCCGAGGGGAGTCGCGGGCAGCGCGGGCCATCGACCCGCCTTGCCGGCGACCGAGTGCAGCGGGGCTCAGGCCATCGTGCGCGCGGTGCGCGCTCCGGCGTACAGCCGATCAGGCCGAGCCGCTCCGGGGCGTCCGAGACGGGCGCCCACGGGTTCCGCTCGGCGCAAGCCGGGCGGCTCGGCGTGCGCACCGGGGTGTGAGGCGGGCAGGGGCTGCGCTATCGTGCGGGATCGACTGCACGGTGCGCGCCGGCGGGCGCGCGAGGAGCCCCGATGTCCAATCGCAACCACGACCACGCGCTCGCGCGCGTCGGAGAGCTCGCCAAGAAGTGGACGCTCGACCGGCTCATCGACGTGGGCGGCATGGCCGCCGTGTACGCCGCCACGCACCGCAACGGCCACCGCGTCGCCATCAAGGTGATGCACAAGCACTACGCCGCCATGCCGGAGGCGAAGGAGCGCTTCCTGCGCGAGGGCTACGTGGCCAACAAGGTCGGCCACCCGGGTGCCGTCCGGGTGCTCGACGACGACGTGCTCGACGACGGGACCCCCTTCCTCGTGATGGAGCTGCTCCTCGGCGAGGCGCTCGAGGCCCGGCTCGGCCGCGCCGGGGTGCTCTCGCTCGCCCAGGCGCTGTACGTCGCCGATCAGGTGCTCGACGTGCTCGCCGCCGCGCACGACCACGGCATCATCCACCGCGACATCAAGCCGGCGAACATCTTCGTCACCACGGACGGGCAGGTGAAGCTGCTCGACTTCGGCCTGGCACGCGTGCTCGAGCTCGGTAGCGGCAGCGTCACGCGCACCGGCACCGTGGTCGGGACGGCCAGCTACATGTCGCCCGAGCAGGCGCGGGGCAAGCGCGAGCTCATCGACCACCGCTCGGACGTCTTTGCCGTGGGTGCGGTGCTCTTCCGCTCGCTCACCCAGCGCAACCTCCACGAGCAGGACAACCCGATGGACCGCCTGATGGCGGCGATGAGCGAGGCGGCGCCGTCGCTGGCCACGCTGCGGCCCGACCTGCCTCCCGACGTAGTAGCGCTGGTCGACCGTGCGCTCGCCTTCCAGAAGACCGAGCGCTGGCCGGACGCGCGCACCATGCGCGCCGCGGCAGCCGCGGTGTACGCGCGCCACGTGCAGGCGCCGCAGAGCCGGCTGCCCGCGCCGCTCGCCGCCGCTCCGGCCGCTGGTGGGGCGTCGCTCGCCGCGCCCTCGCGGGCCGAGGACGTGCAAGTGAGCGTCATCTTCGAGAACGACGCCGCGAGCGACAGCGTGTTCGTCGAGCTCGAGGACGAGAGCGGTGCGGCGGGCCGCTTCGAGCTGCGCCGCCGCCCGCGCGCGGCGGCGCCCGAGCCGGACACCGACCTCGAGCTCCTGAGCGAGGTGACGGTGGTGCCGCTCGACAAGCCGCACCGGACCTGACCGCCGACCGGGCGAGCCCGCCGCGCGTGACGTCACGCGCCGCGGCGCGGCGGGCGCGCGGCCGGTCGCCGGGCGCCGGACCGCACCGCTCCGAGCCGGCGCTGCAGGGTGCGCACGCTCACGCCGAGCCGCGCCGCCGCGCGCGTCTGGTGGCCGCCCTCGAGCTCGAGCACGGCGCGCAGGATGCGGTCCACGTGCTCGTCGAGGCTGCGGTCGAGCTCGAGCGTGAGCCGCGCACCCGCCGCGGGCGTCGCGCTGCCCGGCGCGAGCGCGGCACGCAGCGGCGCGGGCAGGTCCTCGGGCCGGGCGCTCCGGCCCGAGCGCAGCAGGCACAGGAGCTCGATCGTGTTGCGCAGCTCGCGCACGTTGCCCGGCCACGCGTAGGCGCGCAGGGCGGCGAGCACCTGCCGACCGAGGCGCGGCGGCGCGACGCCGTGCTTGGCAGAGAGCTGCGCCACGAACTGGGTGACGAGCGGCACGAGGTCGCGCGCGCGATCGCGCAGCGGCGGCACGCGGATCGGCAGGCCCTGGATGCGGTAGTAGAGGTCCGCCCGGAAGCGCCCGGCCTCGACCTCGTCACCGAGCTCGCGCAGGGTGGCGCAGACGAGGCGCACGTCGACCTGCAGCTTCGTGCTCCCGCCGAGGCGCATGAAGCGCCGGTTCTCGAGGAAGCGCAGGAGCTTCGCCTGGGCGTGGAGCGGCATCTCGCCGATCTCGTCGAGGAACAGCGTGCCGCCGTCGGCCGCCTCGATCTTGCCGAGCGCCCGATCCGTCGCCCCGGTGTAGGCGCCGCGCTCGTGGCCGAACAGCTCGCTCTCGAAGAGCGCGTCCGGGATGGCCGCACAGTTGATGGGGACGAAGGGACCGCGGCGGCGCGGCGAGAGATCGTGGATGCGGCGCGCCAGGACTTCCTTGCCGCTGCCGCTCTCGCCGACGAGCGTCAACGTGACGTCCTTGTCGGCGACGCGCTGCACCAGCGCGTCGAGTCGTCGCATGGCGCTCGAGACCATCACGGGGCCGAAAAGCACGTCAGGCTGGGCGGATCTGCGCATCGCTGTCCTCCAGGATACGACAAATTGTCGCTCCGTGCGCAACGCCCCCCCAAATCGGTCGGCGCGCGAGCACGGCGCGCCGAAAAGGCCGTGACGCCCGCGCGGTACGCGTCTTGCTCTCGGGCGGGACCATGGCGGCCCCGGTGGCGGACGTGACGGTGGTGGCGGCGGCGCGCGCCACGTCGGAGCGCCTGTGCCACTACCTCGAGGAGGCCGGGCTGCGCTGCATCTCGGCCGCGCGGCTGGCGGACGCCACGGGGGCCGCCCACCGGGCGCGGGCCTACGTGCTCATGGCGGACGACTTCGACGCCGGCGCGGTGGCCGCCGCCCTGCACACCTGGGGCGGCCGCCGGCCGCCCCCGCGGGTCGTCGTCGTCCAGGGCACCGGGCCGGCGGTGGCCCCCGAGGGCGGCGCCGAGGTGGTCTTCCTGCCGCGGCCGGCCTTCAGCTGGACCATCCTCGACGCCATCGTGGGGCGGGCGACGGGGGGCAGCGCATGCTGATCGGCGCGCTCGAAGTGGCGGAGCTCCTCGGCGTGCCCGAGGCGACGGTGTTCGCCTGGACGCGGCGGGGAGAGATCCCGTTCACCCGCGTGCAGGAGCAGTATCGCTTCAACCGCGCCGAGATCCTCGCGTGGGCGACGGCGCGCGGGATGGCGATCTCGCCCCGGCTCTTCCCGGCCGACGCCGCCGCGCCCGCGGCCGGCACGAGCCTCGCCGAGGCCCTGCGCGAGGGTGGCGTGCACGCGGACGTGCACGGGGCGGACCGCGCCACGGTGATGCGCGCGCTCGCGGCGCTCCTGCCCCTGCCGCCGGGCACCGACCGCGAGCTCGTGTGCGAGTTCCTGCTCGCGAGCGAGGCGCTCGGCGCGACCGGCATCGGCGACGGCATCGCGCTGCCGCACGTCGCGAGCCCGATCGTGCTGCGGGTGCCACGGCCGTTCGTGACCCTGTGCTACCTCGCCACGCCGGTCGACTTCGGGGCGCACGACGGCCGGCCGGTGACGACGCTGTTCTCGATCGTGGCCCCGCACAACCGGATCCACCTCGAGCTCTTGGCGCGCGTCGCGGCCGCGCTCCACGACCCGCCCTTCCGCGCGGCGCTCGCCCGGCGCGCGCCCGCTGCCGAGATCCTCGCCGCGGCGCGCCTGCTCGACGCCGCCGCGCTGCCCGGTCGGCCCACGCCACCTTCCGAGCCCGCGTACTGAGCCAGTCCCGTGCCCGTCGAAGCCCCACCGCCACCCACGCCCAAGCTGGAGCACCTCGCATGCGCTGGCTGATCCCCTGTGCCATCGCGCTCACCGCGCTGAGCGGTGTGGCCGGCCTCCTGCCAGCCCGGCGCGCCCGGCTCGGCGAGCTCCTCGCCGTCGGGCTCGTGGTGCTGGGCGCCGCGCTCGGCCTGGCGGGGAGCGTGGTCGGCTTCGTCGCGTCCGACGCGCTGCGCATCGATCTGCCCTGGTCCCTGCCGGGCGCCCGGCTGCTCGTGCGCGTCGACGCGCTGTCGTCGATGTTCCTCGCGCCGCTCTTCTTCGTCTCGGCCGCCGGCGCCGTGTACGGGCTGTCGTACTGGCCCGTGCGGGAGCACCCGCGCGATGCCCGGGGCGTGCGGCTCTACTACGGCCTCACGGTGGCCGGGCTCGCGACGGTGCTCTGTGCCGCGAACGCCGTCCTGTTCCTCGTCGGCTGGGAGGTCATGGCGCTCGGGGCGTTCATGCTGGTCGGCACCGAGCACGAGCGCGCCGAGGTGCGCGGTGCGAGCCTCGTCTACCTGGTCTCGACCCGCGCCGGGACGCTGTGCCTGTTCGGGTTCTTCGGTCTGCTCTACGCCATCACCGGCAGCCTCGACTTCGACCTCGGCGCGGTGGCCGGGCGTGCCTCGGCGACCGAGCTCCACGGCCTGTTCGTCCTCGCCCTCTGTGGCTTCGGTCTCAAGGCCGGGCTCATGCCCCTGCACGTGTGGCTGCCCGGCGCACACGCCAACGCCCCGAGCCACGTCTCCGCCCTGATGAGCGGCGTGCTCCTCAAGATGGGCGTCTACGGGCTGGTGCGCACGACGGCGTTCTTCCCGACGCCGCCGCTGTGGTGGGGTGCGGCCCTGGTCGGCTGCGGCGTCGTGTCGGGGATCCTCGGCGTGGCCTTCGCGCTCGGCCAGCACGACCTCAAGCGCCTGCTCGCGTACCACAGCGTCGAGAACATCGGCATCATCGCCCTCGGCCTCGGGCTGGCGCTCGTCGGGCGCTCGCTCGGCGCACCCGCGCTCGTCGGTCTGGGGCTCGCCGGCGCCCTGCTCCACGTGTGGAATCACGGGCTCTTCAAGGCGCTCCTGTTCCTGGCGGCCGGTGCCGTGGTGCACGCCACGGGCACGCGCGAGATCGACGCGCTCGGCGGCCTCGGCAAGCGCATGCCGAAGACCGCGCTCGCGTTCCTCGTCGGCTCGGTCGCGATCTGCGGGCTGCCGCCTCTCAACGGCTTCGTGAGCGAGCTGCTCGTCTACCTCGGCCTCTTCGAGGCCGCCGCGTCGCCCGACGCCCCGGCCTGGCTCGTCGGTGCGCTCGGCGCGCCGGCGCTCGCGCTCATCGGCGCGCTCGCCGTCGCCTGCTTCGTGAAGGTCTACGGCGTCGTGTTCCTCGGCGAGCCGCGCAGCGCCAAGGTGGACAAGGCCCACGAGGTCGACAAGCTCATGACCGGGCCGATGGCGGCGCTCGGCGCGGCGTGCGCGCTCATCGGGCTCGCGCCGGCGCTCGTGATGCCGGCGCTCGCGCGGGCCGCGCACACCTGGGCGCCCGAGCTGGCCGACGAAGTGGGCCCGGTCGCGTCGCTCGCGTGGCTGTCGCTCGCCAACGGCCTCTTGCTCGGGCTCGTGCTCGTCGCCGCGGCGTGGCTCGCCTGGCGCGCGCGCGCGGCCGCGACCGTGCGCGACGTGCCGACCTGGGACTGCGGCTACGCCGCCCCGACCCCGCGCATGCAGTACACGGCCTCGTCCTTCGCGGCGACGCTCGTCGGCTTCTTCGCCTTCGCGCTCCGCCCGTCGCGCTTCCGGCCCGAGCTCGTCGGTCCGTTCCCGCAGCGCGGAACGCTGTTCACGAGCCTGCCCGACGTCGTGCTCGGCCGGCTGATCCTGCCGGCGTTCGCGCTCATCGGCCCGCTGCTCGCACGGCTGCGCAAGCTCACGCAGGGCAGCGTGCACACCTACCTCCTCTACATGCTCGTCGCCGTCGTCGCGGCGCTCCTCGTGTGGCGCTGATGCACTACCTCGTCCACGTGCTGCTCGTCCTCGCGCTGCCGCCGCTCCTGCTCGGCATCGCGAACCGCGTGAAGGCGCTGTTCGCGGGCCGCCGCGGGCCGCCGGTGCTGCAGCTCTACTTCGACCTCGCGAAGCTCGCGCGGAAGAGCACGGTACAGAGTCGCACCACGAGCTTCGTGTTCCGCGCCGGACCGGTGGTGGCACTGGCGACCACGGCGTGCGCCGCGATGCTCGTGCCCCTCGGCGCCCACAAGGCGCCGCTGTCCTTCGGCGGCGACCTCGTGTTCTTCGCGTACCTGTTCGCCCTCGGCCGCTTCTTCACGGTGGCGGCGGCGCTCGACACCGGCTCGGCCTTCGAGGGCATGGGCGGCGCGCGCGAGGTCACCTTCGGGGCGCTCGCCGAGCCGGCGCTGTTCTTCGGCCTGCTCGTGCTCACGCGCCTCGGGGGCGCCGTCCGCTTCGCCGTCGTGCTCGGCCCCGGGCTCGCCGACCACTGGGTCGAGGCCGCGCCGTCGCTCGTGCTCGTCGCGGTGAGCCTGTTCGTCGTGCTCCTGTCCGAGACCTGTCGCGTGCCCTTCGACGACCCCAACACCCATCTCGAGCTCACCATGATCCACGAGGTCATGGTGCTCGATCACGGCGGGCCGGCGCTCGGCATGATCCTCTACGGCGCCGCCATGAAGCTGTTCGTGCTCGGGGCAGTGGTGGTCGGCGTCGCGCTGCCGGCGAGCTCGGGCAACGCGTGGCTCGACTGGCTCCTGTTCCTCGGCGGCATGCTCGGGTGCACGGTGCTCGTCGGGGTCGTCGAGTCGATCATGGCCCGCCTGAAGCTCGTGGCCGTCCCCAAGCTGCTCGTCACCGCCTGCCTGCTGTCGGCGGTCGGGCTCGTGCTGCTGGTCCGCTAGAGGAGCCCATGTCCGCGCTCGCCTCGCCACTGCTCGTCGTCGTCCTGCTCATCAATCTGTTCCTGCTCGGCACGAGCCGGGTGCGCGCGGCCATCACCGGGGCGGCCGCCCAGGGCGTGCTGCTCGGCGTGCTCGCGCTCGTCATCGACGACGCGCTCTCCGGCAGCCACATCGCCGTCGCGGCCGGCGCCATCGTGCTGAAGGGGATAGCGTTCCCGGCCCTGCTCGCGCGCGCCATCCGCGACCTCGCGGTGCGCCGCGAGATCGAGCCGCTCATCGGGCTCGTGCCGAGCCTGCTCCTCGGCGCCATCGGCACGGCGGCGTCGCTCCTGTTCGCCAGCTCGCTGCCACTCGCCCCGGCGCACGAGGGCTCGCTCGTCGTCCCGGGCGCTCTCGCGACCGTGTTCACGGGCTTCATGCTGCTCACCACCCGTCGCAAGGCCATCACGCAGGTCGTGGGCTACCTCGTGCTCGAGAACGGCCTGTTCATCATGGGGCTCGGGCTGCTCGAGGCCATGCCGTTCCTGGTGGAGGTGGGCATCCTGCTCGATCTCTTCGTCGGCATCTTCGTGATGGGCATCATCATCAACCACATGCGGCGCGAGTTCGGGTCGATCGACACCGAGCGGCTCACGAGCCTGAGGGAGTGATGGTGCTCGCCGCGCTCATCCTCGTCCCGCTCGGGCTCGCGCTCGTCGCCCTGCTGTGGCCGGTGGCACGGCAGCGCCCGTGGCTCCTGCCGCTCGGCGGCGTCGCGCACCTGGTGCTCAGCATCGTGGCGGTCGCGGGTCGGCCCGAGCAGCTGACCCCGTGGCTGGGCCTCGACCCCATCGCGCGCCTGCTGCTCGTCGCGGTGAGCGTGCTCTTCCTGGCGACCTCGCTCTACACGCCCGGCTACCTGGCGCTCAAGCCGGGCCGCGACCAGCGCGTGTTCACGGCCTGTCTGCTCGCCCTGCTCGGCATGATCTCGGCGATCCTCGCGGCGCAGCACCTCGGCCTCATGTGGGTGGCGCTCGAGGCGTGCACGCTCACCACGGCGCCCCTTCTGTACTTTCACCGCAACGCGCGCTCGCTCGAGGCCCTGTGGAAGTACCTGCTCGTCGGCTCGGTGGGCATCGCCATCGCGTTCCTCGGCACGCTGTTTCTCGCGTACTCCGCCCTGCACGCGGGCCTGAAACCCTCGCTCGTGCTGTCCGATCTCGTGGGCGACGCCCCCCGGTTGTCGCGCCCGTGGCTGCACTCGGGCTTCGTGCTCCTGTTCATCGGCTACGGCACGAAGATGGGCCTCGCGCCGATGCACACCTGGAAGCCGGACGCCTACGGCGAGGCCTCGGGGCTCGTGGGCACCCTGCTCGCCGGCGGCGTGTCGAGCGCGGCCTTCCTCGCCATCCTGCGCTTCCACAAGATCCTGGTCGCCGCGGGCGACGGCGCCTTCGGGCGCCAGATCATGCTCGTCGCGGGCCTGTTGTCGATCGCCGTGGCGGCGGCCTTCATGGCGCGGCTGCGCGATTTCAAGCGCCTGCTCGCCTACTCGAGCGTCGAGCACATGGGCATCCTCGTGCTCGGCGTCGGCATCGGCGGCGGCGCCACGCTCGGCGCGATGCTGCACCTCGTGAACAACGCCCTCGTCAAGGGCGTGCTGTTCCTCGCCGCCGGCAACATCCACCGCGTGTACGGCAGCAAGCGCGCCGCCGCACCCGAGGGGCTCACGCCCACGCCGCACGAGGGCGAGCGCGGGGAGGCGGCCGACGAAGCGGACCGGCCGCCCCCGAGCGCCACCTCGCCCGCGCTCGCGAGCTCGGTGCCGGTGAGCGGCCTCTTGCGGCGCCTGCCGTGGAGCGGTGCCCTGCTCTTGCTCGGGTTCCTGGCGGTCACGGGCTCGCCGCCCTTCGGCACCTTCGTGAGCGAGCTCACGATCGTGCGCGGCGCCTTCGCGACCGGGCACGGTGCGGCCGGGGTCGCCTTCCTGGGGCTGCTGTTCGTCGTCTTCGTGGGCATGGGCTCGACGGTGCTCGCGATGGCGCAGGGCCCCGCACCGAGCACGGTGCCGGCGGAGCGCCGCGACACGCTGCTCACGATCGCACCCGTCGTGGCGCTGCTCGCGTGCGTGCTCGGGCTCGGGCTGTACCTGCCCGCCGGCCTCCAGACCGCCTTCGCCGAGGCCGCTGCCTGGCTCGAGGGACCATGAGCGAGCCCTTCGTCTCCGCCAACGGCGAGGCCTTCGACTGGAGCGCCGTCCCGCAGTTGCCGTTCGAGCGCTTCGCCGACGGCCTGCTCGGCGCGCTCGGCGCCGGGCAACGCGCCGCCGCGTTCTTCGGCGTCGCCACCGGCGCCGGCACGGAGCTCGTCGCCGTGCTCGCGAGCGAGCGCGACGGCCTGCTGCGCTGGAGTCGGACGCTCGTGGCGGGCTCGAGCTTCCCAGCCTTGACCCCGCACGCGCCCGAGCTCCACCTGTTCGAGCGCGAGATCGCCGAGCAGCACGGGCTCCGGCCCGAGGGCCACCCGTGGTCGAAGCCGGTGCGCTTCGTGGCGACCACGCAAAGGCATCGATCGCCCGCGGAGCCGGCGTCGCGCCCCGCGCCGCCCGAGGTCGGCGTGACCGATTTCTTCCGCGTCGAGGGCCACGAGGTGCACGAGGTGGCGGTCGGCCCCGTGCACGCCGGCGTGATCGAGCCGGGGCACTTTCGCTTCCAGTGCCACGGCGAGGAGGTGCTGCACCTCGAGATCTCGCTCGGCTACCAGCACCGCGGCGTCGAGCGTGCGCTCGCGGCCGGACCGGACAAGCGCGGCCCCCACTACGCCGAGACGCTCGCCGGTGACACGACCGTGGGTCACGCCACGGCCTACTGCCAGGTGCTCGAGGCGCTCGGGGGCGTGCGCGTGCCGGCGCGCGCGCAGGCCCTGCGCGGCGTCGCGCTCGAGCTCGAGCGCATCGCGAACCACGTCGGCGATCTGGGGGCCCTGGCAGGCGACGTCGCCTACCTGCCCACGGCCTCCTTCTGCGGTCGGCTGCGCGGCGAGTTCCTGAACCTCACGGCCGAGCTCTGTGGCAGTCGCTTCGGTCGAGGGCTCGTGCGGCCCGGGGGCGTGCGCTTCGACGTGCCCGCACCGCTCGGGCGCAGCGTGCTTTCGCGCCTCGACACGGCGCTCGGCGAGGTGAACGACGCGGTCGGCCTGCTCATGGATGCGCCGAGCGTCCAGGCGCGCTTCGAGGAAACGGGGCGCGTGTCGGCGGCCACCGCGAGCTCGATCGGCCTGGTGGGGCCCGCGGCCCGGGCCTCCGGTCTGCCGCGCGACGCGCGCCACGACTTCCCCCACGGCGTGTACCGCTTCCACCAGCTGCCGGTCACGGTGTGGCACACGGGCGACGTGTTCGCGCGCGCCCACGTGCGGCGCAAGGAGGTGGAGCGGTCGGGTACCTTCGTGCGGCGGCAGCTCGAGGGTCTGCCCGGCGGTGCGCTCGAGAGCGCGCCCGCCGCGCCGCGGCCCGGTCAGGCCTGTGCGGTGCTCGTCGAGGGCTGGCGCGGCGAGCTGTGCCACGTGGCGCTCACCGACCTTCGCGGGCGCTTCTCGACCTACAAGGTCGTCGACCCCTCGTTCCACAACTGGCTCGGGCTGGCGCTCGCGCTGCGCGGCCAGCCCATCTCGGACTTCCCGCTGTGCAACAAGAGCTTCAACCTCTCCTACTGCGGCTTCGACCTGTGAGGACCCGATGCTGAAGCTCCTCGGCACGCGCTTGCGGCAGGGCCACCGGACGACGCGCTATCCGGCCGAGCCGCCGGCGCTACCCCCGCGCTTCCGCGGCCGCCCGGTGATCGATCCGACCCGCTGCGAAGGAGGCTGCCAGTCCTGCGCGGAGGCCTGCCCGACCGACGCCATCGCACTCGACGGCACGGCACCCCGCGTGGACCTCGGCCGGTGCCTGTTCTGCACCGACTGCGAGCGCGCCTGCCCGGGTGGCGCCGTCGTCTTCGCGCGCGACCATCGGCTCGCCGCTCGCACCCGGGCCGACCTCGTGGTGCCGGGGTCCGATCCCCTGGCCCCGAGCTGTGCCGCCCTCGACGCCAAGCTGCGCGCGCTCTTCGGCCGCTCGTTGAAGCTCCGGCAGGTGAGCGCCGGCGGGTGCAACGGCTGCGAGGCGGACGTGAACGTGCTCGGCACCATCGCCTTCGACCTCGGTCGCTTCGGCATCCAGATGGTCGCCTCGCCGCGCCACGCCGACGGATTGCTCGTCACCGGCCCCGTGAGCGACCACATGAAGCTCGCCCTCGAGAAGACCTGGGCGGCCGTGCCGGCACCGAAGCTCGTCATCGCCGTCGGCGCGTGCGCCATCTCGGGCGGCCCCTACGCCGGGCACCCCGAGACGCACGACGGTTGCGACACCATCGTACCGGTCGACCTCTACATCCCGGGCTGTCCGCCCCATCCGTTCACGATCCTCGACGGGCTCCTCTGCCTGCTCGGCCGCATCGAGAGCGGCGCGCGCCGCTGAGCGCCCCGTCAGGTGTCGCGGTCGAGCAGCGCTCGCACGGTGCGCAGCAGCACCTCGGGCGCGTAGGGCTTCGGCAGCAGATCGACGCCGGCGAGGCGCGGGTCGTCCGTTCGCCAGGCGTCGCTGTAGCCGCTCGTGAGGATGGCGCGGACGGTCGGCTGGAGCGCCCGGATGCGCTCGAGGGCGTCGAGCCCGCCGAGCCGCGGCATCACCGTGTCGAGCAAGAGGAGCTGCACCGGCTCCGCGGCCCCGGCGAAGGCGCGCACGGCGTCCTCGCCGTCCGTGGCGACGAGCACGCGGTACCCGGCGCCGGCGAGGATGTGCTCCACCACGCGGCGCACGCCCTCGTCGTCCTCGGCCACGAGGATGGTCTCGTGGCCACCCGGGGCGGCCCCCTCGACCTCGCGGCGCGGCGCGCTCGGCGGCCCCTCGGCAACGGGCAGGCACACCTCGAAGGTGGAGCCGCGGCCGCGCTCGCTCTCGACGTGCAGGATGCCGCCGTGCTGCCGCACGATGCCGTACGCGACCGAGAGCCCGAGGCCGGTCCCCCGGCCGGGCGGCTTGGTGGTGAAGAAGGGCTCGAAGATGCGCGCCTGCACCTCCGGGGTCATGCCCGTGCCGGTGTCGCTCACCGCGAGCAGCACGTGCCGACCCGGGCTCCCCCACGGGTGGGCGTCTAGGTAGCGCCCCTCGACGACCACGTTCTCGATCCGGATCGTGAGCCGACCCCCGGAGGGCATCGCGTCGCGGGCGTTGATGCACAGGTTCATGAGCACCTGCTCGATCGGACCGCGATCGCCAGCGACCGGCGCGACGGGCTCGCCGGCCACGAGCTCGATCTCGACCGAGGCCGGCACGACGCGCCGCAGGAGCCGCACGAGGTCGCTGGCCACCTCCACCACGTCGACGACGCCGCGCGCGAGCGGCTGTCGCTGGCTCAGCACGAGCAGCTGGCGCGTCAGCGCGGCCGCGCGCTCGCTCGCCGACCGGATCCCGGCGAGGAGCTCGTCCCGGCGCGTCCGGTCCGGTGCCGCGGCCGCGAGGTCCACGCTCGCCAGGATGACCAGCATGAGGTTGTTGAAGTCGTGCGCGACCCCGCCCGCGAGCTGCCCCACGGCGTCCATCTTCACCGCCTGGCGGAGCTGCTCCTCGAGCTGCTTCTGGGCGGTGAGGTCGAGCACCGCGCCGCGCAGTGCGGTCGGGTGGCCCTCGGCGTCGCGCACGACGTCGCCCCGGATGAGGATCGAGCGAAGCTTGCCGTCGGAGCCGACCGCGCGGAGCTCGAGATCCTCGTAGACACCCGTCTCGAGGGATCGGCTGACCGCCGCCGCCACGCGGGCGCGGTCGTCGGGGTGCACCGCCGCGACGAACTCGTCGCGCGTGCGGGCCGGCACGCGCTGCCCGAAGGCGCGCGTCGTGGCCTCGTCCCACAGCACGTCGTCCGTGGCCACGTCCCAGTGCCACAGGCCCACCTGGCTCGCCGCGAGCGCGAGCCGCAGCTTCTCGGCGCTGTCGCGCAGGGCGTGCTCCGCGTCGCGCCGCGCCGTGACGTTCGTGGCGATGCCGAGCACGGCCGGGCTGCCGTCGGGAGCCCGGATGGGAGCGAGGCGGGTCTCCCAGTAGCGGCCGCCGGTGGACTCGACGTCCACGCGCCGCGGCTGGCCGGTCTCGAGCACCTCGCGAAGCGCCGCCTCCCAGCGCGTGCGGTCCTTCTGCGGTACGAAGTCCCTGGTGTCGACCCCGAGGGCGCGGTCGGGACTCGAGCCGTTCGGCGTGCGGCTCAGGAACAGGAGGCGACCCTCCGGGCTCAGGATCGAGATGACGTCGGGCGAATGCGCCAGGATGGTCCGCAACCACGCGTCGGGGTCGGCCGGCTCGCCCGGCGTGCCGGCGCGCAGGCGCTCCACCTCCTGGCGCAGGCGCTCGATCTCGGCGTGGAGCTCGTCCGTTTCCCCCGACATGCCTCGAGCGAGGCTAGGCGCTTCGGCCGCGTCGGGCAATGGCCCGCCCGCGGCGCGGGCGGCGGCGCGCACGGCACGCGTACCCGCGCAGGCGCGAGCCTGCTACGCCGTCGACGGAGGCCCCATGCGCAGACTGCTGCTCGCGACCACCGTGCTCACCGTGCTCATCGCCTGTCGTGCCCCGGCGCCGGCGGCCGCGGGCGGCCCCACCGGCGGCCCCACCCCGGTCGCCGCGGAGCCGCTCGGCGCGAGGGCCACCGCCACGACGAGCCCGACCCCGCCCGTCGCGCCGCGTGCGTCCACGCCGGTCGCCCCGCGCGCGAGCGCCGCGGACCCGGCACCGCCGCCGGTGACGGCCGCGCCCCCGAGCTCGTTCGTGACGGCGCTGCCGGCGCCACTCGCAGCCGCGCCGGCGGCGGCAGCCGTGCCCGCCGATCTCCTCGCCCCGGACAAGGCGACCCTGCGCGCGCCCGACAAGTTCCAGGTGCGCTTCGTGACGACCAAGGGCGAGTTCGTGCTCGAGGCGGTGCGGGCCTGGGCGCCGCACGGGGTCGATCGCTTCTACAACCTCGTCAAGCTCGGCTTCTACAACGACGTCGCGCTCTTCCGGGTCATCAAGCAGCCCGACGCGACGAACGACTTCGTCGTGCAGTTCGGCATCCACGGTGTCCCGGCCGTGGCCGAGAAGTGGGAGCGGGCGACGATCCCCGACGACCCCGTCGCGCAATCGAACCTCGCCGGCTTCGCGTCCTTCGCCGCGACGGGCGAGCCCAACTCGCGCGCGACCCAGATCTTCGTCAACTACGGTCCCAACCAGGGCCTCGACCGCGCGCACTTCGCGCCCTTCGCCCGCCTCGTGACGGGCATGCCCGTGCTGCGCAGCCTCTACGGCGGCTACGGCGAGGAGCCGACCCGGGATCAGCTCCAGGCGCGCCGGCAGGGCAACGCCTTCTGGCGCGCGCGCTTCCCGCTGCTCGACTTCGTCACGAGCGCCGCGCTCGTCGGCACCGCGGCGGCCGCGACGGCCAAGGGCCCCTGAGCCCGCCCGGGCCGGCGCTACGGCGCCGGCGCGACCTCGAGCACGAGGACGTCGATCGCGCCGTCCTCCCGGAAGCGCTCGACGAGCACGAAGCGCCCGCCGAGCGGCCCGGCGTCGAGCACGGACAGCGGTCCCGTGAGCGTCGCGACGGGCGCGAGATCCGTGCGGCGCAGCACGCGCACGACCGAGTCGCGTCCACCGGTCTCGGTGACGAGGTGACCCGGCCGGACCTCCGCGACGCTGCCCTGCGCCTCGAAGGCGAGGCTCCGCACCTCGGCGCCGGCTCCGTCGAGCTCGCGGTAGCTCCCGCCGCCGACGGCGACGAAGCCACCGCGGCCGGGATCGCGCCGGAGCCGCTGGCGCTCCGCCGGGGTGATGCGCGCGAGCGAGCGGCCGTCCGCGCTCGCGACGAGCTCGTAGCTCGGCAGGCTCGCCCCGTAGACGGCGTGCGGATCCTCGTCCTCGAGCACGCCGACGGCGCCCGGCGCGAGCTTTCTCCAGCGGACGTCGCCCTTGCCGGGCGAGATGCGCGCGAGCTCGCTCCCGGCGTCCGTGAGGCGCCGCACGAACAGATCGCCCCCCGCGAGCGTGCGCACGTCGAGGCCGTTCGCGTCGCCCGGCACCCCGATGCTCGCCTGCCAGCGCGGCGCGCCCGTCGCGCAGTCGGTCAGCGTGAGCGTGGCGGCGCTCTCCTCGGCGACCCAGCACCCGCCTCCGGCAGCGACGCCCGCGCGCGCGTCGTAGCGGCGCACGGTGGCGCCGCGGCGCAGCTCCTTGCCGGTGGCAGCGTCGAGCACGACGACCACGCCGTCCGAACGCAGGCCCACCCCGCCGTCGTCCGGCACCGTCGCGACGATGCGCCGGCCGAAGCGCCCGAGCACGCGCGGCGCGAAGGAGCACACCGTGTCGTGGGGCGCGGCGAGGTCCTGGTAGATGTGCATCTCGGCGCCGCGCAGGAAGGTCACGTCCGCCAGCGACTGGCAGTCGACCACGAACGCCGCGCAGCCGCAGTCGAAGGCGCAGGCCCCGGCCTCGGCGACGAAGGGGCAGTAGGGCGTCTCGAGCCGGCGCCTGCGGACGGCGCCGGACGCCGGATCGACGATGAACAGTCGATTGCCCGCCTTGACCACCACCTCGCCGTCGGTGAAGGCGAGCGCGTGGTCGCCGGACGGCTCGCCCTCGAGGGGGGTCCGCCAGAGCTGGGCGCCGCTCGCGGGATCGAAGGCCACGAGCGCGCGGAAGTCCGGCGCGAGCGTGACGACCGCGCCCGGCACGGCCACGGCGGCGCGCGCCAGGCGCTCGAGCCGGAGCGCGACGCCGGCGCCGAGCTCCACGGCGGGGCGCGCGCCGGTGCCCGGTGCCGCGCTCGCAGCAGGTGCGGGCGCCGCCTCCGGCTCGCCCGGTCCGCCCGAGCCAGCCGCTCCCGGCCCGGTGACCGAGGCGTGCGCGCTCGCGCGCGGCGCCGCCGGCGTGGTGGGCGCGCGCCCGGCGTCGCACGCGAGCGCGAGGAGCCCGACGAGGAGCGCGGTGCGGATCACCCGCCGAGCATCGCTCCCCGGGCCGCGCCTGTCACCAGGCCCGTCGGCTCCGGCACGAGCGCGACGGGCCCCGAGCTGCTGACGCGACGCGGCGCGAGCTTCCCCTTCCCCCCGCGCGGGGACGCGCCTAAACCGCCCGCCATGACCACTCAGCCTCGCCACGTGTACCGTTTCGGCGTCGGCGTCACGGACGGCAGCGCCGCCATGAAGGATCTGCTCGGCGGCAAGGGTGCGAACCTCGCCGAGATGGCGGCGGCGGGCCTGCCCGTCCCCCCCGGCTTCACGATCGCGACCACGGTGTGCCGCGAGGTCACCGAGCGGGGCGGGCAGCTGCCGGAGTGGCTCTGGCCCGACATCGAGGCGGCGCTCGCCGAGGTGGAGCGCACGCTCGACGCCCGCTTCGGCGACCCCGCCCGGCCGCTGCTCGTGTCGGTGCGCTCGGGTGCGGCGGTGTCGATGCCCGGCATGATGGACACCGTCCTCAACCTCGGCATCAACGACGCCGTCGCCGACGGCCTGGCGAAGAAGAGCGGAAACCCGCGCTTCGCGTGGGATGCCTACCGGCGCTTCCTGCAGATGTTCGGCGACGTCGTCATGGGGGCCCCGCGCGAGGCCTTCGAGCACGCCCTCGACGAGCTCAAGCGCGCGCGCGGCGCCAAGAGCGATCAGGACCTCACGGAGGCCGACCTGAAAGAGGCGGTCGTGCGCTTCAAGGCCATCTTCCAGGACAAGACGGGCGAGCCCTTCCCCACCGAGCCGAAGGAGCAGCTGCGCCGCGCGATCCTCGCCGTGTTCGCCTCGTGGCAGAGCGAGCGCGCCGTGAAGTACCGCGAGGTGCAGAAGATCCGCGGGCTCATCGGCACGGCCGTCAACGTGCAGGCGATGGTGTTCGGCAACATGGGCGACAGCTCCGGCACGGGCGTGTCCTTCACGCGCAACCCGTCGACCGGTCAGAAGGAGCTCTACGGCGAGTACCTCGTCAACGCCCAGGGCGAGGACGTCGTGGCCGGCATCCGGACGCCGCTCCACATCGACGATCTGCGCACGCGCATGCCCGCCATGTACGACAAGCTCGTCGCGGTCTCGGCGCAGCTCGAGAAGCACTTCCGCAACGTGCAGGACATCGAGTTCACGGTGCAGGAGGGTAAATTCTTCATGCTCCAGACGCGCCACGGCAAGCGCACGGGCGCCGCGGCGGTGAAGATCGCGGTCGATCTCGTGCGCGAGGGCCTAGTCACCGAGGACGAGGCGGTGGCGAACCTCGTCGAGCCGGGCCACATCGATCAGCTCCTGCACCCCTACTTCGCCGACGAGCTCGCCTACCGCAAGGCTGGGCGCGTCGTCGGCAAGGGCCTCAATGCCTCGCCGGGCGCCGCCGTCGGGCGCGTGGTCTTCAGCGCCGCGGACGCCGAGGAGTGGCGCGCGCGCGGCGAGCACGTGATCCTGGCGCGCATCGAGACGAGCCCCGAGGACGTCGCCGGCATGCACGCCGCCGAGGGCGTGCTGACGAGCCGCGGCGGCATGACGAGCCACGCGGCCGTCGTGGCGCGCGGCTGGGGCAAGCCCTGCGTCGCGGGCGCCGGCGAGATCGTCATCGACTACAAGGCGCGCACGCTGTCGCGCGGCAAGGTGGTCGTCAAGGAAGGCGACTGGCTCAGCCTGAACGGCACGACCGGCGAGGTCGTGCTCGGCCAGGAGCCCCTGCGCGAGCCCGAGATCGGCGGTGATTTCCGCGCCTTCATGCAGTGGGCCGACAAGGCGCGCACCTTGCGCGTGCGCACCAACGCCGACACGCCGCACGACGCCACGGTCGCGCGCCGCTTCGGCGCCGAGGGCCTCGGCCTCACGCGCACCGAGCACATGTTCTTCGAGGAGAGCCGCATCCTCGCCGTCCGCGAGATGATCCTCGCCTCCGACCAGGCCGGTCGGCGCAAGGCCCTGGCGAAGCTCCTGCCCATGCAGCGCGGCGACTTCGCCGGGATCTTCCGCGCGATGGACGGCTTCCCCGTCACGGTGCGCCTGCTCGATCCGCCGCTCCACGAGTTCCTGCCCCACGAGCCGAAGCAGCAGCAAGAGGTCGCCAAGGAGCTCGGCGTCTCCTTCGAGGTGCTGCACGCGCGCGTCGAGGCCCTGCGCGAGGCGAACCCGATGCTCGGGCACCGCGGCTGCCGCCTCGGCATCACGCACCCCGAGATCACCGAGATGCAGGCGCGCGCCCTGTTCGAGGCCGCCTGCGACGTCGCCAAGGAGGGCGTGAAGGTCCTGCCCGAGCTCATGGTGCCGCTCGTCGGCAACGTGACCGAGCTCGCCCACCAGACGAAGATCGTGCGCCGCGTGGCCGAGGAGGTGTTCGCGGACAAGGGCCTGCGCGTGAAGCACCACATCGGCACCATGATCGAGACGCCGCGCGCCGCGCTCTGCGCCGACGAGATCGCCGGCGAGGCCGAGTTCTTCAGCTTCGGCACGAACGATCTGACGCAGATGACGCTCGGCTTCAGCCGCGACGACATCGCGAGCTTCCTGCCGACCTACATCGAGCAGGGCATCGTCGAGGACGATCCCTTCCAGACCCTCGACCAGGTGGGCGTCGGCCAGCTCGTCAAGATGGCCGTCGCGAAGGGCCGGGCGAAGCGGCCGGATCTGCACCTCGGCGTGTGCGGCGAGCACGGTGGCGATCCGCGCTCGATCCACTTCTGCGCCAAGGTCGGCCTCGACTACGTGAGCTGCTCGCCCTACCGCGTGCCGGTCGCCCGGCTCGCCGCCGCGCAGGCCGCCATCAAGGCCCGCGGCAGCGTGAAGGAGAAGGCCGGCGAGTCCTGAGCGCGCGGCGCGCCCTGTGCCGCCGGCTGGCGCGACTGCGCCGGCTCGACGCCGCCCACCTCCGACGCGGGCGGCCGCGGCGCCATCGGCCCGGACGCTCGGCGGGTGGCGCCGTGCAGCGCTCGGTGTTATGCGAATGTTATGACGATCCGGCGCATCACCATCAGCGTCCCGGAAGAGGTGGCCCGCCGCATCAAGCGGGCCGCCTCGCAGCGCTCGGTGTCCGCGTGGGTGACCCAGGTGGTCGAACAGAGCCTCGGGGACGCGGAGCTCGAGCGCGCCTGGGAGGCGTTCTACCGGGAGGTTGCCCCGAGCCGCCAGGCGGTACGCCGCGCGGACGCCATCTTCGCGCTTCTCACGAAGCCGAGGCGCCGGAAGCGCGCCGCGTGACCGCACGGCGGGGCGTGGTCCTCGACGCGGGTGCGTTCATCGCGCTCGAGCGGCGCAAGCCCGTGATGGTGCACCTCTGCCAGCGCTTCCGCGCAGCGCGGACCCCGCTCGTCACCTCCGCCTGTGTCGTGGCCCAGATCTGGCGCGGTGGGGCCGGCGTGCAGGCTCCCGTGGCGTGGCTGCTGCGCTCCGTCGAGGTGGAGGACCTGACGAGCGCGGTGGCCAAGGTGGTCGGCCGCATGCTCGGCGCGACGGGCGCGACCGATCCAGCGGACGCGCACGTGGTCCTGCTGGCGCGTCTGCGCGACTGGGCGGTGCTCACCTCGGACGCTGGCGACCTGCGCGCCCTCGACCCGACGCTCGCGCTCCAGGAGATCTGACGCCTCGGGGCCCGGTCGCGGACGCCATCTCCCGGGCAGGCGGCGCGTCGGCCCACCGGCACGCGGCTAGCGCTCGATGATGCGGCTCTGCACGAGCTGCCAGCCGCGCGCGCTCTTCTCGAGGGTCGCCGTGCCGCGGATGTTCTCGGCCCCGAAGCGGTAGCGCACGGTGGCGCGGTCGGCGCTGGCGTCGATCTCCGTGAACACGAGCACCGGCGCGTCGGCGGCGGGCGCCGTCACGACGACCACGGGCTTGGTCGCCTTGACGAGCCCGTCGGGGAGCCCCTCGCCCGCGATCTTGAGCGGGAAGCGATCGGGCGAGCCGAGGTGGAGATAACCGTCGAGCTCGCTGTCGTCGAGGACGAGCTGCAGGATGGTGCGGAGTTCGTCGCTGCTCGGCCTGCCCGTGTGCGCCGCGCCGGTCGTCGCAGGTTCGGGATCGGCGTGCGACCCCGTGTCCCCCGGCGCCGCCTGCGCGCTCGCGGTGCTCGACGCCGCGGGCTCCCCGCTCGCCGCGGGCCCGGTCTGGGCCGGCTTCGGCCCCTTGCACGCCACGAGCGACAGGCCGAGGACCCCACAGATGCGCCACATGCGAGGCACCGTAACAAGGCCGCCCGAAAGCGCAAGCGTGCCACGCCTACGCGCCCGCCCGGGGTCGTGGTAGCGACGCCCCCGAAGAGGTCGGCAGCAGCATGAAAGTCGCGATCGTCGGCGGTGGCGTGGCGGGTCTCGTGGCGGCGAGCGAGCTCGCGCCGCATGTCGAGGTGACGCTCTTCGAGGCGCTCGGGCACCTCGGTGGCGACGCCTACACGA
>JADLAB010000370.1 GCA_020848455.1 Polyangiaceae bacterium
CCGGGCTCTTCGAGCAGCCCATGCCGAGCCCGAGCGCCACCACCACGCCGCTCGTCACCAGACCATGCGTCGTCCGTGCCATGTTCGCCTCCGGGGCCACCGTTCTACCAAGCAAGCGCCGCTCGATTCTACTCCCGCGCCCGGACGGGATCCACTCGGCCCCGAGCATCGCGCATCGCATCGGCTCCGCCACGGGCGGAGCGGAGCCGAGCATCGTGGCATCGCGTGCGCGCGTCACTTCCCGGGTGGCGCACCGCCCACGATCGCCTGGCACTGGGCCTTCTGCCAGTCCTCCATCTGCTCCGGCCCCGCCATCCACTGCTTGCAGTGCGCCCGCAGCACCTCGAGCGGATCGCGACGAGCCGAGCCGAGCGGCACGATCGACGAGGCGGGCCCGGCGCTCGCGGACGCGCTCGCGGTGGGCGGGGGTGCGCTCGGCGCGGCGCTCGGCGCGACGCTCGGCGCGGCGCTCGGCTCGGTGCTCGGCGCGGCGCTGGGCTCGGCGCTCGGCACGGCGCTCGGCGGGACCGCGCTCGGCGGGACCGCGCTCGGCGGGACCGCGCTCGGCGGGGGCGAAGTCGGCGTCGTCGCGGCCCCTTCGTGGCAACCCGAGGCCGCGTGGCTCGCTCCAAGCACGAGCAGCGCGAGCAGCGCGAGGGCGAACGTACCAGCTTGTTTCTGCTTCATGGCTCCGACCAGTCAATCATGAGACGTGAGGGGTCCTTCGGATCGACCTTGACCGCCACCGAGCTCCCCGGCGCGAGGCGCGACAGGGCCAGCGACGGGATGACCTCGCGGTGGCGGATCGGGTAGGGCGCCTGCCCCGCCACCGTGACGACGAGCTCGAACGCGAGCATCGGCTGGCCGTTCACGAGCACGCCGGTCCCCTCGACACTGAGCAGCTGGGCGCGCCCCGGCAGGCCCGTCTCGCGCAGGCGCCGCTTGCGCGCACCCGTGATCAGGAACACGACCGCGAGCGTCGTGAAGATGAGGCCGTTGAAGCCGAGCACGGCGGCGACGATCTGCAGGCCCATGCCCGGCATGAGGGCGAGCATGGGGATGCCGCTCACGCTCACCCAGCCCCGCTCCGCGGCGAGCGCGAGCGCGGCGATGGCGAGGAACACGAGGCCGAGCACGAGAAAGACGTAGAGCCCGCAGCCGGTGGCCCCCGGGGTCGGGCGGCGCACCATGGCGGGCGCGAGCATGGCCCGGGCCTGCGCGTAGCTCTGCGGGCAGAGCTCGAGCGACGCGTGCGCGGCGCGCATGCGGTCGAAGGCCGCGACGGCGTCGGGCGAGGTCATCATCTGGCGCAGCTGCCCGACCGCCTCCTGCCCCCGCCCCAGGCGCTCGAGCGCGTTGGCGCGCACGAGGGCGCAGACGTGGTCCTGGCTGTCGGCGATGGGCACGTCGCCGATGCGGCTGCCGAGCGCCTGGAGCACGCTCTGCCAGTCCTGGCGCACGGTCGCGAGGTAGCCGCGCGCGAAGCGGTACGCCGTGTCCATGTGCAGATCGTCGGACCACGGATTGCAGGGCTCGAGCCACTCCTCGGCGGCCTCGAGGTCGCCGGCACGCGCCGCGGAGCGCGCCAGCATGCAGCGCAGCACCTGCTTGTGACGCGGCGCCGTGACGAGCTCGAGCGCGGTCTCGAGCATGCCGCGCTGACGCAGCTCGTCCTGCTGCTCCATGAAGTGCTGGGAGACGAGCAGCGTCAGGAAGTAGAAGCGCTCCTCGGTCGGGTACGGCGCCCCGTTCGCCATCTCGAGGCGCGCCTGCTGCCACTCGGCGAGCGCCTGCGGCGCGTAGGCGGGCGCGAGGGCCCCACCCGCGAGGTAGGGCATCAGGCTCTGGGGTGGGATGAGGGGCTTGCCGTCCTGCGACCGGAGGCGCTCGAAGCGCTCCGGCTCGCCCATCACCTGGCGCGCCGCGGCGCGCTCGCGGCTCTCGTCGCGCTGCCGCAGCTGCTGCCGGGTGTGGCAGTAGGGACAGGTCGCGTCGCCACCGGCCGGGGGCGCGTCGAGCGGCGCCCCGCAGCGCCCGCAGAGCAGCATCCTGACGCTGTGACTGAAGGCCGTCTTGTGCATGGGCGTCCGCCTCCCCCGCGCCGCCGACCCGACGGCCTTTTAGCACGGCGCAGGGGTCAGGCGGCGACCTTGCGGAGCTGCCGCACGCTGCCCCGAGGAGCAGGCGATCGTCAGCCGACGCGGCGCCACCAGAGGCCGGTGCACTCCGGCACGCGCGCCGTGCCGCGCGCCCGCACGCGCAGGACGAGCTCCGCGGGGAAGAACGCCCCGAGCACCTCGAGCGCCTGCGCGAGCGAGGCGAAGGCGTAGTCGGTGCGGAGCGTGCGCCGCGCGAGGCCGCGCTCCCGCTCGAGCCAGGCGAAGTACTCGTCGAGCGCGGGGTGGCTGCGCGGCGTCTCGTGTCCGGTACCGAGCGTCTCGACGACGACCAGGTGACCGCCCGGCACGAGCGCGCGCTCGACGGCGTCGAGCGCGCGGCCCACCTCGCGCCGCCAGTCGTCGGGCAGCCAGTGACGGAAGTGGCCGAAGCACCAGCCCGCGACGGCGCAGTCGAAGGAGCCCGGCGGGAGCGCGAGCTCGCGCGCGTCGGCCTCGAGGAGCACGAGCTTGCCCGCTTCGACCTCGGCGGCGAGCCGCCGGCGGGCGACCGCGAGCATCGCGGGTGCGCGGTCGACTCCGGTCACGTGCGCGGCGCCGAGCCCGAGGAGAATGCGCGCCACGCGCCCCGTGCCGCAGCCCACGTCGAGCGCGCGCGCGCCCGACACGGGCAGGACCTCGGCCAGAGCGGCGTCGAGCGCGCGGTCGGCGTCCTCGGCGCAGACGAGGGCATCGTAGCGCTCGGCGCCCTCGGCGTAGAGCGCGCGCTGCCGGTCCGCCTCGTCGGGGTCGGCGGGGTGCCCCGCGGCGCCGCCGCTCACGCGAGCCCGCAGGCGCGCTTGCAGGCGTCGAGCGTCCGGCGCGCGAGCCGGCGCGCACGCTCCGCCGACTCGGCGAGCACGCGCTCGACCTCCTCGGGGTGCGCCACGAGCTCCTCGCGCCGCGCGCGGGCGGCGGCAAAGCGGGTCTCGATGCGCTCGGCGAGCAGCTGCTTGGCGTGGCCGTAGCCGAAGGGCTGCCCCGCGCGCGCGCCCGCGCGGTACCAGCCGGCGAGCTCCCCGAGCTCCTCGGGCCCGAGGAACAGCTTCAGCAACGCGAACACGTTGCACCGATCGGGATCGAGCGGTGCGCCGAGCGGCGTCGAGTCCGTGACGATCTGGCCGGTGCGCTTCTTCAGCGGTTTGCCGCTCTCGAAGATGCCGATGGTGTTGCCGTAGCTCGAGCTCATCTTCTTGCCGTCGAGGCCGGGGACGATGGCGGCCGACGACAGGCGCGGCTCGGGCCGGCACAGGGGCAAGGGGTCGGTCGGGAAGGCCTCGTTGAAGTGCGTGGCCATGTCCTGCGCCATCTCGACGTGCTGGAGCTGGTCCTTGCCCACCGGCACCAGCGTCGCCTGGTAGATGAGGATGTCGGCGGCCATGAGCACCGGATAGGTGAACAGGCCGACGGTGGGCTTGAGGCCCTTGTCGACCTTGTCCTTGTAGGCGTGCGCGCGCTCGAGCAGGCCAATGCCGGTCACGCTCGCGAGCAGCCACATGAGCTCGGTCACCTCGGGCACGTCGCTCTGGCGGAACAGGCACGCCTTGTTCGGGTCGAGCCCGAGCGCGAGGTAGGTGCGCGCCACCTCGCGCACGCTCTCGCGCAGCGCCGGCGGATCGCGGAGCGAGGTGAGCGCGTGGTAGTCGGCGATGAAGAAGTAGCACTCGCCCGGGAACTCGTCCTGCAGGGCGAGGTACTGGGCGATGGCGCCGAAGTAGTTGCCGAGGTGCTTCTGGCCCGAAGGTTGGATGCCCGAGAGGACACGGGCGCGGGGCTGGTCCATGCGACGCAAGATGCCACGCGCGCCTGCGCGGGCACAACCACGGAGCCGAGGCGCTAGTAGTCGCTCATCTTCGGGCTGCCCGTGCCGCTCGCGGCGGTGCCGGTCGACGCGGCCGTGCCCGTGGGCGCGCTCGTGCCCGTGGCGGTGCCCGTCGGACGAGCCGTGCCCAGCGTGGAGCGCTTGAGCGCGTCGAACTGGCTGACGGAGTTGCGCAGGAGCGTCGTCGCCTCGACGATCGTCTGCCGGGCCTCGTCGCCGGTGAGCGGCGTCGCCGCCTTCATGGCCGAGGCGGCCTTCTCGAGCGCCTGCTTCGCGCCGTCGTTCACGGGGTTGAAGGTGCTCGCCGGCAGGCTCGTCAGGGCCTTGTCGCCCATGTACTTCTCGAGCTTGCCGACCTCGGCGTCGTACTCGTTGAAGCCGCGCAAGAGCGCGCCGACGCGCTCGTTCGCGGCCTTCATCCGGTCCTGGCGCGTCTTTTCTTCCCCGCCCTTGGCAGCCTCGAAGTCCTTGCCCGCCGAGGCGAGGAGCTCGTCGATCGCCGCCTTGAAGTTCGGGAACTTCGAGCCGGCCTTCCAGAGCTCCTCCTGGTTCTTGTTCCACTGCTTCTGCAGCTCCTCGGCGCTCGGCCCGCCGCAGGCACCGAGCGTGAGCACCGCGCACGCGGCGGCAAAGACGAGGAGAAAGAAGCGGCGACCGACTGCACCCATGGGACCTCCCGCGAGGCCGACCGCTCGGCGCGCCGTGGCCTGACACGCGCGGGTCGCCCCCGCGGCCGGTAAACCACGAACCGCGAGGGGCGGCCAGGCCAAACTCGGCCCGGAACGGGTATAGTGCGGCGCTGCGCATGGCCAGTCTTCCGGCAACGGGCACCGAAGCGCGCGCGGGCGCGCAGGTGCTGGCGGCGGGCCTCACCGACGTGGGGCGACGTCGCAAGCACAACGAGGATCAGATCCTCGTGTCGCCGGAGCTCGGTCTCTACGCCGTGGCGGACGGCATGGGCGGCCACCAGGCCGGCGACGTGGCGAGCGCCATCACCGTGACCGCGCTCGAGGCGTTCTTCCGAAAGGGGCCCGAGAGCAGCGACGCCACCGAGGGCTACGCGTCGCTCTCGCAGGCGGCACGCGATCTCGTCGAGGCCGTCCTGCACTGCAACCGCGCCGTCTACGCCGAGAGCGGCCGCTCGACGAGCGAGGGCGGCATGGGCTCGACGCTCGTGGCGATCCGGCTCGCGCCCGAGGAGCGGGCGCTGCACGTGGTGCACGTCGGCGATAGCCGCTGCTACCGCGTGCGCGACGGCGCCATCGCGCAGCTCACCGAGGACCACTCGATGATCAACGAGGCGCGCCGCCGCAAGCCCGAGCTGACCGAGGAGGTCCTGAAGCGCCTGCCCTCGAACGTGGTCACGCGGGCGCTCGGCATGAAGGACGCCGTGGAGCCCGACGTCCGCACCGAGCCGCTGCAGAAGGGCGACGTCTACCTGCTCTGCTCCGATGGCCTGAGCGGCCTCGTGTCGGACGACGACATCCTCTTCGCGATCCTCGAGTCCGACGACCTGACGACCGCGTGCGAGCTGCTCGTGTCGATGGCGAACGACGCCGGAGGACGCGACAACATCTCGGCCGTGCTCATCCGGATCGACGAGACCGGCGACGGGCAGGGCCCGGCCGCGCTCGTGGCGGAGCACGAGGCGCCGGCCGGCGAGCTCGAGCCCGAGCCCGAGGTCGGGCCCGAGACCGACGTCGAGCCCGAGGTCGGGCCCGAGACCGACGTCGAGCCGGAGGTCGAGCCCGAGACCGACGTCGAGCCCGAGCCTGAGCCCGAGACCGAGGTCGAGCCAGAAACCGAGGCCGAGCCCGCGCTCGAGCCCGCAGCCGAGGCCGAGCCGGAGGCCGAGGTCGAGCCCGAGCCGTCGGCGGCTCCCGTCGAGGTCGAGGGAGAGCCCGAGCCCGAGACCGAGCCCGAGGTCGAGCCCGAGGTGGAGCCCGAGACCGAGGCAGCGCCCCCACTCGCCGCCGCCGCGCACGAGCCGGTCGCGGCCGAGGTCGCCGTCGCGGCCGAGGTCGCCGTCGCGGCCGAGGTCGCCGTCGAGACCGAGGTCGCGGTCGAGACCGAGATCGCCGTCGAGGACGCGCCGGAGCTCGACGTGGAGGTGGCCGAGGAGCTCGACCTCGATGCGTGGCTCGCCGAGCCCGACGACGAGCCCATCGCGCTGCACCGCCGCGCCGCCCCCACGCCGACGACGCGCTCGGCCGCGATCGTCGGCCCACCGCCGAGGGGGCGAGCGAAGCAGGCGGCGACCTCGCGGCGCCCCATCCCGGCGCCCGGGGGCGTCATCCGGGGCATGCCCATCCTCCCGATCGGCGACGTGCCGGCCCTCCCCGGCCGGGCCTTCTCGCCGACGCGCCCACCCTGCCCGGGCTGCGGGCACGACCCCCTGCCGGACGAGCACTTCTGCGGCATGTGCGGCGCCGACCTCGAGCGCCCGAAGCGACGCGTGCGCCCCGGCGTGCCGTGCTGCCAGACCTGCGGCGCAGAGCTCGTCGCGGGCATGCGCTACTGCGTCGAGTGCGGCGTGCGGTTGAGGAGCCCGCGGCCCTGAGCGGCGCGCTCAGCCGTCGGGCTCGGGCGCGGGCTCGCGCGGCTGGACCTTGCCCCGCGGCGGTCCCGGCCGCGGTCGCAGCCACAGCTCGCGCCCTGCGAGCCACAGGAGCACGGTGAGGACGACGAAGGGCACGAGCGCGAGCAGATCGGCCGGGATGCCGGCGAAGCCCTTCTCGAAGAAGGGGTTGTGCTCGCGCGACCAGGCCTCGATCTTCGTCGACACGTCGCCGAGCGCACCGGTCACGAGCAGGACCACGATGCCGGTGATGGCGCCGCCCGCGATGTAGCCCGAGGCGAGCAGCACCCCCGGGCTCTTGTCGCCCTCGGCGGCGAGCTCCGTCTCGGTCAGCTTCTTGGCGGCGTGCTTCTTCTTGATCCAGCGGTCGACGAGCCAGCGCACACCGCCGCCGATCAGGATGGGCGTCGAAGACGACAGCGGCAGGTACACGCCGACCGCGAAGGCGAGCGAGGGCACGCCCGCGAGCTCGAGCACGACGGCGATCATCACGCCGAGCAGGACGAGCCCCCAGGGCAGCTTGCGGTTCAGGATCCCCTTGATGATGTAGCTCATCAGGGTCGCCTTCGGCGCGTCGAACTTCGTCACCCGGCTGCCGTCGGGTCGCACGTTGTGCACGCCGTTCACGCCCGGATCGACGAGGTACGCCGGCACGCCCTCGGCCGTGACGAGGTACTTGCCCTCGGGGCCCCAGCCGCTCGCGCCCGCCGGGCCCTCGGCGTCGGCGAGCTTGTGCCACACGAGGTACTCCGCACCGTCGTTTTGGGCCTGCGGCCCAGCGAGCTTCTCCTTCGGTGCGTCCGCGAGCTCGGCCGGATCGACCCGCAAGTCCGCGGCGAAGGTCTCGGTGACCTTGTAGGTCACCGCGCCGGTCGCGGCGTCGACCAGGTAGTCGCCAGGCGGAAGCGCGTCCTTGTCGGGCTCGACGCCCTGCTCCGGCGCGGGCTGCGTCAGCTTCAGGTAGCTCCCGGCGACGGGCGGCGCCTCGCCCGCGTACGGCGACAGGCCGGCCGTCTGCTCGGCGGCGAGCGCCGGCCGCTCGCTCGGCTGGGCCTCGAACATCACGCGCGGCACGTACACGGTCGCGCCCTGGTTCAGGACGAGCAGGATCGGCCCGAGCGCGAGCGCCGAGGCGAGCGCGCCGAAGAGGATGGCGATCTGCTGCAGGCGCGGCGTCGCGCCGACGAGGTAGCCCGTCTTCAGATCCTGCGAGGTGGCGCCGGCGTTCGAGGCGGCGATGCACACGATCGCGCCGACGCTGAGCGCCGTCACGTAGTAGGCGGGACCGGTCCAGCCCACGAGCAGGAACACGATGCAGGTGACGAGCAGGGTCGCCACGGTCATCCCGGAGATGGGGTTGCTCGACGAGCCGATCTCGCCGACCAGACGCGACGACACGGTGACGAACAGGAAGCCGAGCACCACGATGAGCACGGCGCCGAGCACGTTCATGTGCAGCGGCGGCGCGAGCACGATCGTCACGACGAGGGTGAGGATGCCGACCCCCACGAACTTGAGCGAGATGTCGCGGTCGACGCGCGGGCGGGTCGCGCCCGCGGTCCCGGGTCCCTTCTTGCGGCGCAGATCGCCGAGCCCGCCCTTGATGCCGTGCCAGATGGTCGGCAAGGAGCGCAGCAGGCTGATGATGCCGCCCGCGGCGACGGCGCCCGCGCCGATGTAGAGCACGTAGGCCGTGCGGATGTCGTGCGGGTCCATCTGGCTGATCGGCACCGTGCCGGGCGTCAGCGGCCCCGCGAGCCCCTCGCCGAAGAACTTGATGGCGGGGATGAGCACGAGGTAGGCGAGCACGCCGCCGCCGGCCATCACGGCCGCGATGCGTGGACCGATGATGTAGCCGACACCGAGCAGCTCCGGGGAGATCTCGGCCGAGAGCGAGCCCGCGGCGAGCGGCTTGCCGAACACCACCTCGGGCACGTCCTTCCAGCCCTTGAAGGCGGACATCAACGTCTTGTAGAGCAGGCCGATCCCGAAGCCCGTGAAGATGACCTTGCCGCCCGCGCGCGCGCGGGCCTCCTCCTCCGGATCGCGCGCCGCCTCGGCCGCGACCCGGCGCGACTCCTCGGACGCCCCCGCCTTCAGCACCTCGGCGCAGGCCGTCCCCTCCGGGTACTTCAGCTGGCCGTGCTGCTCGACGATGAGCGCCCGGCGCAGCGGGATCATCATGAGGATGCCGAGCAGGCCGCCGAGCACGGCCACGAGCGCGACCCGCCAGAACTCGAGGTCGAAGCCGAGGATCATGATCGCCGGCATGGTCACGCCCACGCCGAAGGCGATCGACTCGCCCGCGCTGCCCGCCGTCTGGACGATGTTGTTCTGCAGGATCGTGGCGTCGGTGCGCCGCACCTTGGCGAGCAGGCGGAAGAAGGTGATCGAGATGACCGCCACCGGGATCGACGCGCTCACGGTCATGCCGACCTTGAGCACGAGGTAGAGCGAGGAGAGACCGAAGACGACCCCGAGCACCGTGCCGAGCAGGAGCGGGCCCCAGGTGAGCTCGCGCATCTTGGCGGCCGAAGGGATGTAGGGTCGAAAGGCCGGTCGCTCCTCGCCGCTCTGCATCGGGCGATCAGAGCACGAGCGAGCAGCGAGGAGCAAAAGTGCCGTTGGGGGAGCGCCGCGGCGACCGGCGATGACGGGCGTCAACGGGCCGTCACGAGGGGCGCGGTACGCTCGGGCGTCCCGCGTTCCACGGACCCGTCGCACCGAGGGAGGCGCCATGCCGAGGTGGTTGAAGAAGGCCGAGCTCACGATCCTCACGCTGGGCTCGAGCGTGCTCATCGCGGCCTGCTACGGCGCGCAGTACGTGGGCCAGCGGCTCGTGCACCTGCTCGACGGGCGCGTGAGCGACCCGAAGGGCGCGGGCGTGCAGGGCATCCAGATCTGCGTCACGACGCCGAGCGAGGGTGCGGAGCGAGCGTGTGCGCCGAGCGACGCGACGGGCCGCTTCGAGCTCCAGGGCGACTACCAGTTCGCGCAATCGCTCCGCGCGGGCGGCTACCACCTCGAGGCCGCCGACGTGGACGGCGCCGCGAACGGCGCCTTCGCGACGACCACGACGGACGTGCCCGCGGGCGCCCCGCAGAGCCCGGTCCACCTGCAGCTCACGCCGGCCCAGCCGTAGCCGCCGAGCGCGCATGCTGCGCCAGCTCTGGTGCTCGCTCGCCGATCGGCGCTGGAGCCGCATCCAGAGCCTGGAGGCGGATCTCCACGAGCTACGCTACCTCTTCTGGGAGGCGACGCGTCAGTGCAACCTCGCGTGCCGGCACTGCGGCTCGGACTGCAGCAAGGACGACGTGAACCGCGGCCTCGAGGCGGCCGTCGTGCTCGACACCCTGCGGCGCATCGCGAGCCGCTACCGGGCCTCCGACATCATGCTCGTCACGACCGGCGGCGAGCCGCTCGTGCGGCGCGACCTCATGGACGTGCTCGGCGGGGCGCGCGCCCTCGGCTATCAGCTCGGCCTGGTGAGCAACGGCCTGTTGCTCGACGCCGAGCGCGCGCGGGCGCTCGCCGCGCTCGGGCTCGACAGCGTCGTCGTGTCGCTCGACGGCCCCGAGGCCGAGCACGACTGGCTGCGCGACCGAGCCGGCGCCTTCGCCCGCGCGTCGCGCGCCCTCGCGGCCCTCGTCGCGGCGCGAGTGCCCATCGTGGAGGCGATCACCTGCGTGACCCCGCGCAGCCTGCCGCTGCTCGACGCCACCTACGACATCGTGCGGGCGCTAGGGGTCAGCCACTGGCGCGTGTTCAACATCTTCCCGCGCGGCCGCGCGGCCTCCGAGCCCGACCTGTTGCTCGACGCCGTGGGCGTGCGCGCCCTGGTCGCCGCGATGGCGCGCCTGCGTGCGCGCGGCGCCTCGGAGGGCCTCATCGTGAACCTCTCCGAGGAGGGCTGGCTCGGCTGGGAGTGGGAGTCGAAGGTGCGCGACGCCCCGTACTTCTGTCGTGCCGGGATCCACATCGCCGGCATCCTCGCCGACGGCGGCATCGCCGCCTGCCCGAACCTCGCGCCCTGGCTCACGCAGGGCAACGTGCGCCGCGACGACTTCGTCGAGGTCTGGGAGCAGCGCTACCAGGCCTTCCGCGACCGGAGCTGGACCGAGACCGGCTCGTGCGCCGGCTGCAAGGAGTGGAAGGTGTGCCGCGGCAACTCGCTCCACCTCTGGGACGCGCCGACCGCGGGCCCGAGCTCCTGTCACTACCAGATGCTGCACCCGGGCGAGAAGCTGCGGCGGGGGCGGGCCTGAGGGTCGTCACGCGCGCCCCCACGTCAGGGGCGCAGGCGTGCGGCGAGCGCGATCGTGTCCAGAAGCAGCCGCACGGCGCCGTCACCGGACGCGAGGCCGCCTTCGGGGAGGCGCCCGTCCGCGCGCGTGACGAGCGCGAGCACGAGCACCCGATCGCGCAGCGTCGCGGTGTCGCAGAGCCCGAGCGACGGGCCGATCACCGCGAGCGCAGGCCCGTGGTAGCGGATGCGGGCGTCGCCTCCGTAGGTGCCGTAGACGAGGTCCGTGCGGTCCGCGCTCGCGCGCGCGACGCACTCGAGCAGCGCGGCACCGAGCGGTGTCGGATCGGCGCTCTGCCCGAGGTCCACGTACGCCGTGGCGACGCAGATCGTGCCGGGGCGCACCGTGACCGGCGTCGCGGGGACCGCCACGATCACCCGGTCGCACCGCTCGAGCGTCCTCGCCACCAGGCGCGAGAGCGGCGCCGGCTCTCGGGACCCGCTCGCATACACGAGACGCAGCGGCTGTCCCGCCGCGGTGCAATCGATCCACGGGACCTCGCCGGCCACACCGTCGCTCGGCAGCGACCGGCCGCTCAAGGCGTCGGCGAGCTCGCGGGGCACGCCCGCCGCGAGGACCACGCCGAGCGGCTGGCGCGGGGCCACATCTTCCGCGAAGAGGAACCGCGCGTCCCCGAGCGGGCTCGGCCCTCGGCAGCGCGGACCGAGGATCTCGCTCACGAGCCGCACGGCAGCGCGGGGCGGGTGCTCGGGCCACGGCCCCGGGCCCAACCCGAGCTCGTGGCGTGCCGAGGTGCGCACGCCGTTCCAGTCCACCCGCTGGTGCCACACCGACGTGCCTTCGTGATCGATGGCGATCATCTCGAAGGGCTCGTCCGTCAGCTCGACCTTCCGGCCGGTGTCGGGGCGGGCGACCTCGAGCTCGTAGGTCGTGTCGCCCATGCCGTGCGACACGTGCACCGCGACATCCGTGCCCGGCACGGCGTCGCGCTCCGCGAAGCTGTGCCACCCGTCGCCGGTGCACCCGACGCCGCGCCCCACGAGCTCGAGCCCGAGGCGCGCGACCGCCGCGCGGAACGACGCGCGCAGCGACTCGGGCAGCGCCGCCTCGAGATCGGCTGCGCCTGCGAAGCGCACGATCGCGCCGTGCACGACCGCCAGCACGAAGACCGAGTCGCTGCCCGACGGCACGACGACCGCGTCGTCGGATGCGACGGCATCGGGGATGGCGGCACCGAGCAGACGAAACCAGGCCCTCTGCCGGCTCGGCTCGTCGGGAAGGTGCCGGACGGCACGGACGGCGTTGCGGACCGCGGCATCCGAGCGCGGCAGGAGCGCGAGCGCGGCCGCGCACCAGCCCGAGAGCGCCGTGCGCGTCGGGGCATCGAGCGACCGCGACGCGCTCGTCTGGACCGCAAGCCATGCCGTGAGCCAGGTCGCGATGCGCTCGACCGTGACCGCCCGCGGCTCGCTCCTCGCTCCGCCTGCGAGGCCGTGGACCACGGGGCAGGCGCTCGCCTTCGCGACCGCCGTGACGAGCACCTTCACGAGCGAGGCTCCGCTCGGCGCCGTCGTCGCGTGGGCGCGACACCACGCATCGATGGACGCGTCCGCGATCGCGACGAGCGTGGGGCCCCGCGCGTCGGCGCTCCCCGGCGCCAGCGTGGCGAGCCCGAGCGCCACGGGCACGACGGAGGCCGGCTCCGAGAGCAGATCGCTCGTGCGCGCGACGACGGCCCGGAGCTCATGGTCGCGAGCGGAGAGCAGCGCGAGCATGCGGGCGCCGAGGGAGGCGAGGGTCGCGGTGGCGGGCGCGTCGGCGGCCGACGCGAGCTCGCGCGCCAGGCTCTCGGTGAGCTCGTCGCGCCAGCCGAGCTCGGCGCATGCCGCCGTGATCGCCGGGTGCGCCGTCTCGAGCTCGAGGATCGCGCGGGTCGCCGTGCCGAGCTCCGCGTCGCGCTCCGGCGACCGAGGTCGCCCGAGGGCCCGCACGACCCTCACGCGGAGGTCGTCGAAGGCGAGCGGGTCGAAGGGCTTGCTCATCGCCGCAGGCAGACGAGGCGGCCGGCACGCCCGGTCGACTCGCCGACGTCCGTCAGCGCGCGGCGCCGCCCCGAGCCTTGCCGCGAGCCGCCTTGGCCGGCGCCCGGTCGACGGCCTTGCCGCCCTTCGGGCGGGACACCTTCGCCGCGGTCACGCGCCTGCCGGCCGCGACGCGACCCCGGAGCTGCTCGTCCCGACAGGCGCTCTCCAGCTCGGGCGCGTTCTTCGCGGCCCAGAAGCGCAGGGCGTAGCGGATGGCGTCCGCGCTCGTGTCCATGTCCGGCCTGACCTTGCGGATGTGCTCCGCGAGCGCGAGCTCGCGTGGCGAGAGCGCGACGGTGACCTTGTGGTGGCGTTCGGTCGTCATGGCGCTGTCTATCGCCCCGCGCGCACCGGATGTCGAGCCTGCGGAGGCCCGAGGGGACTCAGGCCCGGGCGAGCTTGGCGCGCACGTCGTCGATGAAGGCCTCGGGCTCCTCGAGCGAGAGCGTGCAGACGCCGAAGCGCGCCGTCAGCTTGAAGAACACGCGGAAGGGCAGCTTCTCGGCGAGCTCGAGGCGCACGATGCCGCGCGTCGAGCCCACGTACGCGATGCCGCCGCCGCCGATGCGGACGCCGCCGCCGAGGTACCAGGGCCACTCGCCCGGCGCCACGGAGCGGATCGCCGCGACCGGGATGCGCTCGTTCGCGAGACCGAACACGACATGCACCTCGCGGTCGTCGACCTCGACGTAGCTGCGCTCCTGGGTCGCGGCGATGATCAGCAAGGGCACCCGGATGATGGGATCCCGGCGAATGGCGTAGCGGCCCATGACGACCTCCGGCCCCGGGCGTACACCCGCTGGTCGGGGGCCTCAACGGTCCGTGGCCCGCGGGGTCGCCGACCGGGCGCGGCGCTACGCCGCGGCCACACCCGCGTCGATCCCCGCCTTGATCTCGGCCCAGTAGGCCCGCGCGGCGCCCGAGCGATCCTCGTCGAAGCGACGCAGCCATGCGTCGAGCTCGGGCGCGTCCGACGTCGTGAGGCGCACCTCGGCGAGGTAGCGGTGCAGGATCTCCTCGACCCGGGCCGTCTCCCAGGGCTGCGCGCGGCCGGTGGCGTGGATACGCCGGGCGAGGCGCTTGTGCACGTCGACGTAGTCGAGCTCGAGGCCCAGGTGACCGGTCACGATCTGCGCCCAGAGATCCTCGGCCCAGCCGCGGTGAAAGCGACACATGCCGGCATTGTCCAGCGTCAGCTCGGCCACGAGTCTCGCGGCGCACTTGTGACCGAGCGCGCGCGGCGCGTGGAAGTCGAAGCCGTAGTAGACGTAGTATTTGCCCATGAGCGCGGCGGGGCTGAACATCCCCGGGACCCAGTACTGGTTGGGCACCATCCAGCCCTCGTCGCCGTTGGCGAGATACACCGCGCGGCGCTGGGCGTCGGGCCCGAGCGCGCGGGCCGCGGCACGCATGCCGCGGCCGAGCAGGTGACCCTCGGTCATGGTCAGATCGAGGAGTGCCATCGCGATGCGCTCGTTGTGCTCGGAGGTCG
>JADLAB010000371.1 GCA_020848455.1 Polyangiaceae bacterium
CCGCCGCCGCCGAGGCCGCCCGAGCCGCCGGGGCCGGTGCCGCCGCCGCCGCGGGCGCCCGAGCCGCCGGTGCCGGTGCCGGTGCCGCCGCCGCCGAGGGCGCCCGAGCCGCCGGTGCCGCCCGTGTTGCTCGTGGTGGTGGTCGTCGTCGCCCCCGAGCCGCCCGTCCCCTCGTCGACGCTGCGCGCGCAGCCGTAGGCGAGGGCGGTGATGCAAGCGGCAGAAGAGGCGAGGACGAGGGTCGTGCGAAGCATGGTGGGGTCCTTTCGTCGCGAGGCGCGCGGGCCTTGGGGCGAGCTCGCTCCCGGTCGGCGCCGGTCGCACCGCGACACCGGTGGCGGCGTAGAGATGCGCGCGCTCGGCCGGCGCGCCACCCTCGCGGCGGTGGCGCGCCCGGCGAGGCCGCCCCGGGTCGCGTCGCTCGCCGTCAGGGCGTCGCGGCGCGCGCGGGCACCTTGCCCATGCGCTCGAGCACGCCGCGCACGAGCAGGGGCCACGCGACCGTGGCGTCGGCGTACACCTCGGAGAAGCGCCCGCCCTCGCGCTCGGACACGAACTTCCCCCAGCTCACGCCCTCGGAGTAGGTGCAGCCGCTGAGGCCGCCCCAGTGCACGGGCTCGGGACAGATGCGAATGCCGTACTGGAAGCGCGGCTCGGGCACCTCGACGCCGAGGCGGTAGCCGATGAGGTCGTAGAAGCACGCCACCTGCTGGGCCCAGTTGCGCGGCACGCCGCCGCCGATGGTGAAGATGCCGAGGCGCTTCTTGCCGCCGCAGAAGCGCGCGTAGCTGAGCAGATCGAGGAAGGGGTTGAACGCGGGGGCCGCGGCAGCCTCGAAGATCGCGTCGGCGGGGCTCCCGCCGGCAGCCCCCGCGGCGGCGAGCCGGCGGCGCATGGCCGAGGTCGCCACGTCGAGCCCGAGCTCGCAGTCGGTGAAGGCCGGGATGAACACCGGCACGCCGTGCTGGTAGGCGGCGCCGAGGATGGACGGGCCGCCCGTCGCGGCGAGCGCCTTGCCGAGCGTGCGGCACACGAGCTCGCTCGAGAGCGTCGTCGCCGGATCGATCGCGCCGAGCGTCGCCTGCACGAAGCGCTCGACCTCGTTCAGGTTTTGCTCGAGCTCGAGCGTGTCGTAGACGCGGTTGTAGCCCTTCTCGAACATCGCCTCGTCCGAGAGCCGCGGATCGGCCTTGAAGTGCGACAGACCGATGCCCTCGGAGAGCCCGTGGCTCATGAGGGCGCCGGTCGAGATGACGCACTGGACCATGCCCGTCTCGATCATGCGCAGGATGACCGTGCCCATCTTGGCGACGGTCATGGCGCCGGCGAAGGTCGCGACGACGGCGCAGTCCGGGTCGCTCACCATCTCGAAGAGGATGTCGGCGGCCTCGCCGAGCCTGCGGCCGCTGAACGAGGTGCGGCTCATCGCCTCGAGCATGGCGCTCGCGCTGTCGGTCCGGAAGGGATCGAGCGGCTGGAGCGCGACGAGGGTGTCGGCGGCGCCGTCCTCGAGCTCGCGGCGGGTGCGTGCGGTGTCCTGCGACATGGGATCCTCCCGGTCGGCCGGTGGCAGAGCGGCCTTGCTTGCGAAGCGGCAGGCGCGCGACGGCTCACGCGAGGAGCAGCACGAGCGCGCCGAGAACGATGCGGTAGAGCGCGAAGGGCACGAGCCCGAGGCGGCCCACGTAGCGCAGAAACGCGGCGATGACGAGCCACGCGACCGCGAAGGCCGTGACGAGGCCGACGACGAGGCTCGTCGTCCCGCCCGGCGCTGCGAAGATGTCGTGGGCGTGCTTGGCGAAGTCGTAGCTGGTCGCGGCCCCGAGCGTCGGGATTGCCAAGAGGAACGAGAACTCGGCGGCGGCGCGGGTCGAGAGCCCGCAGGCCCGGCCGGCCACGATGGTCACCATGGCGCGCGAGGCACCCGGCCAGAGCGACAGACACTGCGCGAGGCCGATGAGCGCGGCGTGGGTCAGGGTGAGCCCGGCGAGCTCGTCGCGCTCCGCGCCGGCCGCCTCGGACCGAGCGGGGGCCGCCTCGGGGTGCGCGCGACGGCGCCGCGTCTGCCAGCGCTCGACCGCGATCATGACGAGGCCGCCGACGACGAGGGCACCCGCCACCGGCACGGGCCCGAAGAGCCGTTCCTTGACGAGCTTGCCGACGAGCAGGCCCGCCGGCACGACCGGGACGAAGGCGACGCCGAGCCGCACGAGGAGCCGCAGGCTCGCCTCGTCGCGGCGCGCCAGGCCGCGCACGAGCGCGGCGATGCGCTGGCGGAAGTAGATCGCGGCCGCGAGGACTGCGCCGGCCTGGATGACGACGTCGAGCGTCTTGTCCGCCTCGGTGACGTGACCGAGCCAGCGCGAGAGCAGGACGAGGTGGCCCGTCGACGAGACGGGCAGGAACTCCGTCAGTCCCTCGACGAGGCCGAGCAAGAGTGCGATGCCGATCCAGCTTGCCAAGGCGCCTCCGGGAGCCCCGCGCCGCGGCGGCGAGGCGTCCGGGAGAAACCACGGTGGCCGCCCGGACGCAACGCGGGGCGCGCGGGCTCGCGCCGCCGCGCGCGCCGGCGACGCGCTTGCCGCGCGGCCCGGGCCGTGGTCTCGCAGCGTGGTGAGCGACGACGGAGCAGGACCGCAGGCAGGCGTGGGGCCGCCGGAGCTCGGCGCGCACGTCGCGGCGCGCCACTACGGGCGCGACGGGCGGCGGCTCGTCGTGCTCCACGACACGCGGAGCGAGGGGATCGTCGAGCTCGACGCGCGCGGCTGGGCGCTCGTCGCCGCGGCCGACGGCACGCGCGACGTGGCCGGGCTCGTGCGTGCGGCCGAGCACGCGGGTCACCGCGTCCCCGCGGCGGAGGCCGCCCGCTTCGTCGCTGCGCTCACCGGGGCCGGGCTCCTCGTGGCGAGCTCCGAGCCCGCACGCGCTCCGGCCGTGGCGCCCGCGGCGTCCGGGGCCGCGGCCGAGCGACCGGTCGAGGCGCTGCCGGACTTCCGGCTCGTCTGTGACGGGCAGGGCAGCTGCTGCCGGAGCTACCCGACCACGCTCTTCTCCCCGGTCGAGGCGGCGCGCGCGCGCGCCCTCGCGCCCGCGGTGCTCGACGGCGGCTGCGACGCGGCGGCGGTCTTCACGCCGGAGCGCGGCGCGCGCGTGCTCCCCGGGCACGGGTACGCCGTCGCCATGGTCGACGGCGTCTGCGCCTACCTCGCCCCCGATCGGCGCTGCCGCCTCGAGATCGCCGGCGGCCCGGCGGGCAAGCCGCTCGGCTGCCGGCTGTTCCCGGCGAGCTTCGTCGACGACGGCGTGCGGGTGCGCGTGTCGGTGGCGCCCGAGTGCGCCTGCGTGCTCGCGAGCGCTCGGCGCGGGCCCGCGGCGGACGGCATGGGGCTCGTGCCCGGAGCGGCGCGCCTGCGACGCGATCTCGAGGCCGCGGTGGCGATCGCGGAGCTCCCCGCGACGGTCCATCTCGGCGCCGGCACGCACGCGGCGCGCGACGACTTCCGGGCGTGGTGCGATGCCTTGCCGTGGACGGGGCCCGGCTGGCGCGAGGTCGACGTCGACGTGCCGGCGGCGCTGTGGGTGCTCGCGCGGCAGGTGGAGACTCACGGCCTCGGCCCGGCCGGTGCGCTGCCGGGCGACGGCGCGTCGCTGCCGGACGATGCTTCGTTCGCCGAGCTGCGCGCGGCGCTCGCGGACGTCGTCGAGCGACGCCTGGCTCGCGACGCGCGGACGCGGGCGGAGCGCGACCTCGTGCGCCTCGGCCTCGGCTGGCTCCAGCGCGCGCTCGGGCGGCTCGGACGCGCGCTCGCGCCCGCGCCGCGGGACGCCGTCGGCGAGGCCTTCTACGTGCGCGCGCTCGGCTTCGGGCTCGCCCTCGCCGACGAGGACGTGCCCCTCGCGCTCGCGCTCCGCGACCGCGCGCTCCGGCTGTGGCTCGCCCGGGCGCTCGCCGCGGAGCTCGCCGGAGCCGGAGCTCCGCTGCCCGATCCGGCCTTCGCCGAGCCCATCGCGCTCGTCGAGGCGCTGCTGCGCGGGCACGGGCTCGACGCGTATCGCGCCGCCGCGCGGTCGTGACGAGCGTCGGCGACAGCTCGAAGAAACGGACCGAGCGGCCCTTGCCGGCCGGGCGCGGGTCGTTATGCTCACCGGGTGCGCGCGCCTGCGCCCCCCGAGACCATGCCGATGCGCGCGCCGGCGCGCCTGCGCCTGGCCGATCTCGTCCGGCTCGGGCTGCGCTCGCCGGCCTTCCTCGGGTTCCTGCTCCTCGCGGACGGCGTCGAGATCGGTCTCTCGCTCGCGCTCGCCGCGCTCCGGCCGGTCGCTCCATGGCGCGCGCGGCTCGACCACCCCGCCTTCGAGTCGCCGGTGGCGCTACCGGAGTGGTCGACCGGTGCCGCGCTCCTCGGCGTCGCGCTCGGCGTCTGGGTCGGCGTCAGCCTGCTCGTCGAGCTCGTGTGGCTCGTGCGCCTGGCGCGCCTCGAGCGCTACCGGCGCGCGCGCGCCGCGCCCGCGCGCCTGTTCACCCGGGTGGCCGACTCGAGCGCGGCTCGCGCTCGCGTCGCCCCGCGTGCCGGATGTCCTTGCCGCGCACCATGAACACCACCATCTCGGCGAGGTTCGTGGCGTGGTCGCCGATGCGCTCGAGGTACTTCGCGATCGACTGCACACGCGTGGCCCGGTAGATGTTGCGCGCGTCCTCCATCATGTAGGTCAACAGCTCGCGGAAGACCTGCGCGTAGTAGGCGTCGACCGTGGTGTCGCGCCCGATGACGGCCTCGGCCCGGTCGGCGTCGCCCGCCACGAAGGCGTCGAGCGCGCCGCGCACCATGCCCTGCACCTCCTCGGCCATGCGCGGCAGGTCGACGTAGGGCTTCAGGGGCGGCTCGGCGTTGAGCTCGAGCACGCGCTCGCAGATGTTGACCCCGAGGTCGCCGATGCGCTCGAGGTCGGTGACGAGCTTCAGCGCGATGGTGATGAAGCGCAGATCCGAGGCGACCGGCTGGCGCCGCGCCAGGATGCGCAGGCAGAGCTCGTCCGTCTCGATCTCGAGGCGATTGACCCTCTGGTCGAAGTCGATCATCTCGCGCGCGAGCTCGCTGTCGCGCTCCACGAGCGCCCGCATGCTCGAGCGGATCATCTCCTCGACGCTCGCGCCCATGAGCAGGATCTGGCTCCGGAGCTTGTCGAGCTCGGCCTGGTACTCGCGGTCGGTGTGCTTCGGTCCCATGCTGCCTCGCCCCGCCGCCTCAGCCGAAGCGCCCGGTGATGTAGTCCTCGGTGCGCCGCTCGCGCGGTCGGGTGAACAGGACGTCGGTGCGGTCGTACTCGACGAGATCGCCCTGGAAGAGGAACGCCGTGTAGTCGGCCACGCGCGCCGCCTGCTGCATGTTGTGGGTCACGATGACGATGCAGTAGCGCGTGCGGAGCTCGTGCAGGAGCTCCTCGATCTTCGCGGTCGCGACGGGATCGAGCGCCGAGCAGGGCTCGTCCATGAGCAGCACCTCGGGCTCGAGGGCGAGCGCGCGGGCGATGCACAGGCGCTGCTGCTGGCCGCCGGAGAGGCTCGCGCCCGAGCGCGGGAGCACGTCCTTCACCTCGTCCCACAGGGCTGCCTGCCGGAGCGCGCGCTCGACGACGGCGGCCGGGTCGCTCGGGCGCAGACCGTTCAGGCGCAGGCCCGCGAGCACGTTGTCGCGGATCGACATCGTCGGGAACGGGTTCGGCTTCTGGAACACCATGCCGACCAGGCGGCGCAGGCGCACCGGGTTGACGCGCCGGTCGTAGACGTCCGTGTCACCGAGCAGCACGCTGCCCGCGACGCGCGCGCCGGGCACGACCTCGTGCATGCGGTTGCAGCAGCGCACGAAGGTCGACTTTCCGCAGCCGCTCGGGCCGATGATCGCGGTCACGGCGTTCGCACGCACGGGCAGGGTGATGCCGTGCAGGGCCTCGTGGGCGCCGAACCAGGCGCGCAGCCCCTCGGCGCGCATCTTGTCGACGGGCGCCGCCTCGGTGCCGGCCGTCGGCGTCGTGCGCTCCACGACGGGGCGCACGCGGGGCGGCGGACGCGACGACACGGCGTCGGGGTCGAGCGCCTCGTGGGCGTCACCCTCGCCCGGGTGCGGCGTGGGGGGCATGTTCAGCCCGTGATTCGCTTCTGCAGTCGCTTCCGCAGCCATAGCGCGACCCCGTTCATCAGCAGCATGAGGACGAGCAGCACCACGATGGCGGCGGCCGCGTTGGCGCGGAACGCCGCCTGGGGGCGCGAGACCCAGTTGAAGATCTGGATGGGAAGAGCGGTGAACGCGCTGCCGAGCGACGTCGGCAGGAAGGCGACGTAGCCGAGCGCCCCGATGGTGATGAGCGGGGCCGTCTCGCCGATCGCGCGCGACAGGGACAGGATGATCCCGGTGAGCACACCCGGCATGCACATCGGGAGCACGACACGGCGCAGGGTCGCCGCGCGGTCGGCGCCGAGCGCAAAGCAGGCCTCGCGCAGCTCGCGGGGCACGGTGCGCAACGCCTCGCGCGACACCGTGATGAGCATCGGCAGGAGCAGCAGCGCGAGCGTGGCCGCGCCGGCGACGAGGCTCCGGCCGAGGTCCATCACGCGCACGAACAGCTCGAGCCCGAGCAGGCCGTAGAGGATCGACGGCACGCCGGCGAGGGTCGTGATGTTGAGCTCGAGGAGCGCCGACCAGCGCGTCTTCTGCGCGTACTCCTCGAGGTAGACGGCCGCTCCCACCCCGAGCGGGATGGCGAAGAGCGCCGTCAGGCCCATGAGCAACGCCGTGCCGACGAGCGCGGGCAGGATGCCGGCCGACTCGGCGAAGCGCGAGGGGTAGCTCGTGACGAAGCTCGCGCCGAGTCGCGGCCAGGCCTCGACCACCAGGCTTCCGCCGAGCACGACGAGCAGACACAGCGGCAGCGCGATGGCGAGCTTGCAGAGCGCGCGGAAGGCGGCCTCGTGGCGCGTGTGGCCCGTGCGGAGCCAGCCCGCGCTGTCGGCCGGCGGTGCGACGCTCGGATGCGGGGTGGTCATGCGGCCGCTCCCTTCAGGCGCCGGCGCAGCCGGTGCGAGAGCACGTTGAGCGCGAGCGTGAGCAGGAAGAGCGCGAGCCCGACGGCGAAGATGGTGCGGTACTCGAGCGTGCCGTGGGGCGTGTCGCCGAGGCTCACCTGCGCGATGTAGGCCGTCATGGTCTCGACGGGCACCCGTGGGTCGAGCGTCAGGCGCGGCTGCTGGCCCGCGGCGATCGCCACGATCATGGTCTCGCCCACGGCGCGCGCCACGCCGAGGATCGCGGCGGCGCCGATGCCCGAGGCCGCGGCCGGAACCACGACGCGGAACACGGCTCCGAGCTTTGTCGCGCCGAGCGCGTACGCGCCCTCGCGCAGGGCCGCCGGCACGGCGTAGAGGGCGTCCTCGCTGAGCGAGGCGATGAGGGGCAGGATCATGACGCCCATCGCGATGCCCGCGCCGAGCGCATTGAAGCCCGCGAGCCCGGGGACGACGTGCTGGAGGCCGGGCGTGATGAACGAGAGCGCTAAGTAGCCGTAGACGACCGTGGGGACTCCGGCGAGGAGCTCGAGGGCCGGCTTGACCCAGCGGCGCACGCGGTCGCTCGCCAGCTCCGACAGGTAGATGGCCGCGAGCAGGCCGAGCGGCAGGGCCACGGCGATGGCGATGCCGGTCGTGAGCAGCGTGCCGGCGACGAGCGGCCAGATGCCGAAGTGCTTGTCGGCGAAGAGCGGCGTCCACTCGCCGTCGAGCAGGAACCTGGCCGGGGAGATCTCCGCGAAGAAGCTCGCCGCCTCGCGTACGAGCACGACCACGATGCCGATCGTCGTCAGCACCGACACGGCCGCGGCGCCCGCGAGCAGCGCCCCCACCGCGCGCTCCCGGAGGCTCCGCGGGGCACGCAGATCCGGCGCGTGGGTCGACGCGAGCGCCGCCGCGCGCACGTCCGAGAGCGGGTCGAGGGCCATGCTGCGAGCCCTACTTGCCGCCCTCGTCCTCTTTGCCGAGCAGGGCCTCGATCGAGACGCCCACCTGCGAGCCGCCGGCGAACAAGGAGCCGGTCTTGCCGGCATCCGCGCGCGCCTGGGCGAGCGGGTAGGCGCGCTCGGGCAAGGGCACGTAGCCGACCTCGGCGACGAGCTTCGGGGCCTCGGCGAGCATGAACTTCACGAAGGCGGCGACCTCCGGCCGCGCGAGGGCCTTCTTCGCCACGTACACGAACAGCGGGCGCGACAGCGGCTGGTAGGTCCCGTTCCGAACCGTGTCGACCGACGGGGCCATCGGGCCGGCCCCGTTGTCGGGCTTGCCGTCGTCGATCGCAACGAGCCCGAGCCGGGCCTCGTTCTCGAGGTAGTAGGCGAGACCGAAGAAGCCGAGCGCGCTCTCGTCGCCGGCGATGCCCTGCACGAGCACGTTGTCGTCCTCGCTCGCCGTGTAGTCGCCGCGGCTCGCGTGCTCCTTTCCGACCACGGCCTCGGTGAAGTAGTCGTAGGTGCCCGAGTCGACGCCGGCGCCGAAGAGGTGGATCTCCTTGTCGGGGAAGCCCGCTCGCACGTCGCTCCAGCGCATCACCTTCTTCTGGGCCTCGGGCTCCCAGAGGCGCTTGAGCTCCGCGACGGTCAGGGACTTCGCCCAGTCGTTCTTCGGGTGGACGACAATGGCGATGCCGTCGTACGCAATCGGCAGCTCGACGTACTCGACGCCTTTTTGCGCGCAGGCCTC
>JADLAB010000372.1 GCA_020848455.1 Polyangiaceae bacterium
CCCGAACCTCCGGTCTACCCCGAGTTACGGCCGCTTCGAGTGGCCTCTCGGGGCGAATCCTCACGGCATCCACCACACATCGCGCACTTGCGCGCGCGGGACCGGCCGTAACTGGCCCCGAACCTCCGGTCTACCCCGAGTTACGGCCGCTTCGAGCGCGCCGGAGCGCGCCGGAGCGCCGGAGCGCGCCGGAGCGCCGGAGCGCACCGGAGCGCGCCGGAGCGCCGGAGCGCGCCGCGCCGACCTTGCCCCGGGTGGGCGCCCGGAGGACAAGCAGCCGATGGAGCCCGGAGCACCGCGCACGCGCTGGCTCGCGCTCGCGGCCCTCGCGATCTTCGCGTTGCTCCTGCCGCAGGTCCTGGCGCTCGGCTACGGGCGCGATCAGGGGATCTACGCGGTCGTCGGACACGAGCTGCTCGACGGCGGCGTGCCCTACCGCGACGCCTGGGACTTCAAGCCGCCGGGGATCTTCTTCCTCTTCGCCGCGAGCCGCTGGCTCTTCGGGCCGGAGCCCTGGGCGATCCGCCTGCTCGAGTGCCTCGGCCTGTGCGCCACCGTGGGGGCGATGGTGCACATCGGGCGGCACGCGTGGCGCGACGCGCACCTCGGCCTCGTCGCCGGTGTGCTCCTGCTCGTCGGGCACCTCGGCCTCAACTTCTGGCACACGGCCCAGCCCGAAAGCTTCGGGGGGATGCTCACCGTCGGAGCGCTCGCCTGCGCGGCTCGGCGGGGCGCCCGGCCCCGCGCGCTGCTCGCCGCCGGCGTGCTCGTGGGCGCGGCGACCCTGTGCAAGCCGACGCTCGCCGCGGTCGGCGGGGCGCTCGCCGTCGAGCTCGTGTGGCGCCGCCGGAGCGCGCGCCCGGCCGTCTGGCTCGCGGCCGGGGGCCTCGTGCCCATCGCCCTGTGCGTCGGCTGGTTCCACGCGCGCGGCGGCTACGAGGCGCTCGCCGAGGCGCTGTTCCGCTTCGCGCCGGGCTACACGGCCGTGAGCTGGCAAGGCACCGACCTCGGGTGGCTCGCCTGGGAGACCGTGCGGCGCGCGTGGTGGTTCATGCCGCCCCTCTCGCTCGCGGGCCTGCCGCTACTCCTGTGCCGGCGCGCCTACCGGGAGCCGCTCGTGCTCGCCCTCGGGCTCGCCGTCGTGCTCGAGCTCGCGGGCGTCGCGCTCCAGGCGAAGCTCTTCGCCTACCACTACGCGGGCATCCAGCCCCTGCTCGCGCTCCTCGCGGCGCTCGGCTACCGGCGCTTCTTCCAGGGCGCACGCCGGCGTCCCCTTCGCATCGTCGGCGCGCTCGCGGCGGCCGCGCTCTTCGGCGTCGTGTTCCTCGCGCGCGGCACGCTCGGCGCCCAGACCCGCCTCGCGCTCGCGCACTACGAGCTCTTGCTCGGCGGCTTGCGCGATCACGCCCTCGCCGACGAGCTCGCGAGCGCCGCCGACGTCGACTGCTCCCAGAACCGCGCCGTCGCCGAGGCGCTGCGCGCGCGCGTGCCGGCCGGCGACACGGTGCTCGTCTGGGGCTTCGAGCCCGTCCTGCACGAGCTGTCGGGGCGCGCACCCGCGAGCCGCTTCATCTACGACGTGCCGCTGCGCACCCCCTGGAGCGCGGACGCCCTGCGGCCCGAGCTCATGGCCGAGCTCGCCCGGCGCCCACCCGGCGCGATCGTGGTCGAGCACGGCGATCTCCTCGACTGGGTGACCGGCACCGCAGAGGATTCCGCCGAGGCCCTGCTCGACTTCCCCGAGCTCCGGAGCTTCATCGTCGACGACTACTTCCTCGCCCACCGCATCGGCGACTTCGACGTGTACCTCGCGCGCCGTCTCGCCCCCGACGACTGAGCTATCCTCCCGACGCATGCCGGCACGCCGAGCGCCCCGCCCTCGCCCGCCCTCGGGCGCGTTCGCACTCGTCGTGCTCGGCTGGCTCTCGGCCTCGGGCGTGCCGGGCTGCGAGCCGCGCGCGCCAGCGTCGCTCGCGCGGCACCGCTGCAGCTGCAGCTTCCGCACCGACTACGACGACGCGGCGCTCGCGGAGGTCGAGGCGTGCGCGGCCGATCCCGAGCACGCGGCCGCCGTCGCGCGCTCCTGTGCCCAGCGCGCGGCCCCGGGCGTCGTAGAGCGCTGCGCCTGCGCCCGGGCACCGGCCCCGACCGCCTGCCCGGCCGAGAGCTGCGCACCGGTCGTCGCGACGCCGTGAGCGCCCTCGGTCAGCGCTGCGGCAAGAGGACGCTCGCGGCGTTGTCGGGCCCGAGATCGCCCCCGACGCGCACGCCGTTGGCCTTCATGAGGTAGGCCACGATCTCCCAGTACTGCTCGTCGGCGAGACTGCCGGGCGAGAGCTGCGGCATCGCGGCCTTCGTGTAGTCGAACACGTCCCGGGCGGTCACGAAGCTCGCCGTGCGCCTGCCGCCCTCGGGCGCGTCCTTCAGCGCCGCGGGCTCCTTCGGCAGGGCGCCCTCGCCGCTCAGCGGCGGCGCGGTCTGCTCGCCGTCGACGTCCGGATCGTGACAGCCGCCGCACGCGTTGCCGTACGCGACGAGCCCGCGCGAGGTCTGATCGGTCTTCGGCCCGGTGGATGGGGGCGAGGGGCGACGGCACCCCGGCGCCGCGAGCGCCGCGAGGGCAAGCGCGAGGATCGGGACGACGAACGTCGAGCGAGCACGGTCCATGAGGCCTCCTTGGCCGGGCGACGGGCCGATGCCGCCGCACGCTACCCAGGTGAGTGTGACGGGCCGGGAGCTCCGACGCTGCGTCCGAATTGTGCTTGGGATGGAATATTCTACCCAAGACGGAACGCCGCCGGCGGTCAGTCCGCGGCCGGAAGGCGCAGGAACGCCGAGAAGCGCGCGACCAGCAGGGCGAAGAGCGGCTCGAGCTCGGGCTCGAGCGCGAAGCGCGCCTGCCAGAAGGCGTCGAGGCCATAGCGCGCGTCGGCGCCCACGAGGCCGCGCTGGGCCTCGGCTTGCGGCGCCCGCTCGGGAAACAGGGCGGAGAGCGCCGAGAGCGCCGCGTAGTCGGCGAGCTCGGCGCGGTACGACTCGGGGCTCGGCGTCGGGGCGACGGGCGGGCTCGAGGCGAGCCGCGCGAGCGGGATGGCATCCGACGCCGGCGCGGCCTCCTCGACCGCGACCGCGCGGAGGTGCTGCACCACGGGCTCGCTCCCGAGGCCCGCCGAGAGCGTGGCGCTGTCGTCGAGGTCGTACGCGAGGACGGCCCCGCGCGGCGCCGTCACCGGCGCGTCGCTCGTCGTGCCGTCGATGCGCGCGGTCTCGGCGCGGATGCGGCACAGCGCCTCCCACGCCGTGCGCACGTGCCGCCAGCGCCGCTCGTCGTCGCTCGCGAGCGCCACGCCGAGCAGGTGCAGGATGTCGCGCGCGTGGCCGAGGTGCTCGAGCTCGAGGCGGCTCGACGCGCCGAGCCAGCGGGCGCGAAAGGCCGGCAGCTCCTCCTCGGCCGTGCCCGCGAGCTCCCGCAGCACCTCGCCGAGCCCGAGGGGCGGTGGCGGCTCGTCGGGGGCGCTCATGCTGGCCAAGCCTACGGCACGGGCCGAGCGGCGCAAAAAGGGATCGTCCTCGGCGCCCGCGGCGCGGCATACTCGGCCGATGTCCGACGAGCGACCGGGACAGCCGGGGCGCGAGCTCGAGCCGCGCTGGCTCGCGCAGATGGCCCACCTCACGACCCCCGCCACGGTGTGGAAGTACGTCGAGGGCGCGTGCCAGAGGAGTCGCGCGCAGCTCGTCATGCTCGACCTCGAGGACTCGATCCCGCGCGACGACCGCGCCCGGCTCGAGGCGGGGCGCGCGCACGTGGCCCGGGCGGTGAACGAGCTCGACTGGGGCGGCAAGCTGCGCTGCTTCCGGCCGCGCGGTGCGGAGCTCGACCCCGAGCTCGAGGACGTGCGCGCGGTCGTGGCCGCCTGCGGTGGCCGGCTCGACGGGCTCGTGTACCCGAAGGTCGAGTCGCCCGCGGAGGTCGTGCGGCTCGACGCGGCGCTCGCGGCGGCCGAGCGCACGGCGGGCCTGCCCGAGGGGCACATCCGCGTGGAGCTGCTCATCGAGAGCGTGCGCGCCGAGGAGCACGCCTTCGTCATCGCCGCCACGACGCCGCGGCTCGCGGGCCTCGTCTTCGGCGCCTTCGACTACTGGAGCTCGCTCGGCATGGGGGCGGTGCCGTACCGCTTCGACCACCCCCTGCTCGACGAGGCGCGGCGCCGCGTCGTGAAGGCGGCCGCCTCGGTGGGCGTGCCGGCCATCGCCGAGATGACGGTCAACTACCCGACGCGGGACAAGAGCGCGGCCGAGCAGCGCGCCGCCCTCGACGAGTGCCGGCGCGACGCGCACCACGCCCGCGACCTCGGCTTCCGCGGCAAGTGGACCGGTATCCCGGCCCAGGTGGACGTCGTGCTCGAGGTCTTCGCGCTCGCGCCCGAGGTCGTGGCACGCGCCGTCGAGCTCGCCCGGCGCTACCGCGCGGCCGAGGCCGCTGGGCGCGGCGCGGTCATGATCGACGGGGTCATGGCCGACCGCGCCCTGGACCGCGTGGCGCGGACGACGCTCGCGCAGGCCCACGCCTTGGGCGCGCTCGACGACGCCACCGCACGCGAGCTCGAGATCCCCGGCCGGCGCCGCTGAGCCGCTTGCCGCGCGCCCGCCGCCATGCGACCCGAGGCCATGCCGCGCCACCTTCGTAGCCTCATGGATCTGAGCCCGCGGGAGCTCAAGCGCGTGCTCGAGCTCGCCCGCACCGTCAAGCGCAACCCCGCTGCCTACCACGGCCGCCTCGCGGGGCGCTCCTTTGCGCTCGTCTTCTCGAAGCAGTCGACCCGCACGCGCGTGTCCTTCGAGGTGGGCATCGCACAGCTCGGCGGCCACAGCCTGTTCCTGCCGGCCGGCGGACAGACCGGCGCGCAGATGGGTCGCGGCGAGACACCGGCGGACACGGCGCGCGTCCTGTCGCGCTACGTGCAGGGCATCATCGTGCGCTGGCACGAGCACAGCACCATCGAGGAGCTCGCAGCCGCCTCGAGCGTGCCGGTCGTCAACGCCCTGTCGGATCGCTACCACCCCTGCCAGGCGCTCGCCGACGCGCAGGCGCTCGAGGAGCGCTTCGGCTCGCTCCGCGGCCTCAAGCTCGTCTTCGTCGGGCCGGCGAACAACGTGTCCAACTCGCTCATGCTCGCCGGGCCGCGCTGCGGTTTCGACGTGACGGTCGCCTGCCCGGCCGACCTCGTGCCCGAGCCCGAGGTCCTGCGGCGCGCCATGAGCGACGCGGCCGAGAACGGCACGCGCGTCGCCCTGTCGCACGACCCGGCCGAGGCCGTCGTGGGCGCGAACGCCATCTACACCGACACCTGGGTCAGCATGGGCCAGGAGGCCGAGGCCGAGGCGCTGCGCAAGAAGCTCGCCGGCTTCCGCGTCGATGCCGCGCTGATGAGCCGCGCGGCGCCGAACGCCGTGTTCATGCACTGCCTGCCGGCGCACCGCGGCGAAGAGGTCACCGACGAGGTGCTCGACGGCCCGCACTCGATCGTGCTCGAGGAGGCCGAGAACCGCCTCCACGCGCAGAAGGCGCTCCTGCTCCTCTTGTGCGGGGTCGAGCCGTGGCAGACACCGGGCAGCGCATGACTCTCGAGGCGCTCGCCCCGCGCTACCGGGCCATCGTCGAGGGCTGCGAGAGCTTCCTCGTGAGCTACCCCGGCAACTGGGGCGCGCTCGACCTCGCCCCCTTCGGCCTCGAGATCCCGAAGGAGCGGCGCTACTCCGCCACGACGCTCGCCAGCCGCGACGTCGTCGACGGCCTGCACTACCTCGACGCGGTCACCTTCGGCGATCAGGACATGCTGATGCCGCGCTGGGTGCTGTTCGACTGCGGCGAGTTCCCGGGCATCGTGTACGGCTTCGGCAAGCGCGCCGCCCTCTTGCCCGACAAGCTGCGCCGCCACTACCACGTCGAGGACCGCGACGACGCCTTCGTCCCGCTGTCGATGTGGGTCGCGATCCGCTGCGCCGAGGAGGGCGCGTGGTTCGGGCACAACCTGTCGAGCGCGAACCTCCTGCTCGAGGGCGACGCCCGGCTGCCCGGGCTCGCCACGCTCACGAAGGCCTTCGGCATCGCCGTGACGCGCGCCGACAAGCAGTACGGCGCCACGCAGTGGGACAGCTCGAGCATCGGACTGCACCTCAGGCTCGGCGAGATGCGCCTGCTCAGCGCGTACACGCCCGCCCACACCCACCCCGAGACGCTCTCGTACCTCATCACCGTGGACCGGGCGCGGCTCGCGGGCTGCCTCGCGCCGGGCTGGAAGCGCCCGGCCCTCGCCACCGAGCGCAGCATCGACGCCGGCGACGCGACCGCCATCCGAGCCCTGCACGACGAGCTCGAGGCGGGCGCCCGGTACGAGCTCGTGCGCGCCGAGCCGCTCGAGGACCCGGCCGGCGGCTCGCCCACGCAGCGCCTCCACCTGCGCCGCTGCTGAGTAGGAGGAGGGGCGCAACCCCTCGAAGTTCCCGAGGACGCGGGTCGCACCCGGGCGCGTCACCTCCGTGTCACGCTCCGTGTCTCGGTGACTCCGTGGTTCTGCCCGCTCCGCTCATCGGCTGCCCCGCGTCGAGGGTTCGATAGTAGGCTCCGGGCATGTCGGCCCCGCCCGTCGTCGCGCTTCTGACCAACCTCGGAACCATCACGCTCGAGCTGTCGGCGCAGGCCGCGCCGCAGTCGACCGCGAACTTCCTCGCCTACGTGGATGCCGGTCACTACGACGGCACGGTGTTTCACCGCGTCATCCGAGGCTTCATGGCGCAGGGGGGCGGCTACGACACGAGCTTCGCCAAGAAGCCGACCCGCCCGCCGGTGGCGAACGAGGCCGACAACGGGCTCAAGAACCGCCGCGGCACGGTGGCCATGGCGCGCACGAGCGACCCGCACTCGGCCACGGCGCAGTTCTTCGTGAACCTCGCGGACAACGCCTTCCTCGACCACAGCGACAAGTCCGCGCGCGGCTGGGGCTACGCCGTGTTCGGGCAGGTCACCTCGGGCATGGACGTCGTCGACCAGATCGCCCTCTGCCGGACCGGCCCGAAGGGCCCCTTCGACAAGGACGCCCCGCTCGAGGACGTGGTCATCCTGTCCGCGCGCCGCGTGAGCTAGACCAGCCTGGCCCAGCCCTGCCCCGGTCCGGCGCGGCCGTCGTCGACGGGGCCCGGGCCTTGGCGGATAATGCCCCACCGAGCGCCGCGCCCGATGTCCGAACGCCCCACCGACGACCCGTCCCGCCTGCAGCGCTTCAAGCTGCTGCGGCGACTCGCCCGCGACGCCGTGGCCACGACCTGGATCGCGCGCGCCGCCGACCAGCCGCGCGAGACCGTCGAGCTCGTGCAGGTCGAGCCCGCGGTGGCCGCGGACGAGGTGCTGCGCACGGCGTTCCTCGCGGAGGCGGCCGCGCTCGCGGAGGTGCCCCACCCGGGCGTCGTCGGCTTCGTCGCCACGGGCTACGAGCTCGGCGTCCTCTACGGCGTGCGTCCGCACGTCTCGGCCATCGCGCTCGCCGATCTCTTCGAGGCCCTCGGCAACGCGGGCCAGAAGCTCGACGGCGCGGTCGCCGCGCGTCTCGGCATCGAGCTCGCGACCGCGCTCCGCTCCCTGCACGCCGCCCCGGGCCGGCCGCTCGTGCACGGCGATCTCACGCCCCACCACGTGCTGCTCGCCAGCGACGGCTCGGTGTCGCTGCTGCACTCGGGGCTCGCGCTCGCCGCCGCACGCCCGGGCATCGGCCCGAGCTGCAACGAGCGGCTCGCCTACAAGGCGCCCGAGCAGATCGGCGCCCCCGGCGCCCTCGACCCGCGCGTGGACGTGTTCGCGTGCGCGGCCGTCCTCTACGAGGCGCTCGTCGGCGAGCGACTGTTCGGCGGCGAGACCGACGCCGAGATCGTGGGCGAGCTGCGCCAGGCGCGCGTCCTGCGCCTCACCGAGCTGCGCCAGGTCGTGCCGGCGGCCCTCGGCTCGACCGTGCTCCGCGCCCTGTCGCGCGAGCCCGCGGCGCGCTTCCGCCACGCGGGCGAGCTCTGCGACGCCCTGCGCGCCGTGCCCGGCGTGGCGCCCGTGGTCGAGCTCGCCCGGCTCGTGCGGCGCTACACGGCGCACGCGGCCGAGCTGCGACGCGCGCAGCTCGCCGAGGCCATGGCGGGCGGGCCGGCGAGCTCGCGAACGCCGCGGGGCGCTCCGCCGCGTGCGACCGGCAGCGGGCAAGACGCCCCGAGCACCGCGCCACGGCGCGAGACGGGCGAGTGGTACGGCGGGCAACGCTCGCCCGCGCCCGCCCCGTCCGAGGCGCGCCGCGGCGAGGGACCGGTCACGCCCTCGGTCGGCGAGCGCATCCGGCGCCTCGGCAGCGACATCGGCTTCGCCGAGCAGCAGCCCGAGCCGCCCCCGACCGAGCTCGAGGACGGCGCCGACGAGCCGGCACAGCAGCGCGGCAATCTGCGCCCCGGGATGATCGTCGCCGGCAAGTTCGCCCTCGTGCGGCTGATCGCCGAGGGCGGCATCGGCGCCGTCTTCGAGGCCGAGGACACGCTCATCGGCCGGCGCGTGGCGCTGAAGGTGCTGCGCCCACAGTACGCGCGCCACGCCGACCTCGTGCGGCGCTTCCGGCGCGAGGCGCACGCGACCGCGCAGGTCGAGCACGCCAACGTCGTCAGCATCTTCGAGATGGGGCGCCGCACCGACGGCACCTTCTTCATGGCGCAGGAGCTGCTCCGCGGGCCCAACCTCGCCGAGCACCTCTACGAGCGCAAGCGCCTGCCGCTCGCGGAGGCGCTCGCCGTGCTCCTGCCCATCATGGGCGCGCTCGTCGCCGCGCACGCGCGCGGCATCATCCACCGCGATCTGAAGCCCAGCAACATCGTGCTGGCGCGCACGAGCTCGGGCGAGATCGTGCCGAAGCTCATCGACTTCGGTGCGGCGCGCGTGCGCGCGCGGCGGCGCGGCGAGACGCACATCGGCACGCTCGTCGGCACGCCCCACTACATGAGCCCGGAGCAGGCGCTCGGCGAGAGCGGCGTCGACGGACGCTCCGACGTGTGGTCGATGGCGGTCGTGCTCTTCGAGCTCCTGACGGGGCGCTGCCCCTTCGACGGCCCGAACGAGCACGCGATCCTGGCGCGCATCACGACCGAGGTGCCGCCACGGCTCGAGGCGGCCCTGCCCGACGCGCCGCCCGCGCTCTGCGAGGTCGTCGCCGCGGCGATGACGATGGACCCGAACGAGCGGCTCGACATGGCGGCCCTGCGCGGGCGGCTGGCGGCCTTCGGCGGCTCGACCACCGCGACGATCCTGCTGGCCGAGCCCCTGCGCGCCGCGATGCCGCCCCCGCCCGGCGCACCGCGCTCCCCGGCGCGCGGCGGCGAGATCGCCCGCGAGCTCGAGGACGACGAGGACTCGCTGCCGCTCGGCGTCGACGAGGACGAGGGCACCGGCGCGGGCGGCACCGACTGGATGCGCGCCACGGCGGCCGCCGACACGGACTACGCCGAGGAGGCCGCGCCCGCGCGCGCGGTCGATCGCGCGGTCCAGGAGGCGCAGCAAGCGCTCAGCGTGAACGCCCTCGAGGACGCGATCCTCCACGCCGACACGGCCATCGCGGCCGGCCGTGGCGACGCCGATCTCGTGGGGCGCATGCGCCTCGTGCAGGCGATCGCCTCGCGCTGGCTCGGCAAGTACGCCGACACCGAGACCTACGCCGTCGCGGCCACGCGCCACCTCGCGCGCGGCAGCACCGGCTGGTACGCGGCCCTCGGTCACGTGGCCATCGCGCGCGGCTACCAGGGCCACGCCGACGAGCTCGGGCAGGTGGTCGACGAGCTGCGCGCGCTCGAGACGACCGGCACGGTGAGCGCAGCGCACGTCATCGCCGCCTGCCGCCTCGCGGTGTTCCTGGTCCGCGCGGGCTCGCCCGACGTCGCCGAGGACGTCGTCGCGAACGCCCACCGCCTGGTCGACCGGCAGGAGGTCGCGCAGCCCGTGGTGCACGCCTGGCTCGACGTCGCGCTCGCGGAGTTCGCCGTGCACGAGGGCGACCCGACCACCTACCTGCGGCGCGTCGAGTCGGCGGCCGAGCGCTTCACCTCCGCGGGCGACGTGCGCAACGCCTGCCTGCAGCGCGCCAACGTCGGCAACGCCTACATGCACTTCGGCGCGTGGGATCACGCCGTCGTCGTCTTGCGCGAGGCGCTCGCCCTGGCCGAGCCCATGAAGCTCGACTCGGTCGGCACCATGCAGGCGAACCTCGGCTACGCGCTCTGCCGCCTGGGCGCCGTCGACTCGGGCCTCGAGGTCGAGGTGTACGCGCTCGAGCAGACCCTGCGCATCGCGAACCGCCGCCTCGAGTGCTTCGCGCGCGTGTACCTCGCCTTCATCCGCTGGGCGCGCGGCGAGCTCGATCTCGCGGCCGAGGAGCTGCGCATCGCCATCGAGCGTTCCCTCGGCCTGCCCTCCCTGCGCGCCTACGCGCTCGCGGCGCTCGCGGCGACCTTCCTCGCCGAAGGGCGCACGGCCGAGGCGCGGCCACCGGCCGAGGAGGCGATGGCGCTCTTCGAGCGGCTCGGCGGCGCCGAGGAGGGCGAGAGCCTCATCCGCGTCGTCGACGCAGAGGTCGTGCACGCCAGCGGACGCGTCGCCGAGGCGTGCCGGCGCATCGAGGTCGCCAAGAAGCGCCTGCTCGAGCGCGCCGAGCGCATCAGCGAGTCGCGCTGGCGCCACAGCTTCCTCCACAACGTGCCCGAGAACGCGAAGATCCTCGAGCTCGCGGCGGCGTGGCTGGGCGAGGGCGGCGCGGTGGCGAGCGGCTGAGAGCGCCCGCGTGGGCCGTCGAGCTCACGCAGGCGTCCTGCGAGCGCGGGCGCGCGGGTACCCCTCAATCGCCGAAGCAGATCCCCACGTCCTTCGCCTGCCGCACGATCTGCCCGTCGGGCTCGATGCGGCGCGTGCGCCCGATCGCCTCGGCGATGGGAATGGACACGATGTCCGGGGTGCGCAGGGCCACCATGTGGCCGAACTTCCCGGCGAGGATGCAGTCGACCGCGGCGACGCCGAAGCGCGTGCCGAGGACGCGGTCGAACTGCACCGGGGAGCCGCCGCGCTGCAGGTGGCCGAGCACGGTCACCCGGACCTCGAGGTGGAGGTGCGGCTCGAGCGCGGAGGCGAGGCGGTGGCCGGCCCCGAACAGGCGCGGCATCTCGCCCGCAGCCCGGGGCCCGAGGTGGCTCGCCTGGCCGCCCGCGGGCGCGGCGCCCTCGGCGATGACGACGATGCTGTAGGGGGCGCCGGCCGCTTTGCGCCGGTGGATGGCCTCGATGACGGGCTCGTAGCGGTAGGGGATCTCGGGGATGAGGCACACGTGCGCGGCCCCGGCCACCGACGAGTAGAGCGCGATCCAGCCGGCGTCGCGGCCCATGAGCTCGAGCACCATCACGCGGTCGTGGCTCTTCGCGGTGTCGTGCAGGCGATCGAGCGCCTCGGTCGCGGTCTCGACGGCCGTCTGGAAGCCGAAGGTGTAGTCCGTGCCGGCGAGATCCTGGTCGATGGTCTTCGGCACGCCGACGATGCGCATGCCCTTCTGGGCGAGCGCCTCGGCGATGCGCATGCTGCCGTCGCCGCCGATCGACACGAGCGCGTCGAGCCCGAGGCGGTGGTAGTTGTCGACCACGCGGTCGCTCACGTCGATCTCGACCTTCTGGCCGTCCACCACGGTGGCGAAGCGGAACGGGTCGCTCCGGTTCGAGGTGCCGAGGATGGTGCCGCCCCGCGTGTGGATGTGCTCGACGTCGTCGGGCTCGAGCCAGCGGTTGCCGTGGGGCGAGCGGTAGTCGAGGTCGATGAGCCCGCTCGTCGCGTCCTCGATGCCGAGCACCTCCCAGCCGAGGCCGCGGGCCTTGAGGACCACGGCGCGGATCACGGCGTTGAGCCCCGGACAGTCGCCCCCCCCGGTCATGATGCCGATCTTGCGGATAGCCACGCGTCACTCCCTCCTCGCCCGCGCGCGGCGGGCGGCCGTCGCCCCGGGCGCGAGGTCGCGGCACCGGAGCGCGCCGAGCTTCGCACGGTTCAGGGGCCGCAGGTATCGGTCGCCGGATCGGTGCCGGGCGGGCACGCCGTGGCGGGTGGCGCGGTGGGGAGCACCGGCCCGAGCTCGGCCGGGTCGGACTCGAAGCCGACCGCCAGGCTGAGCGCGTCGCAGGGCATGCTCGGGCCGCCGAGCCCGCTCAGGATGTCGCGCCCGTTGCACACGATGCTCTTGGCCGTGGCGTAGAACAGGCCGTCGGTGCAGAGCGGCAGGCCGTTGTCGTCGCGGTAGCTCGACACCGCCGCGAACAGATCGCTCTCGGCGATGCGCGCCGCGACGATGCCCTCGCGGAGCGCGAAGCTCGTCCCGCTCGGCACGATGCGCGCGAGCACGCCGCCGCCCGTCAGCGCGAAGCGGATGCGGCTCAGCGTGCCGGCGAGCACGAGCGCGCTCGCCGGCAGCGAGGCCACGAGCATGTGGTTCGTCACGTAGGCGTAGGGATCGACGTAGGTCGGCTGGTTCACGTCGCTCGCCGTCGCCGAGTCGGACGAGACGATCCACGAGTCGGTGCCGTCCCACTTCGGCACCTGCGTGTCGATCGGGTAGTAGCCGTCGGCGACGTACCACGCGAGCTCGACCTCGTCGTCGTCGCTGTCGCCGTTGTAGTTGCGCACGCGCATGAGGAGCGACCACTTCCCCTGCTCGGCCTGTGCGCTGTAAAAGGTGCTGATGTCGCCCTGCTGCAGCAGCGTCTGCAGCGTGCCGAACAGACCCGCCGTCGCGTTGTCGCGACCGCCCGGGAAGTCGCACGCGCCGCCGTCCCCCGGCACGACGCAGGTCGAGTCCTCGCCCTGACAGGTGCAGCGGCTGTCGAGATCGACGCCGAGCGCGCCGCCGTCGACCTGCCGCGTGAGCAGCACCCGGCGCACGGCCACGACGAAGCTGACGTCGCCCCCGGCGTCCGAGAGGCTCGGCGGTGGCGGGTACTCGGCGCTGCCGCAGGTGGGACCGTTGCCGGCGCCGCCCTGCGTCTCGTCGGGGTCCGACTTGCGGAAACCCTCGAGCGCGCAGCTCGCCGCCGCGACGACTCCGATGCCACCCGCCACCCAGCGCCACCTCACGGGCACGATTGTAGCGGGGTTGAGGTCGCCCGGGTCTAGAACCGCCCGCGGAGGACCGCCCCGCCCGGCCCGACGCCGAGCTCGAGCCGCGACCGGCGCGCGACGTCGTCGTCGACGTCGCCCTCCGAGCGCGAGACCGAGGGCTCGGTGAAGAACAGCACCGTCCCGGTCGCGAGCGCGAGGCCACCGGTCACGAGGCCGAGCGTCGTCCACACGCGCGTCGCGTCGTAGACATCGACCGCGCCGCTCGCGTCGGGGGGGCAGACGCGGTCGGGGCAGCGGTCCGCGAGGCTCGCGTGCTGCGCGAGCGCCGCGAGGCCGTTCACGGCCCCGAGCACCACGAGCCCGCCGCCCGCCACCATCGTGACGACCGCCGCGCGCTCCCAGGCCGTGAGCGGCGCCGCCTCGCTCGACGAGGCCTCGCCCGGGCGCGGCGCGCGCAGGCGCACGGTGGCGAGCTCGCCCGGCTTGACGGCGATGGAACGCGTCGCCTCGGCGTCGCCCCGCGCGGCCACGATCTCGTGACGCCCCGGATCGACCGGCTGCGGAGCGCCGAGGAGCGCGGCGGGCACGTCCTGCCCGTCGAGGCGCACGGTGACATCGGTGCCCGGGCCCTCGAGCTCGATGGTGAGCTTCGGGAGGGTCGGCAAGAGCTCGTCGCGCTCCTTCTGCGCCTCGCGCCGCGCCTTGAAGTGGACGGGCAGGGCGTTGCCGGGCAGGTCCATGCGCGTCGCGTCGAGGTAGCGCTCGGAGGCCTCGACGAGCCGGCCGAGCTTGACGAGGCAGCGCGCCGCGCGCAGCTGCAGGGTGGGTGCCGGGATGAGCTTGTTCGCGCGCTCAAAGCGGTCGAGCGCGTCGGCGTACTGCCCCCGGTCGAAGAGCTGCATGCCGTCGGCGCCGAGCTCGCGCGCGGCGGCGCGCACCCGGGCGTCGACCGCATCCTGGGCCCGGGCGACACCTGCGCCGAGGCAGGCGCTGGCGAGCGCGAGCGCGAGGCCCGCGCACGCCAACCACACTCGAGGAGCGCGCCGCCGGGCCGTCAAATTCCGAGGACCTCCTCGGGTCGGGGGGGGCGGTACTGCACCGGCCGCGGCGCGGAGCTCGGTGCGCTCGCCGCGGCGCTGGCGCTCGCGGTCGCGGCGCTCGGCGCGCCCGAGCCGGCCGTGCTCGCGACGGCGCTCGCGACGGCGCTCACCGGCACGGGCGGAGGCGACGCCGGCGAGGCCGCGGGCGACAGCGCGGGGGCGCCCGTGTGCGCCGGCGGCGCGCCGCTCCGAGCGGCAGCCGCGCGGTCGTCCTCTGCGCCGGAGCCGGTCCCGAGCCACACCGCCAGCCCGCCGGCGAGCCCCGCGAGCAGCACGACCCCGCCGAGGCCGAGCGCCAGCGCGCGACGCCGCGCCGCGGGCCGCGCCCCGACCGCCGAGGCCCAGGCTCGGTCGCGCCCGGTCGTGGGCGGGCCGTGGGTCGGTGCACCGGCGCCCTCCGCCACGGCGTAGCGGTGGGGCGCCCACGGCACCGGCTCGTCCGCGAGCCGGTCGCTCGTCGTGTGGGGCGCGAGCACGCGGCACAGCGACGCGGCGAGCTCGTGCCCGCTCGCGAAGCGCTCGGCCGGATCGCGCGCGAGCGCCCGCGCCGCCCAGGCGTCGAAGCCGTCCGGTACGCGCGCGAGGCGCGACGGGACGGGCAACGGCGCCGAGCAGATCTGCACCATGAGCTCGCCGACGGCCTCGCTCTGGAAGGGCAACCGCCCGCACGTGCACTCGAACGCGACGACGCCGAGCTGCCAGAGGTCGCTCTGCCCGTCGACCAGGCGGTTGCCGAGGATCTGCTCGGGGCTCATGTAGCAGGGCGTGCCGACCATGAACCCCTCCTGGGTCGCGAGGGCGTCCATGCCCTTGAGCACCGTCATCTTGGCGATGCCGAAGTCGAGCACCTTGACGACCTCGCGCCCGTCGACGTGCGCGAGGAAGATGTTCTGGGGCTTGAGGTCGCGGTGGACGATCCCCGCCGCGTGCGCGCGGTCCACGGCGCGCGCCATCTGCGCCAGGATGCGCGCCGTGTCGGTGGGGTCGAGCCGGCCGGCGCGCCGGAGTCGGTCGAAGAGGCTCTCGCCCTCGAGCAGCTCCATCGCGATGAAGGCTGCGTCGCCGTCGACCCCGTGGTCGAAGATGTGCACGACGTGCGGGCTGCGCAGGACCGCCGCCGCCTGCGCCTCGCGCGAGAAGCGCGCCAGCGCCTCGGGCCCCGAGCCGCGGTCGCGCGTGGCGATGAGCTTCAGCGCGAGCGGGCTGTGGAGGTAGACGTGCTCGGCGCGCCACACCTCGCCCATCGCGCCGCGACCGAGCGGGGCCACGAGCCGGTAGCGCCCCCCGACGACGGCGCCGCTCTGCCACTCGCCGGCGGTCGCGCTCGGATGCGGAGGGGCTCCTGGGGCGTGCACGTCGACTCCAGACTCCTGAGACTACACGACGGCAAGGGGCAAGGGGCAAGGGGCAACGGGCAGGCGAGCGAGCGGCGGCCGCAGGCGGCAGGGCGCTTCGCGGGCGCGGGCGCGGGCGCGGGCGCGGGCGCGGGCGCGGGCGCGGGTGCGGGTGCGGGGGCGGGGGCGGGTGCCTTGGGCCTTGCCCCCTACGCCTTCCCCGCCCGGCGACACGTGATCGCCCAGAGCCGGTGCGGCACGACGAGCGGCTCGGCGGGGAAGCGCTCGACGAGCAGGGTGCGGAGCTTCTCGTCGAAGCGCGCGACCACGTCGCGGGGCAGGCTCGCGAGCAGGCCGGCGCTGGCGCGCACGCGCCCGCGCCAGGCCTCGTGGCTGAAGGACATCGCCTGGTCGAACGAGAAGGTCTCGATCGACTCGAGGCCCGCCATGCCCAGATCCTTCAGGAACTGCGGGTAGAGGCCCGTGCCGCCCCCGAGCGTCCACTCGGTGTTGTAGTCCTCGATGAGCTTCTCGGTCGCCTCGACCACGTTGCCCGCCAGCGGGAGCCAGTCGAAGTGCACGATCGCGAGCCAGCCGCCGGGCACGAGGAGCCGCTTGCACTCGAGCGCCGCCTTGGCGCCGTCGAACCACTGCCAGCACTGGCCCGCCGTCACGCCGTCGAAGGACTGCCCCTGCAGGCCGCTGCGCTCGGCCCGCGCCGTGACGTACTCGACCTCGATGCCCTCCTGCGCGCCCATGCGGCGCGCCTCGGCGATGAGATCCTCCGAGGCGTCGAGGCCCGTCACCTGGCAGCCGCGCCGCACGAGCGCGCGCGCCAGGTTGCCGGTGCCCGTGCCGAGGTCGAGCACGCGCTGACCGGGCAACCCCATGCCGTGCTGCGCGAGCCGCTCGTAGAACGTGTCGGGGAAGCCCCCGCGGTACCGCGCGTACTCACGCGCTGCCTTGCCGAAATCGACGGGTCTCACTGCCAAAAAGGTGACCCATCGGATCCCCGAAGTCGAGCCGCAGGCGCCTCGTCACGGATAGCTGCGCGGCCGCTCGCCGCGCAGCCAGCGCGCCCGCGCCGCGTAGTGCTCGCCGGCGCGGCGGATGGGCCAGGCGACGGCGGCGCCGCAGCCCGGGCAGCGCTCGGCGGCGCGCGCGAGCGGCGCGCGGCAGCTCGGCTCCGAGCAGACCTCCTCGCGCACGCCGCGACCGACGAGCCAGCCGAGCGCCGGCAGCGCGAGCGCGACGGTGGTGACCCAGCCCGGCGCGACGGCTTCGGCGCGGAGCACCATCGCCGCGAACAGCGCGCCGACGGCGCCGAGGAACAGGCCGAGCCCGCGGTGGTCGCGGCGCAGGCGAAAGACCGGGGCCGGGACGCCATCGTCCGCCGGGGCGCCGCGCCGGTGGCGCAGCGGCGGCACGGGCGGAGCGTCCGCGTCGAAACGGTGGTCGCAGCGCCGGCAGCGGCACCGGTCACCTCGCTCGAGGACGTAGCTCGAGCCGCACTCCGGACAGCGCAGTCCGCCGTCGGGCTCGTCGTCGGGCGCCTCGCGCGGCA
>JADLAB010000373.1 GCA_020848455.1 Polyangiaceae bacterium
GAGCGGGAAACGGGGTTCGAACCCGCGACCCTCAGCTTGGGAAGCTGATGCTCTACCAACTGAGCTACTCCCGCACGCTCTGGGGCCGGTTCTAGCGCCACGGACGACGGCTCGCAAGCGCGAGCGTGCCCGCGCTTGTCCCGGCGCGCTCGCGGCAGTAACCGGAAGGGCGATGTCCGCGACGTACACGATCACGAGCTGCTGCGAGTGCGAGGCCGTTCTCGGGGCGAATCTCGACGCCAAGCGCCAGGTGGTCGAGGCCTGGGCGAAGACCCCGTTCGCACGCGAGAGCGCCCCGGCGCACGCGGTGGGCGGCGCGGGCGAGCGCTTCGATCTCGGCTGGCACTGCCCCTTCTGCGGTCGCCACACGCTCCGCACGGTGCACGTGGGCGCGCTGCGGCGCCTGGAAGAGCCGGCCGCCTGACGCCCGGCGCGACGCGACGCGGCTAGCTCTCGCGCGGGCGCGGCGCCGGTGCGGCACGGCCGCGCGCGAGGGCGCCGAGGCCGACCCCGACGAGGATGAGCGCGGCGCCGACGATGGTGTGCCAGTAGATGGGCTCCGAGTCGACGGCCCAGCCGAGGAACAGGGCCACGGCCGGCGTCACGAAGGCGATGAGGCTGAGCCGCGCCGCGGGCACGTAGCGCATGAGGTAGAGGTACGAGCCGAACGTCAGGCACGTGCCGACGAGCGCGAGGAACACGACCGAGAGCACCGCGCGCGCCGTGAGGTGGATGGGCGCGTCGCGCTCGAAGACGAGCGCGAGCGCACAGAGCAGGACGGCCGCGACGACCATCGAGTCGCGCGACAGGACGACCGAGCTCGCCTGCCGGCCGTAGCGTCGGACGGCCGTGTTGCCGATGGTGCTCACGGTGGGCGCCACCAGCACGAACAGCGCCATCGGCACGCTGCCCGGGCCGAGCTTCGCGAGGTCGGTCCAGACGAGGAGCGCAACCCCGCCGAAGCCGACCGCGAAGCCGAACGCCGAGGCGCGCCCGAGCCGCTCGCCCGGCAGGAAGAAGTGCCCGCTCACGGCCATGAGCAGCGGGAAGAGGGCGAAGAGCGTGGCGACGAGCCCGGACGGCAGCGCGGTCTCGCCCGTGTAGACGATGGCGTAGCTCGCGCCGAAGTTGGTCGCCCCCTGCAGGATCGAGAGCCAAGAGCTCGGGCTCGCGCCGCCCTCGCGTCGCCGCAGCGCGGGCGTCACGATGGCCATCGCGAGGGCCGCGATGGCGAAGCGCACGCCGGCCGAGCCGAACGGCGGCAGATCGGCGAGCTCCCACTTGACGACGAGCCAGGTGCTGCCCCACACGAGGCAGAGGACGACCAGGATCGCGACGACCCGCGCGCGCGAGGGGGGCCGGGGTGACGTCGTCGCAGGGCCGTCCATGACTCCGGCACGGGTCTAGGGGTCGGGCGGTCCGGCGGTCAAGTGGCGGAGCGGACCGGTCCACGGACCCGGGCGGTGATATGCTCGACCCATGCGCATGCTCCTTGCCTGGCTCACCGCGCTCGCGGTGACGCTCGCGCCGGCCTGGCTCCCTCTGAGCGGGCAGGCTCACGCCGCGCTCGCGGTGGCGCTCGATCTCGACGAGCTCGTGGCCGGCTCCGAGGCCTGCATCGTCGGTCGAGCCGTCGAGCGCCGGAGCGAGTGGGTGGAGCTCGGGGGCGGCCGGCGCATCGTCACGTACACGCGCATCGAGGTGGAGCGCACGGTGTTCGGCCGCGAGCGCGCGAGCGTGTGGATCCGGACGCTGGGCGGAGCGGTCGACGGCATCGGTCAGGTGGTCTCGGGCGAGGCGCGCCTCCGGCCCGGGCAGCGCGCCCTCTTGTTCCTGCACCGCGCCCCCGACCGGGCCTTCACCGTCACGGCGCTCGCGCAGGGCCACTACCCGCTCGTCGAGCGCGACGGCGCGCCGGCGACGCTCGCGGCGAGCCCCGACCCCGGCACGCTCGTCGGCAGGAGCACGCCCCTGCCCCAGCCGACCGCGCGCGAGCGGCTCGTGGGCCGCGCGCTCGACGACGCGACGGCCCTCGTGCGCGAGGCGAAGGCGAGGCGCGATGCGACGCCCTGACCGCGCGCTCCTCGTGGGGGCGCTCGCGGCGACCGTGCTCGCGCTGCCGCGCATCGCCGGGGCGTACTGTCGCACGAGCGTGTGCGAGGCGAGCTACACGGCGACCCTGTGTGCGCCACCGAGCCCCGACGACTGCGGGGTGCCGCTCTTCTGGGCGAAGCCCTGCCCCGGCTTCTGGGTCCAGCGCGACGCCTCGACGCAGGTGGACTGGCCGACGGTGGACGCCATCGCCGCGGCGTCGTTCGCGACCTGGGCGAACGCCGACTGCGGCAACGGCATGCATCCGCTCATCGCTCCCGTCGACATGGGCCCGGTGAGCTGCAGCGCGCGCGAGTACAACCAGTCGGGCGGCAACGCGAGCGTCATCGTGTTCCGCGACGTCGAGTGGCCCTACACGGGTCAGGGCAGCACGCTCGCGCTCACCACCGTGACCTTCAACCTCGACACGGGCGAGATCTACGACGCCGACCTCGAGGTGAACGGCGCCAACATCGAGATCACGACCGGCGACGTCGGGGTGAAGTACGACCTCGCCTCGATCCTGACCCACGAGGCCGGGCACTTCCTCGGGCTCGCGCACAGCCCGGTCGCCGGCGCGACGATGGCGATCGAGTACTTCCCGGGCGACACCGGCCTGCGCTCGCTCAGCACCGACGACGCCGCCGGCATCTGCGCTGCGTACCCGCCCGGCCCCGACCCCGGCGCGTGCGACTCGACGCCCCGTCACGGCTTCAAGGACGACTGCGGTCCGGGCGACCCGCCGGACGAGGGCTGCGCGGTCGACCGCACCCCGGGCACGGGCGGGGCCGGTGGTGCGGCCCTCGTGGCCCTCGCGGCCACGGTCCTCGCGGTGCGTCGGCGCAGGCGCTGACCGGCTTGCCGGCCGCGCCGCGCGCGCTCATTCGCCGTCGTCGCCCGGGTAGTCGGGTGGCGGGGGCGGCGGCGGGGGCGGCGGCGTCTCGACGGGGTCGGTCGTGGGGGGTGGCGGCGGGGGGGCCGTCTCCGTGACGGTCGGCGGAGGCGGCGGCGCGGAGGTACTGGCGGTCTCGGGCGGCGAGGCGCTCGGCGCCGCCGACGCAGGCGACTTCGCGCTCGCCGACGTGCGCGCCCAGGGCGGGCCCGGCTTGTTCGGATCGTCGCTCGCGCTCGCGCTCGCGCTCGCGCTCGCGCTCGCCGTGGTCTCGGGCGCGGGCGCGGACGCGGACGCGGTCACGCTCGGCGCGCTCGACGCGACCGCGGTGGTCGCGAGGTGGGTCTTGCGGGTGGGCTCGCCCGGGGCGGCGCCCGGGTCGAGGCCACCACGCACCGCGACGGCGACGACCCCGGCGACCCCGAGCGCGAAGCCCCCGAGCGCGATGAGGATCGGCCACCGCGAGCGGCCGCGCGCGCTCGGCGGCGCGGCCGTCATCGACCCGATGGTCACGAGCGCGGGGTTGCGCCGGTTGGACACGGTCGCGACCGCCCGCGGGTCGCGCGCCCCCCGAGGCAGGTACTCGCCACCCTCCGACGAGTCGTCCTCGCCTGCCTGATCCTGCGGGGTCGCCCGCGGCCGCACGCCGAGCTCGACGCCCATCTCGGCCGCCGCCGCGTGGAGCGCGCTCTGCATCTCCTCGGCGCTCGCCCAGCGGTCGGCCTTGTCGAAGGCGAGCGCGCGATCGACGACCTCGCACAGCGTCGGCGGTAAGTCCTCGTTTCGGCTGCCGATCGGGTCGGCCTCGCGCATCATGGCGAGCGCCAGGGCCTCGTTCAGGGTCTCGGCATGGTGCACGAGCTCCGCCGTGAGCAGCGTGTACATCGTGGCGCCCACCGCCCAGATGTCGGTCTGGGCGTCGACGTCGTCCCAGCGACCCTTGGCCTGCTCCGGCGCCATGAACGCCGGTGTGCCCATCATCGTCCCGGTCGCCGTGGCGTTGGTCGCGTTCGACATCTGTCGAAGCCGCGCGATGCCGAAGTCGAGCACCTTGACCACTCCCTCGTGGGTGAGGAACAGGTTCTCGGGCTTCAGGTCGCGGTGGACGATCCCCTTGGCGTGGGCCGCCGCGAGCGTGTCGAGCAGCTGGTCCATGTACCCGACGACTTCCTCGGGAGGCAGCGGCGAGCGCAGGCGCTTGAACTTCGCGTCGAGGGTCTCGCCCTCGAGCAGCTCCATGACCAGGAAGGCGGAGCCGTCCTCGGCGACGTCGTCGTCATCGACGGTGACGACGCCGGGGTGGTCGACCGTGTTGGCGACGTAGCCCTCGCGCAGGAAGCGCTGGCGGATCTTGGAGTCCACCGACAGCTCGCGGTGGAGGATCTTGATGGCGGCGCGCTTCTGGTTGCGGTGGCGCGCCTCGTACACCGAGGCCATGCCGCCCATGCCGAGCAACTTGACGAGCGTCCATTTGTCGGTGAGGGCCTCCCCCACACGGGCGCGTGCGCGCTCGAGAAGCTCGTCATCCACGGACTTCATCCTATCACGCCGGAGCGAACGGGCAGCCCGAAAGGGCGGGGCCGCGTCGCGGCGTCACCAGAAGATCGAGCGCCGCTCGCGGAGGCCACGGTCCACCATGTCCTGAATGGTGCGCTTCACGACCAGGACCTTCTCCTCGATGGCGGTGTCGTCGTCGTCGGGATCGCCCTCGAACGAGAGCGGCGCGCCGTAGTAGAGCCGCACCTTGGTCGGCAGCGGCAGCTGCGCCCCGGGGATGAGCCACTGCGGGACGAGGGGGAACACCGGCATCCGGAAGGCCTTGGCGAGGCGCTCGACGTTGCCGACGTTCACGTACTGCTCCTCGGCCCCGACGACGGCGATGGGCACGATGGGCGTGCGCGTCTCGAGGGCGAGCCGCATGAACCCGAGCCCGAAGTCGACCAGGCGGTAGCGCTGCCGCCAGGGCTTGCTCACGCCGTGGGCCCCCTCCGGGAACACCATCACGGCCTCGCCCTGCCCGAGCAAGCGGCGGGCGTTCTCGGGGACGCCGACGACCTGGCCCACGCGCTGGAAGAAGGTGCCGACGAAGGGCAGCGTCTGCGTCCACTTCTCGACCATGCTGCGGATGAGCCGCGGCGGGTCGGCGTCGAGGAACATCGAGGCCGCGATCAGGGTGGCGTCGAGCGGGAGCTGGCCCGAGTGGTTGGCGATGAGCAGCACCCGCCCGGGCGGGACGTTGGCGATGCCGTGGACCTCCGTCCGGAAGTAGATCCGATGCAGGAAGGCCGCCACCGCCACGGCGTACTTGGCCGTGTCGAGGTCGAGGCCGAAGGGATCGACGCGCCCCTCGGCCGCGTACACGGGCACGCGCCGCAGCCGCTCCTCGAAGTCGCGGCCGAGCAGCCGGGTCGCGGCGAAGTCGGCCGCCCCGCGCAGCCGGGACAGGCCGAGCTGCGCCAGGGGAATCGCCTCGGTCTCGGCGAAGTGACCGAGTCGCTCGAGCGCGCTTGCCGTTTCCACCATGGCGGCGGATTGGAGCACGGCGACGGGGGGCGATCCAGCCCGGGCGGCACCCGAGCCGGCGCTCGGTCAGGCGCCCGTGGTGGCGCAGCCCCGGCTGTGGTGGAATGCACGTCCGCGCCATGACGGAGCTCACGAGCTACGAGGAAGAACGATCTCTGGCCCTCTCCGCAGGCGAGCGCCCGGTGCTCGTCACCGGCGTGTGCGGGCGGCTCGGTCGCCGCCTGGCGCGCGTGCTGCACCGGGAGCGGCGCGTGTCGGGCGTCGACCGGCGCGAGTTCCGCGGGTGCCCCAAGGACGTCACGCACCACAAGATCGACATGCGGCGCAAGAAGATGAAGGACATCTTCCGCGCCGAGCGCCCCATCGCGGTCGTGCACCTCGGCATCATGCACGACCCGCGCGCCAGCGAGCTCGACCACCACACCTGGAACGTGGCCGGCTTCCAGCGCCTGCTCGAGTACGTGGCCCAGTACGACGTGCCGAAGCTGGTCGTCCTGTCGAGTGCCAACGTCTACGGGCCGCGCCCGGACAACCCGCAGTTCCTGCACGAGGACGCCCCGCTCATGGGCGCGGCGGCGTTCAGCGGCATGCGCGACATCATCGAGGTCGACATGCTGGCGCAGTCGTTCTTCTGGAAGCGACCCCAGACCGAGACGGTGATCTTGCGGCCCGTGCACATCCTCGGCGCCGTGAAGAACGCGCCGTCGAACTACCTGCGCCAGAACGTCGTGCCGACGGTGCTCGGCTACGACCCGATGATCCAGGTGATCCACCAGGACGACGTCATCGCCGCGGTGGTGGCGGCGCTCGCGCCGGGTCGGCGCGGTGTCTACAACCTCGCGGGCCCGCCACCGGTCACGCTGTCGCGCGCCATCGACCGCGCCGGGCGGTCGCGGCTCCCCCTGCCCCACTTCGCCTTCAAGAGCGCGCTGTCGCGCCTGTGGAAGCTGCGCGCCACCTCCTTCCCCGCGCCCGAGCTCGACTTCATCCGTTTCGTCTGCATGGTCGACGACGCGCGGGCCCGGAGCGAGCTCGGGTACCGGCCGGCCTTCGACCTCGACGCCACGGTCCACGCCGTGGACGACTACGGCTGAGCGACGCCGCATGAGCAGCCCCTACGCCAACGAGGACTTCCTGCGGCAGCTGCTGGCCAAGGCCGTCGCCGCCGGCGCGAGCGACATCCACCTCAAGGTCGGCCAGCCGCCGGGCGTGCGCGTGAACGGCGACATGGCCTACTTCCGCGCCGACAAGCTCGTGGCCGCAGAGACCGAGGCCGTGGTGCGCATCCTGCTCGGGGACGAGGGCACACCCGAGCGGCTCAAGGCCCTGCGCGAGCACGATCGCTCCTACGCCGTCGAGGGGCTCGGCCGCTTCCGGGTCAACATCTACCGGCAGCGCGGCACCTTCGCCATCGTGCTCCGCAACATCCCGATGAAGGTCCCGAGCTTCGAGGAGCTCGGCGTCCCGCCGCCGGTGCGCGAGCTCGCCCTGCGCGAGCGCGGGCTCGTGCTCGTCGTGGGCGCGGCCGGCAACGGCAAGAGCACGACGCTCGCCGCCATGGTGAACCACATCAACGAGACCCAGGCGAGCCACATCGTGACCATCGAGGACCCGGTCGAGTTCATCCACACCGACAAGCGCTCGAGCGTGAGCCAGCGCGAGATCGGGATGGACACGGAGAGCTTCGCCTCGGCCCTGCGCGCGGCGCTGCGCCAGGATCCGGACGTCATCCTGGTCGGCGAGATCCGCGACGGCGTGACGATGGAGATCGCGATGCAGGCCGCCGAGACCGGCCACCTCGTGCTGTCGACGATGCACACGCCGGACGTGACCCGCACCGTCAACCGCCTGCTCGCCCTGTCCGACAACCCGGCCGAGCTGCGCGAGCGCCTCGCGCAGTGCCTGCAGGGCATCGTGGCGCAGCGCCTGCTGCCGAAGCCGAGCGGCGGGCTCTTGCTCTTGCTCGAGATCCTCGTCGCGACGGGCACCGCCCGCGAGGCGCTCAAGCGCCCCGAGTCGAGCCCGCCGCTGAAGGAGGTCATGGAGAAGGGCGTCACGCCCTACGGCATGCAGACCTTCGAGATGGCCGCGCGCGCCGCCGTCGCCGAGGGCAAGCTCTCGAAGCAGGTCGCGCAGCAGCACATGGGCTTCTAGAAGCAAACGCGGCTCCAGTGTGCCGGTGGCTACGGGCTTCGGCCTTCGGGCGCAGAGGCCGCGGCGTGGATCCCTGTGGCCTCCCGCTCTCCCTCCCGAAGCCTGGAGCCTGGAGTCTGCAGCCACGTCCCGCTGGAGCCGACTTTCCTTCCGCCGCTCACTCGACCTCGAAGAGCGCCTCGTCGGCCGGCAGGCTGGCGTCGCAGTAGAGCGGCCGCGGCGGCGGCGCGGAGTGGTAGAGCGCGCTCGCCGGGACGGAGATCGCGTGATCGACCCCGGGCAGGGAGCGCGCGACGCGGTAGCTGGCGCTCACCCACACGTCGCCGCGTGCGAACGCCCGGACGTCGTGGACGTGGAGCTCCGCCGGCGGCACCTCGGCGTAGCGCAGCGCGGGCAGCGGCACGACCTCGGCCGGGCCCGCACCCCTGTGCCGGTAGAGCGCGCGCCCACCCGCGACCCACAGCGTGTCGGGGCTCTCGTGCGCGACCGCCATCATGCCGTCGTGGATGCCGAGATCGAGCTCGCCCCAGGCGACGCCGTCCCAGCGCACGAGGAAGGCATGCCGCCGGTCGCGCGCCACGAAGGGCTCGTGGGCGACGAGGTAGGCCTCGCGCGCGCTCACGACGGCGAGGTCGAGGTTCAGGATGCCGTCGAGGCCCTCGGTGCCCGGCACGCGCTCGTAGCGCCAGGCGCGCGCGCCCGCCTCCGCGTGCGCCACGACCAGCGTCGCCGGGTGGTTCGTCACGGCCTCGTCGTCGCAGCGGCCGGCGACGAGCAGATCGCCGTCGGGGCTCGCGTCCCAGGCGGTCGCGACGAAGGCCAGTCCCGCGCCGCACGCGCCGTCGCCCCCGAGCTCGGGCAGCGTCCGCGCGCCACGAGGCAGCGCCACGGGCTCCGCCGTGGGTCGCCAGGCGCCGTCCTCGTGCGCGTACCCCGCGGCGTGCCGCTCGAACAAGGAGCCGCGCCCGTGCCGCGCGTAGCGGCTCGTCGTCGCGAGCAGCCAGGCGCTGCCCGCCTCGAGCGCACCACCGAGCGCGAGGTCGGCGTTCACGTACCCGCCCGCGTCGCGCGCGAGCCCGGCCGAGAGCAGCGGATCGCGGTAGGCTCCGTCGGGCCGCAGCTCGACGAGCGCCTGTGCCGCGGCGAGCGGCTCGCCCGCGTACCAGGCATGGAGGTCGTAGCCCGTGTCGCCGTACACGAGCACGCGCCGCTCTCCGAGCGCGTAGGGGGCGAGCTTGGGGCACGGACCCTCGGCGTACACGTGGAGCTCGCTCGTGGGCGCCCGCGGCGGCTGGGCCGGCGTCGTGGCGCAGCCGCTCGCGGCGAGCGCCACGCTGCAGACACGCGGGAGCAGGCGCGCGCGCATCATTGCGGGTCGCCGTGGATGAGTCGCGCGCGCCGGAGCGACGCGCGGAGCCAGGAGCTCGGCTCGGCGGGCCAGGTGCCGAAGGGCCCGGTTCCGCCGGGGGCCTCGCCGCCGAGCGCGTCGAGGTAGGCCTGCACACCCGGATCGCGCACCATCGCGCCGAGCTCGAGCGCCATGCCGCGCACGTCCTCCGGGCTGTCGGCGGCGCGCGCCAGGCGCGCGGCGGTCGGCCGGCATGCGTCGCCGAGCACGCTGAGCGCCCAGAACGCGCGCTCGACCGCCTGGTGATCGTAGGGGAGCTGCGCCCGGAGGGCCCCCCCGGCCACGATGTCGCACGCCGCCGCGGGCCGCAGCCGTCCGAGCGCCCGCACCGCCGCCTCGCGCGGCTCGAAGCGCTCGGCGAGCAGGCCCAGGGCGAAGCGCGCGTCGCCGCGGCGCGCGAGCTCGAGCACGACCTTCTCGGGCGAGCCGTCGTTGTGGTGGTAGTCGACGTCGAAGCGCCGCGCGTGCGCACGGTCGATCAGGCCCTCGAGCATCGCCGCCCCGAGGTCGGCCGCCCCCGCGAGGTCGTAGCGCAGCGCGTGCCAGACGCCGTCCCACGCGACCGCCTCGTCGCCGCCCCCCTCGGTGGCGCGACGCACGAGCTCGCGGCGCGCCGCCTCGTCGCCGAGGAGGATCTTCGCGACGAGGTGCGCGCCGTGCTCGTGCCAGCGGTAGCGCGTGTCCGAGGTGCCGCCCGCGATGCCGGGCGTGCCGTCCTCGGCGACGAGCCAGCGGCGTAGCTCGTCGCCCGCGGCCTCGAGCCGTGCGTCGGGGCGCCCCGCGCGCGCCGCCGCGCGCACCGCGGCCGCGATCCTCAGGATGCCGCCGTAGCGATGGCGGAAGGTGAGCGTCGCGACCTCGGCCGGGTCGTCGCCGGGAAACACGAGGTCGATGAGCTCGCTGTAGCAGTTGACCCCGCGGCTCGTGCGGAGATCGGTGGCGAGCTCGGGTGCGAGCGCCTGCCGGAGCGCCGTGTCGCCGAGCCGCAGGCGCGCCGCCAGCAACTTGCAGGTCTGGTGCTGCGAGCGGTCGTGCTCGAGCCCGCGCTCCCCACCCCGCGCCAGCCAGAGCTCGTCGAGCGCGGCGAGCGCCGCCGGCGACGGCTCGACGAGGCTCGGGAGCACGGCCGAGATGGCGTTCTCGGCGCGCACGTCGAAGGCGGCGATGTCGCCCGCCGCGGGCGCGCGGCTCTCGGCCGTCACGCGACCGAGGACCTCGAGGGCGTAGCGCTGCGCCGCGCGCGGATCGAGCCGCTCGAGCGCGCGGACGCCGTCCTCCCACTGGCTCTGGGGCCGCGTCTCGATACTCGCGAGCAGGGCGGCGAGTGCCGGGGCGCTCGCCGTGTCGCCGAGGTCCACGAGCGCCACGGCCGCCGCCATCTTCGGCTCGAGCTCGTCGAAGAGCCGGTAGTCGACCTCCGCCGAGGCGAACGGGCGCTCGAGCTCGCGCCGCAGGGCCGGGACGGCCTCGGCAAAGTGGAATTGCCCGGCCGCCTGCATGTTGAGCGCGACCCAGCCGTGCCCCTTTCGGTGCCCGAAGAAGCGCGTGCCGGGCGGCGCCGAGATCGCGTGCAGGATGGCGGCCTTGCCGCGCACGGCAC
>JADLAB010000374.1 GCA_020848455.1 Polyangiaceae bacterium
GCGCCCTTGGCAGCGCCCTTCGACTTGACGTCCGGGGCGCTCGCCGAGAGGAGAGCCTCGGCGGCGACCAGGGCGTCGGCGACCGCGCCGTCGTCCGCGCCGTCGAGCACGTTGAGCTTGGCGGCCATGTACTGGTGGGCGAGCTGGTACCAGACGCGCCCGGCGGGTGCCGTCCAGAAAACCTCGTACCAGGTCCTGCCGCTGTTCAAGAGGAGGGTGTCCTCCTCCAGCGAGCCGACGAGCTGCCAGGCCTCGTCGTAGGGCGCCGGCCCCTCGGCCGAGTGCGTCTTCCAGTAGCCCTGCGTGAGCGTGCAGCCGACCGGGCAGGGCACCTCGACCGCAATGGTGTGAGCGTCGCTGCCGCTGTCACCGCCGCCGCAAGAGACGAAGCTCGCCGTGTTGGTGACCAGGTGCTGGCCGCAGCCGTCCGGATCCTCGTAGGGCCCCAGCCACGCCGCGTAGCTGAACGTGTGCGGGGCGTCGCCGACGCAGACGTCGCCGAGGGCGAGGTCGTCGCTCGCGTCGGCGGGCGTGGCGTGGTCGTCGATGACGCTGACGCACGCGTCGGTGACCGACGCCGGGTCGCCAAAGATCACGTCGGCCGTGGCGCTCGCGCCGTCGACGATGCCCGCGTAGGTCTCCACGACCGCGGTGTTCACCCGCGCCGTGGTGTCGGGCAAAGGCGTCGAGTAGGTGCACTCGAGCGTCTGGTACTGACCGAGGACGTAGGGGAAGCCGACGCCGCAGTCGACGGTGGCGTCGATGCCCACGCTCACGGTGTCGCGGACCCAGTAGAGCCATGCCTCGTAGCCGCTCGGGTTCACGATGGTGATCGTGCCGTGGACCTCCGCGGCGGAGTCGGCGGCGCCGACCACGGACACGGTCGTCTCGTAGGTCACCAGGTGCTGCTGCCCGGGCGAGAGGACCAGGCTCGACGTGAGCGACGTCTTGTCGATGTCCCAGTCGTAGGCACGGCCGAAGCTCGTCTCGGCCGTCTTGCTCACCTTCAGCTGCGGCCGATAGCAGAAGAGCACCGTCAGGATGTCCGTGCCCCCGGCGGTGACGAGGCCGTCGTCGGCCCACTGCGGGCCCGGCCCCCCGGGCGCGCCGTAGTCGAACAGGGTGTGCCCGTTCGTCCCCGACTTGAGCAGCACGGCCGCGATGGGGTTGTCGGCCGTGAAGTCGAGCCCGCTCGTGCCGTTCATCACGATGTTCACCGTCGCCCCCCCGAGCGGGTCGGTCGCGCTCCCGGTCACCGGCGCGTCGATCCGGAGCTCGAGCCAGCTCGGGTCGAGGTCGGCGCAGACCGGGTTGGCATACTCCGCGTGGGGAAGGAACGTCGCGGCCACGTCGGGCCCGTTGCCTTCACCATCGAGACTGAGCCACAGGGCGCGCCCCGTCCGCGATCCCTCTTCGGCCCCCGCGCACGCCGCGAGGAGGACGGCGACGGACCACAACCATGCCGATCGTATTGCTCTCATGGCAAACCTCCGCAGCTGCCGCCCATGGTCCAACTTCCGTGCCAACGCCTCGATGGAATGGAACCCCAGTACCTACGCCACACGAGCGCGCCACGCGGCGTGGGTGCACGCAAGGGGCGCACATGGGTGCCTGCGGTCGTGCAATGGCTGCGTGCGTGAGACCCGCGCGCCGCGCACCTCACCTGTGCTCACAGCATCGCGCGGGGCGAGAGCGCCGAGCCGTGGGGCCGGCACACCGGGCAAGCGCGTAGGGACCGCTCGGGTCGGCACCGGCGTGCCCATGCGGTCATCACCCGAGCGCGCGCGCCGCTGCAGGCCGGCGCCGCCAGGAGTCCGGTCGCGCGTTCTCCACGCGACGGCGCCAGGCGGTCCGTGCGCACTCGCGCCACGACGCCCCGATGACCGGCTCCGGCGGCCGCCACCTGCCGCCTGGCGGGCGCCACGCCACGCGCCGCCCAATCTCGGCGGACATCCGCGCCATTGGCGTCGTCCGCTGCGCGGCACGTTGGCTGCATTCGGCGCGGATCGTGCCGTCGGTCCTGCACAGCATGCTCGTCGAGCTCTTTCACACGCGGCCGGCGCTCGCCGCGGAGCTGCTCACCGAGTCAGCCGGCGTCGGGGTCGCCGGGGGCGCATGGGCGTCGCGGGGGTGTCGCCTGGGGTCGGAGACGTTCGGGGCGACGCAGCTGCCCGAGCATCACGCGGACGCGGTCGTGCTCGTGGGCGAGCCCGTCGCGGCAGCGATCGTCGTCGAGGTACAGCTGCGGGCCGACCCGCTGAAGCAGCGGAGCTGGCCCGTCTACGTGACCGGACTGTGGGCGCGGCACGGGTGCCCGGTGTACCTGCTCGTAGTGTGCCTGTCGGAGCCGACGGCGCGGTTCTGCGAGCAGCCCATCCTGCTCGGGCACCCAGGCTTCGAGCTCCGACCGGTCGTCGTGGGGCCGGAGCGTGTGGTCGCGGTGGAGGATCCGGCGCAGGCGGCCGTGCGCCCGGAACTGGCCGTGCTCTCGGCGCTCGCCCACGGGGGACGCGCCGGGCGCCGCATGGCGACGGGCAGCGCGCGCGACCCGGGTGACAGCGCGCGCGCGGCGCGGTGTGCGGTCGCGGCCGCGGAGGGACTGCTGACGCTCCCCGACCAGAGGCGCTACGCTTACCTCGACCTCTTGCTCTCGGCCCTGGGCGCTGCGGCCCGCAGGGCCTTGGAGGAATGGATGAGCCAGCAGTACGAGTACCAGAGCAAGCTGTTCCGCGACCTCATGAAGAA
>JADLAB010000375.1 GCA_020848455.1 Polyangiaceae bacterium
ACCATCCCGCCGACGGAGCGGCAGGAGGTCGCCCTGCTCGCGAGCGTCCCCTTGAGCGGCGAAGCGTGGCAACCGCTCCGGGAAGGCGAGCTCGTCGTGCTCCGCGCCGGGCGCGTCGTGCACCGCGCGCTCGGCTGAGCTCGCGTTGCGCCGTCGGGCGCGGGCCTCCCCACCGCACGCGGATGCGCTACATACCGATCCGTGCAACGGCGCTCGGTCCTCGCCTCCGCGCTCGGCGCGCTCGGCGCGCTGCTCGCGAACGGCTGCCCGCGCGCGCCGCTCGAGCCGGCGCGCGCGTCCGCCCCACCGCCGGCCGGGGACAAGCACGCTCCGGTGCCCTCGGCCCGAGGCAGCACCGCCGCGCCACCGCCACCCGGCCCGTGGCGGCCGCGGAGCGAGGTCGCCGTGACGGGCGGCGTCCACGGCGACGAGCCGAGCGGCGCGCTCGTCCTGCCGGAGCTCGAGGCGCTCGGCTTCGCGACGTTCGGGCCGTGCAATCCGTGGGGCGTCGCGCACCACGCGCGCGAGCTCGCGGACGGTCGCGATCTCAATCGCAGCTTCGCACGAGACGACGTGCCCGAGGTCGCGGCGGTCCAGCGCTTCCTCGCGGCGCGGCGGCCGGCCCTGTTGCTCGATCTCCACGAGGACCGCGACGCCGCCGGCGGCTACCTCATCCAGCACGGACCGGACGACGACCTCGGGCGGCGCATCATCCGGGCGCTCGGCGACGAGTTCGCCATCGACCCCGAGCCGAGCTTCCTCGTCGTCCACGGCGAGGACGGGGTCCTGAGGCCCTCGGCCACCGTCCTCCGCATGGTGGAGCTGTCGCGCTTCTACGGGCTGGCGTTCCACGCCTGGCTCGCGCTCGGCATCACGACTCTGGTCGTCGAGTGCCCGCGCGGCTGGCCGCTCGCCGAGAGAATGCGCTGGCAGCGCCGCGTCGTCGAGACGGCCCACGCGTTGCTCGGCCCGCCGACCGGGGCCGAGCGCGACGCTCGCGCTCCGCGTTGACGAAGGTCAAGACGCGCGGGGCGCCGGCCTCAGACTCGTGTCTCGCGCTTCGGGCGAAACACTCGTGGCTTCGGGCTACCGGCTTCAGGCTACGGTGGGACTGAGTCGCTCCCTCGAGGCTCGCGCCTGAAGTCTGCAGCCTGATCCCCGTAGCCGCGAGACTTTCGCCCGAAGGGGCGAAAGTCGAGTCAGGCATCCTTCCAGTTGACGACGATCTTCTTGTCGCCCATCTGGTCCTTCGCCATCAAGGCGAGCTTCTTGATCTCGTCCTTGCAGCAGTCGATGCCCTTCGTCCCGTCGATGCGCGCGACGAGCTCCCGGGCGAACTCCGCGACGGTGATCTCCTTCTGCATGGCCGGCTCCTTTCGATTCCGGTGGTGAGGTAGGCACGGGCGGGCGCTCCGACAAGGCGCACGCAGAATTTGCGCGCCACTTCGGACGACGACCGCGAACCCTTTCGTCGCTCGCGGGCTCCAATCCGGCTAGAACAGCAGGGACGAGGAGCCATGAACGAGGCGATCCAGGCGCGTTACGGCGAGCTCGCGGAGTCGGAGTGCTGCCTGTCGTGCGGCAGCGCCGTGAGCGCATGCGACCCCCGGCCCGGCGAGGTGTGCGTGGACCTCGGCAGCGGGCGCGGCACCGACGTGCTGCGCCTCGCGGAGGTCGTCGGCCCCGAGGGGCACGCCTACGGCGTCGACGTGACGGGCGGGATGCTCGCGGCGGCCCGCAAGACGGCCGCCAAGCTCGGCGTCACGAACGCGACCTTCCTCGAGGCGACCTTCGACCGCATCCCACTGCCCGAGGGGTCGGTCGACTGGGTGGTGTCGAACTGCGCGCTGAACCACGCGCCCGACAAGGCCGCGGTGTGGGGCGAGATCGCGCGCATCCTCCGGCCCGGCGGTCGCTTCGTCGTGAGCGACATCTACGCCGTCGAGCCGATCCCGGCCGAGCACCGCGACGACCCCGAGGCCGTCGCCGAGTGCTGGGCCGGCGCCGTGCCCAAAGTCGAGTATCTCGCCCACATCGCCCTTGCCGGGCTCGGCGCCGTGCGCATCCTCGAGGAGAGCGCCCCCTACGCGAAGGGCAAGGCGCGAGTCGCGAGCTTCACCGTGGCGGGGCAGCGGCCGAAGCGGTCGTGCTGCTGCCAGGGATGAGCGGAGACGCCACGACCCACCACACGGTGCACCACGGAGGTGAAGGACGGATGAAGTCGCTGATCAAGAAGAAGGCGGTGCGCAAGGCCGCCAAGGCGCCGAGCGACAAGCCCGCCGAGATCAAGGTCGCACAGTGCTGCGCCAAGGTCTCCAAGGCCGTCGCCGGCTGTCACGACTGACGAACGCACGGGCCACGCGCGCCCCGGACCGGGTTCCGGGGCACGCGTGGCTCTTTTTTTTCGGGCTCGGGTGCGATGGAGCTGTCCCGCCACAACATCCTCACGAAGATCCACGAGCGCGACGAGTACCTGCTCGTGAACCTCCTGAGCCGCGAGGCCGACGTGCTCTCGGCGGCGGAGGGCGCGCGCCTCCTTCGCGGCGAGCACCGCGACGACGCGGAGCTCGTGCGCAAGGGCTACGTCGTCGACCCGCAGGAAGAGGCGCGCCGCTATCGCGCGGCCTACCTCGACTTCGTCGACGCCCGGGACAACGACGAGCTCCAGCTCTTCTACGTGCCGAGCTACGCCTGCAACTTCGGCTGCAGCTACTGCTACCAGGACGAGTACGCCGCGCCTGCCGCCGGGGCACCGGACGCCGCGCCGGACGCCGTGCTCGCCGCGTTCTTCGCCTACGTCGACGAAGTCTTCGCCGAGCGGCGCAAGTACGTGACGGTGTTCGGGGGCGAGCCTCTCCTGCCGAGCGCCGCGGCGCGGCGCGCCGTCGAGGGTCTGGTCGAGGGGACGGCGCGACGCGGGCTCGACCTCGCCGTCGTGACGAACGGCTACCACCTCGCCGAGTACCTGCCGCTGCTCGGGCGGGCGCGCATCCGCGAGGTGCAGATCACGCTCGACGGCACCGAGAAGGTGCACGACGCCCGCCGCTACCTGAAGGGCGGCGGCTCGACCTTCGCGCCGATCGTGGCGGGCATCGACGCCTGCCTCGCGGCCGGCCTGCCCGTGAACCTCCGCTCGGTCGTCGACCGGGACAACGTCGCGGGCTTCCGCGAGCTCGCGCACTTCGCCATCGACCGGGGCTGGACGAAGAGCCCGCTCTTCAAGACCCAGATCGGCCGGAACTACGAGCTCCACCACTGCCAGGGCGAGCAGGCGCGCCTCTACTCGCGGCTCTCGCTCTACGAGGACCTCCACGCGCTCGTGCAGGCCGACCCGGCCCTGCTCGCGTTCCACCGGCCGGCGTTCTCGGTGGCGCGCTTCCTGTTCTCCGAGGGCGAGCTGCCCGACCCCTTGTTCGACGCCTGCCCCGCCTGCAAGACCGAGTGGGCGTTCGACGCGAGCGGCCGCATCTACCCGTGCACCGCCAACGTCGGCAAGCCGGGCGAGTCGGTGGGCTCCTTCTACCCGACGCGCCGGCTCGACGAGGCCGCGGTCGCGGCCTGGCAGGAGCGCGACGTGGCGGGCGTCGCAGCCTGTCGCGACTGCGCGCTCGCGCTCGCCTGCGGGGGCGGCTGTGGCGCCGTCGCGAAGAACCGCACGGGCACGATCGACGCGCCCGACTGCCGCCCGGTGCGCGAGCTCCTCGCGCTCGGCGCCGGGCTCTACGGGGCGGCCGACGCACCCGCTTAGCGCGCCACGGCCGCGCCCCGCGAACCCTCGCGCCACACCGCGGCTCCTACCTGCGAGCACGCTGTAGCTCGTGGAGGTGGACGATGTCCGCGCTGGTTCGTGAGATCGATGAAACCGTGTTCGAGACCGAGGTCCTTGGGTCGGCGACCCCCGTGGTGCTCGACTTCTACTCCACCGAGTGCCCGCCCTGCGAGGCGCTCGCCCCGAAGTACGACGCGCTCGCCGAGCTCTACGGCCACGACCTGCGCTTCGTGAAGGTCTTCCGCCAGGGCAACCGCGCGCTCTCCGACAAGCTCGGCGTGCGCTCGTCGCCGACGGTGCTCTTCTTCCGCGGCGGCCAGGAGGTCGGCAAGCGGCTCACCGGGGGCATCAAGCGCTCGGAGCTCGCGGCCGAGCTCGACGCCCTCGTGCCGGCCGACCGCGCGGCCGCGATCCACGCCGCCGCGACGCCGGTCGAGACGTCGTGCGACGTGCTCATCCTCGGCGGCGGTCCCGCGGGCATCACCGCCGGCATCTACGCGGCGCAGGCCAAGCTCGACACCATCATGGTCGACGTCGGCCTCGGCGGCGGCAACCTCACCGTGACCCACCAGGTCTCGAACTTCCCCGGCTTCCCGAAGCCGCAGCCCGGCTACATGCTCGCGCACCACCTGCTCGAGCATGCCAAGGCGGCGGGCGTGAAGGGGCGCTTCGCGGCCGAGCTCACGCGCGTCGATCTGCGCGAGCGGGTCGTCGTGCTCGACGGCGTCGAGACGATCCGCGCCAAGAAGATCATCGTCGCGACCGGCTCCTCGCCCCGCACCATCGGGGTCGCGGGCGAGGTCGAGTACAAGGGCAAGGGCGTGTCGTACTGCGCCACCTGCGACGCCAAGTACTACGAGGGCAAGCACGTGGTCGTGATCGGCGGCGGTAACTCGGCCATCGAGGAGTCGCTGTTCATCGCCAAGTTCGCCTCGAAGATCACGGTCGTGCACCAGTTCGCCGAGCTGCAGGCCAACAAGCACGCCCAGGAGCAAGCCTTCGCCAACGAGAAGATCGGCTTTCTGTTCCAGCACGAGCCGCGCGCCTTCGTGGCGAGCAACGGCCGAAGCGTCGACTCGGTGGTCGTCGAGGACCTCCGCACGCACGAGCGGAAGACGATCGCCTGCGACGGAGTCTTCGTGTTCGCCGGCATGAAGCCCAACCTCGAGGGCTTCGGCGCGGAGCTCGAGCTCGATCGCTTCGGCTACGTGAAGGTCGACGAGGAGATGCGCACCAGCATCCCGGGCGTGTACGCGGCCGGCGACATCGTGAGCAAGCGCTACCGGCAGATGACGACGGCGGTCTCGGACGGGACCATCGCGTCGATCGCGCTGTCGCGGGACCTCGCGGCGTAGGCGGGCCCGCTCGCCTCGTCCCGCGACGCGGAGACGCTCGCCCCGGGGCGCGAGAAGGCGCTATCGTCGGAGCTCGCGATGGCTCTCGACACCAAGCGGCTCTTCGCAGCGGCGCTGCCGTGCGGGCTCGTCGTGTGCGCGGCGCTCGGCTGCAGCTCGAGCACGGCCGAGGGGCCGACGACGAGCACGGGCAGCGGCGCCGCGGCCGGAGCGGCGGGCCACGGCACGGGCGGGTCGGGCGATGCCGGCGCGGGCGGCACGGGCACGGGTGGCACGGGCGGCGGCGCCACGGGGGGCGCGGGCGGCGGGAGCTGCGTGCCGACGGCGCCGCCCGTACCGGACGCCTGCATCGACGACGTGTCGGCCGCCGATCTGCACACGTACTCCTGCGACGGCCTCAGCTACCGGGTCTCGGTCCCGGCGGCGTGCACGAGCTGCGCCTGCGGCCTCGTCTTCGACGTGCACGGCTTCACCATGAACGGCGCCATGGAGGAGCACAACACGGGCCTCGCGGCGCTCGGGCGGGCGCACGGCTACCTCGTCGTGCAGCCGACCGCGCCGGGTGCCGTCCCGAGCTGGACCGCGGCCACGGACGATGCGCGGGTGTTCGCGTTCCTCGAGCGCATGCGCGCCGCCTTCCACGTCGATCCGAAGCGCATCCACTTCACGGGCTTCTCGCAGGGCGGCAGCATGACTTGGCGCATGCTGTGCGATCACAGCGACGTGCTCGCGAGCGTGGCGCCGGGCGCCTTCAACGCCTGGGAGGATCAGTGCTTCACGTTCGGCAACGCACCGCCGCACGTGCGCCCCATCCTCTACCTGCACGGCACGGCCGACGCTCTCGTCGCGTTCTCCACGGCCACCGCCACGCGCGACGCCGTGGTGGCGGCCGAGGGCATGGTGGACGGCGGCGTGGTCGAGAGCGACGCCGACCACCTGTGGCAGCGCTTCGTCGACGGACAGGGCGGCGTGTTCGAGTTCCTGCAGCACGACTACCTCGGCGCGCCCGTGCTCGGAGGCCACTGCTACCCGGGCAGCACCGACCCCGGCGGCGAGCCCGGGCAGGTGTTCTCGTTCGCGTGCCAGCCGCCCAATGCCTTCGTGTGGGGGCAGGCCGTGATGCAGTTCTTCCTCGACCACCCGCTGCCGTGAGCCGTCACGTCGCGCTCGGGGGCCGCCGCTCGGGGCGGGCGGAGCGTCGCGTCGCGGATTGACGCAGGTCAATGCAGCACGGCGGGCGCGGCTTACCCTCTGGTGTCGATGCCGATAGGGGGCCCCACATGACACGATCCCTGCTCACGCTGCTGGTCGCGCTGCCCGTGCTCGCCGTCCTCGTCACGCTTGCCGCACCGCTCGGAGGCTGCGGCGAGGAGTGCCTCGTCTACGGCGAGAACTGCTCGGCGTCGTACAAGCAGGCGGAGTACGGCACGACCGACATCTACTGCTGCTCGGGCAGCTGCCAGTCGAACAGCTTCGGCGACCAGGTCTGTCGCTGAGCGAGCGGGCCGGAGCGGGAGTCGTGGGCCGACTGGCCCCCCCGAGCTCCGCGCGCGGCGAGAGTGCGAGTGCGAGTGCGAGTGCGGGCGCGGGTGCGGGCGCGGGTGCGGGTGCGGGCGCGTGGGGCGGCGCGAGTGCGGGCGCGCGCGAGTGCGGGCGCGCGCGTGGGCCGGCGCGGCGACGGGAGCGGGGTCATCCCGGGGTCATCCCGGCGTCATCCCCCTGTTGGCTCCCCGAAAGCGGGAGAAATTCGGGGATGACCCCACCCATCCCCAAATTTCTCCCGGTTTTTGGGAGTCATTCGAGGATGACCCTGCTCGGATGGCAGCGGAGGACTCTTCCCGCCTGGAGTCTTCGCTCTCTGGCGTAGTGCGGTAGTTGCCCACCCCCGGCGGGCCTGCGGCCCGCGGGCGATGCCGGCTCGCTCCCGCACCCGCACACGCGCACGCGCCCGCCCACGCCCACGCCCACGCGCCCGCCCACGCCCACGCTCCCGCGCCCGCTCACGCACCCGCGCCGGTGGGGCTCCGTGAACGGCTACCTCAGCGCCCGACCGGGAGCTCCGCCCAGAGCGCTCCGCGCAGATCGCCCTCGCGGTAGCCGACGGCCGCGTCGTCCGGGTACGTGGCCGCGAGCGCGGGCGTCACCTCGGCGGCGAGCTCCGCCGGCTGCCCGTGACACGCGAGGCACGGTTTGTCGACGGCGATGGGCTTGAGCACGCGGGCGACCTTGCCGGTCGGCCCGTCGACGAGCTCGCGCACGGGCGCCACGCCCTCGGCCGGCCGCTCGCCCTGGGCGCGCAGCCACGCGGCCACCCAGTCGGGCCCGGCGTCGGCAGGATTGCGCAGCCGGAGCGAGGCGCGGCCCACGCGCACGCCGGTCTCGCTTGCGATCTGGGTCCCGAGCGCCTGGGCCTCGGCGGCGCACACCGCGACGGCGGCCGCCGGGCCGCTCGCCTTCAGCACCTCCTCGAGCCTGGCGCGCAGGGTCTTGCCGAGGCGCCCGGCCGCCGCCTCGGCGCGCGCCAGCGGATCGGCGCCGCTCGCCGTGCCCGACGCGCTCGCGCTCGGCGCACCGGAGCCCTGGCCCGAGCCGCAGGCGGCGACCGCGAGCGCGACGCCGACCACGAGGAGCAGGGGGCGCGCCGTGCGCCTCACGCCGCGACCTCGTGCTCGACGGGCAGGCCCGCCCGGCGCCACGCGACGATGCCGCCCGCGAGCACGCTCACCTCGGCGAGGCCGGCGGCGCGGAGCGAGGCGGCGGCCCGGAAGGCGCGCTCGTCGGTGCGACAGTACACGACGAGGTCGGTCCCGAGCGCGCGCAGGGTCTCGGCCTCGGCCGCGAGGTGCGGCAGCGGCACCACGAGCGCGCCCGGCACACGGCCGAGCGGGTCGTCGAAGAACTCGTCGAGCGTGCGCACGTCGATCACCGTGGGCGGTCGCGGTCCGACGAGCGCCTCGGCGAGCTCGGTCGGCGTCAGCCGCCCGTGGGCAGCGGCGTGCGGGGCGGTCACTCGGATCGACTGGATCATCACGGGCTCATCTCCTCGGGGCGCAGCGGGCGCCCCCTGCTCGGTGGGAGCCTGGGCAGGCCGGAACGATTCGGCCGCGCGCGGCAGGCGCCGCACGCCGTCCGAGGTGGGATCTCAGCGATAGTAGTCGATCCGGAAGCCGCAGCCGTCCCACATACGGTCGTACTGCGCGAGGCGCTTGTCGATGAAGGCCTGCGCGGCGGCCTCGCTCGCGAGCGGACGCACGACGCGGAGCTCGCGCGACGGCTCCTCCACGGCCGCAATGCCGCTCGGCCCGCGCACGACGACGATGGGGCCCGCGACGTCGGTGTCGCGCCGCAGGAGCTCCTCGAAGCGCGGGCGTAGCGCCTCCCACGCGAGCCTCGTCAACCCCACGATCTCGCCGCGCCCGAGGCGCACGAACAGATCCTCCGGCTCGCTCACGTCGTCCTCGCGATGGAGCGGTCGAACGGGCACGCCCCGGCCGCCGCCTCCGTGGACTAGGAGCCGCGCTACGCGGCGAGGGTTCGCCGGTTCCGGTTTGCGGCTGGCCGCGGCCGATCCATGCTCCGCCGCCGACGCGCGCCGAGGTCCCAGAGGTGCCCAGCCTTTCACCCGACACGGCGAGCCGTGTGCTCGCCCTGCACCCGCTGCCCCTGGCCGACGCGGCGTCGGCGCTGCTCGGGGCCGCGAGCGTGCACGAGCGGCGCGACCGCGTGGTCGAGTGCTTTCGCGCGCTCGTGCGCTGGCTCGCGACGGTCGCCCTCGCCGTGCGCGTGCAGTACGGCCCGGGCCCCGGCGGCGAGAGCGCCGAGGTCCTCGGCCTCCTGCGGGCGCTGCGGGCGCGAGCGCTCACCGACGGGCAGTGGGTCGGGATCGTCCGCGGCCTCGTCGGCGCCTGGGCCAAGAGGCCCGAGGCCTATCCGCTGCCGCTGCTCGGTGCGCTCTTCGCGGGCAAGCAGAAGAAGGCCTTGGCGCAGGCCATCGACGGGCTGCTCGAGATGCGCAAGAGCGAGACCGTGGCGCACGGCGTCACCGGCAGCGTCGCCGACATCGAGGCCGTGCTCGCACGGCGGGAACCGCAGCTCGAGGCCCTCATCACCCTGCTCGAGCCCGTGTGGCAGGCCGCCCTGCTGGTCGTGCCCCTCGGCGCGCCCGACGACGCGGCCGCCGCACAGCCGGTCTGGCGGCTCACCGGCGTCACACCACCGCGCGGGCGCTGGCACCGCGGGGAGCTCGCGGCCGGGGCGCGCCTGCCGCCTGGCGAGCCCGTCCTCGTCGCGCCGGACGGTCGTCCGCTCGTGTCGCTGCACCCGGTGGCCCTCTTCCGGCGGCCGACCCCCGAGGCCACCGAGGAGCTGTTCGTGCTCGACGGCTCCCACAAGCAGGCGGCGCGCTACGTCGCCCTGCCCTCGCTCTCGGAGCACCGCGAGCTCGAGGTGTGGGCCTCGCTCGGCTCGGCCTTCTTCGCGGACGGCGCCGACGAGCCGCCGCCGCCCTCCGTCGGCGCCGTGGCGAGCCCCTACCGCGGGCTCGAGAGCTTCGGAGCCGAGCACGCCGCGCTCTTCTTCGGCCGCGAGAAGCAGGCCGAGTCGCTCGCGAACCGGATCCGCCGCCACGGCTTCGTCACCGTCACCGGCCCGAGCGGCGCCGGCAAGAGCTCGCTGCTCGCGGCCGGTGTGCTGCCGCTCCTCGGCGACACCGTGTGCGTGACCTTCCGGCCGGGACCGGAGCCGCTCGCCGCCCTCGCGCGCGCGCTCGCGCCTTGGCTCGCGCGCCTCGGCGGGCCCACCCCGCCGGACGCGCCGGACGCCGCCGGCGCCGACCCCGGCGAGGCCGTCGCCGAGCTCCTGCGCGAGCGCCCCGAGACGCTCGGCTCCTTTCTCGAGGGCCTGCTGCGACCGCGCGAGCAGCGCCTCGTGCTCGTGGTCGATCAGGCCGAAGAGGCGCTCACGCTGTGCGAGGACGACGACAAGCGCGCCGCCTTCGGTGCGGCGCTCGGCTCGGCCGGTCTCGACGGCGAGGGGCCGGTGCGCGTCGTGGCGTCGCTGCGCGAGGACTTCTTCGCGCGGCTGGCGACGCTCGAGGCCCTGCGCGGCCTCTACAGCCGGCAGGTCGAGGTCGTGACCGCGCCCGGCAAGGAGGATCTGTGGCGCGCGCTCGTGTGCCCGGCCGAGCTCTTCCAGTTCGCGCTCGAGGAGGGGCTCGCCGAGCACATCGTCACCAGCGTGGCCGCCGAGCCGGCCGCGCTCGCCATGCTCGAGTTCTGCGCCGCGCAGCTCTGGGAGCGACGCGATCGGCGCTGGAAGCGCCTCACCTGGGACGCCTACCGCGCCCTCGGCGGCGTCGAGGGCGCCCTCGCCGCGCACGCGGAAGAGACGCTCGCCGCCCTCACGCCGGCGCAGCAGGCCTCGGCCAGGACCCTGCTGCTCCGCCTGGCCACGCCCGAGCGCACGCGCGCCGTCGTGACGCGGCACGAGCTCGCCGAGGCCGGCGGGCTCGACGGGGCGGTCGTGCTCGAGGCGCTCGTCGCCGCGCGCCGGGTCGTGGCGCGCGAGTCCGGCGCGAGCGGCGAGGCGGCGCTCGTCGAGCTCGTGCACGAGGCGCTGCTCGTGCAGTGGGAGCGACTGCGCGGCTGGCTCGACGAGGACGGCGAGCTCGGGCGCGTGCGCGCCCGCGTCGCCAGCGCCGCGGCGCGCTGGCACCTCGAGGGCGAGCCGCAGGATCTGCTGCTCGCCGAAGGCAAGCCGCTCCTCGAGGCCGAGGAGCTCGTCGCGGCCCGGGCCGCCACGCTCGGCGAGCTCGAGACGCGCTTCGTCGCGGGCTCGCGCCGCCGCGCGCGCGCCGTGCGGCGCCTGAAGCGCGCGGCCGTGTCCGGGCTCGGCGCGCTGACGGTGCTCGCGGTCGTGCTCGGGACGGTCGCGTGGCTCGCCCGCGCGCGCGCGACCGAGATGGCCCGCCTCGCCGACGACAACCGGGAGCGCGCCGAGGCCAACGCCGCGACCGCCGCCGAGAACGAGCGCGCGGCGAACGAGCGCTCCATCTCGCTGCTCGTGGAGCAGGGGCGACGCGAGCTCGTCGCCGGCGAGCCGGAGCGCGCCCTGCCCTACCTCCGCGAGGCGCGGGCGCGCGGTGGCTCGAGCGTGGCCCTCGGCGCGCTCGTGCGCGATGCGGTGCGAGACGCCGAGACGCGCCTGCCCGTCTTGCGCGCGACCGGCGGCAGAGCGCCCACTGCCGACGGCGACCCGGGGGCGCTCGCGGACGTCGCCTGGAGCCCCGACGGGCGCACGATCGCGTCCGGCGCGCGCGGCGGCGCCGTCCTCTTGTGGGACGCGGAGACGGGCGCCGAGACGCGCCCTTGCGGAGATCACGAAGAGGCCGTGACCACCGTGCGCTTCAGCCCCGACGGCCGCAGCCTGCTCACCGCGAGCAGCGACCACACGGCCAGGCTCTGGCGCCTGTCGGACTGCACGCTCCAGGCGACGCTCGGTCACGAGAGCCGACTCGAGCACGTGAGCTTCGCGCCGGACGGGGCGCGCATCGTCACGGTCGACGGGCGGGGCGTCGTGCACGTGTGGGACGCGGCGAGCGGCGGCGAGCGCCTGCACTTCGCCGGCGACGCGGGCACGCTGCACCTGGCGCGGCTCCTCGCCGACGGCGGCCGGCTCGCGCTCGGCGTCGCCGACTTCGACCCCAAGGGCAAGCTCACGCGCGCCGCGCTCGAGCTGTGGACCACCGAGGGGGAGCGGCTCTGGAGCGTGGCCCTCGAGCACGCGCCCGAGGTGCTCGAGGTGCCTCCCGACGCCAGCCTGGTCGCCGTCGGCGTGGGAGCCACGGCCGAGCTCTTCGCCACCACGGACGGAGGCCGCACGGCGACGCTCGAGGCCGGGGCGCGCGTCGCAGCGCTGGCGTTCTCGGCCGACGGCGCCCTGCTCGTGGCGGGCGGCTACGGTGGCGAGATCACGGCCTTCCGGGCCGGCGCCGACCCGAAGGGCGTGCGCCGCTTCACGCGCGCGTGGTCGGCCGAAGCGCACCGCGACGACGCGCGCGGGGCGACCCTGACGCGCGCCCGGACCTACGACCTCGAGCTCGACGCGGCCGGCGAGACGCTGCTCACGGCCGGCTCCGACGGCGTCGCGCGCGTATGGGACGCGACGAGCGGCCGCCGCCTCGCGACACTCACGGGGCACGTGGGCTCGGTGCTCCGGGCGAGCCACGCGCCCGACGGCGCGCGCATCCTCACGCTCGGCGAGGACGGTGCGGCGCGCCTGTTCCGCGCGACGCGCGGGCGCCTGCGCGGGATCGCCCACGGCCAGAGCCTCGCCCCGGACGATCGCGAGCGACGCCTGGGCCCGGCGGGCCGGCGCCTGGCCGTCCTGCGACGCGACGGCTCCGTCGGCGCCGGAGGGGTCGGCGAGCCCGAGCTCCACGCGATCGGGCGGGCCACCGCGCTCGCCTTCGCCGCGGACGACGACACGCTCGTGACGGGGCGCGACGACGGCTCGCTCGCGCTCCAGGCGTGGCCGGGCCCGACGGAGCGCGTGCTCGCGGCCCGGCACGACGCACCCGTGACGGCCGTCGCGATCGCGCCGACGACGGGCCTCGTGCTCTCCGCGGCGCGCGACCGGAGCCTGCGCCTGCAGTACGTCGACGGCCGCGTCGCCCCGGCGCTCGAGGCCCTCGATCGGCCGGTGTCCTTCGTGGCGCTCGATCCGACGGCGCGCTTCGCCGCCGCGGCCGGGCGCGGCCTCGCGCGCGTGTGGCGCGTCGCCGACGGCTCGGTCGTGCTGACCGACGACCGCGCGCACGACGACGTCGCGCTCTACCCGAGCGTCGCCTTTGGCCCGGACGGCACGCTCGCCGTCGTCGCCACCTCGGGGGTCGAGCTCGATCTGTGGGACGTCGCGGCGGGGACCTTCCTCCGCACCCTCGAGGCCGAGCGCGTCGCGTGGAGCCCGGCGGGCGACAAGCTCGTCCTCACGTCGTCGACCGGGGCGCGCGCGCGGCTCGTCACAGCGCGAAGCGGCGAGGTCGTGGCCGAGCTCGACGCCCAGGCGAGCGGCGTGTCCGCCGCGGGCTTCTTCCCCGACGGGGAGCGCTTCGCGCTCGCCGCCGTCGACGGCCGCATCCTCGTCTTCGAGACGCGCACCGCGGCGCTGCTGGCGGTCATCGAGGGGCACGCGGGCGCGGTCGGCGCGCTCGCCCTCGACCCGGCGGGAACGGAGCTCACGAGCGTCGCCGACGACGGCGTGCGCCGCTGGGACGTGGGCCTCGATCGGCGCCCGGCCGACGAGCTCGCCGCCCTCCCCTCGCCGTTCCGGTTGCAGGAGGGGCGCCTCGTGCCCGTCGCACCCACGGTCGCGGCGCCGGCCGCGCCTTGAGCTCGCGCCCGGCGGCGCACGCCTCCGCTCACCGTGCCGGCGCGCGCTCCTCGGTCGACAGGCGGCGGCAGAGCGCCAGGCGCAGGAGCCCCCACGAGAGCAGCCCGAGTGGCCCGAAGAGCAGGGTGAGCACGAGCGAGGGCACGACGTAGAGGTGCCGCACGCCGAGGCGCTCGGCGTCGCGCACCTCCCAGGCCCCGACGAAGAGATCGAAGACGAGGTAGTGGATCCAGCACGCCGTCACGGTCCACGGCGTCGTGAAGATGCGGCTCACGCCCTCGAGCGTGAAGAAGCTCGCGCCCTCGGGCCCCGGCTGGTCGCCGAAGAGCAGCACGCCGTAGAGCGGCGCGAGGAGCAGGCACGGCGCGAAGGAGTGCACGACGAGCCGCGTGATGCGCGCGCGCGGCGCGACCACGAGCAGGAGCCACGCCGGCACGACGCCGTAGCTCGCGAGGAGGAACACGTGCTCGATGCCCATCGCCGGGCAGCGTAGCGCAGCCTTCAGGCGGCAAGACCTTGCGGATCAGCGTCCAGCACACGGCACAGGCACGCCAGCCCGCCGCCGGCAGGCCGCAGCGGCCCCGCGCCCGGGTCGGCGCTCAAAACTCACACTGGCGCGTCGCGAGGTTGCAGTACGAGCCGGGCGCTACTGTCCGCCGGAACGCGTCGAGCAGTCATTTTCGTCGCTGATCACGAGGACGACAACCACAGAATCGGGGCGGAAAACGCACTGCGCTGCGCCAGCAGCGCAGCGTCCGTACCCACGAGCACCGCCTGCTGCGACGAGATCTGAATCGACTCGTACGGATTCGGATCAACGAGAAAGCGGTACCATGCCTCGAGCGTCGACTCGTAGCCGCAGCCACGCTCACCGACGCCGGAGACCATGCTCGAGAGATTCGAGGCGAGAACACCCGCGTCGCTCTCGCCGGGTGGCACCAGGGTCGCGTCCGGGTCCCACGCAAGAAAGCCGAGGTTCTGATAGGTCGGCGCCGAAGTGCCGTTCGTGTCGACGCGCGCCACGAGACGGCCTCCGTCGTTCTCGCTCGAATTTGCGCTGCCGGCGCACGCGTCGCTCCCGAGGCCCCCGAGGCTGCTCGTGACGATGCCGATGTGTAGGTCTCGCACGGGCGCGACTTCGCGTTCGTAGCCGGCGAGGCCGGCCTCGCTCGGCGTCGTCGGTTGCGTCGGAGCCGCCCCGCCGCCTGAGTCCACGCAGCGTGGGTTGATGAAGGCGCCGAGCACTTCTGGCACGATAGCGGCGATCCCCACCTGCTTGTCGGCCAGTCCGCGCGAGTTGTCGACGACGAGCAGCAGATCCAACCTACCCGACTGTCCAGAGCCGCCCGCACCGCCGCCGCCGGCGCTACCGCTGACCTGGTCTACACCCGATGACGAACTGCAACCAATGGCGCCCGCGAGCGCCAGGGCCCCGATGGAATGGTAGGGCCGCATGACGATCCGCCAGGGTTTAGACCTTCCACATGGCGGCACGCCCTGACCGAGAGATGTTCCCTGCGGGCTGCCCCCTGTTCGCAGTGGCTTGCCCATGGTGTCCCTCCTCTGTGGATCCTCCTCGTGATCATGCGCCCGGGTGTCCGGCTGCGCAACGCCGAGTGCCGATCATGACGTGGACCAAGGGCTGTTCGCGGGCGAGCTGGCGCAGGTGCGCGACGCAGGCGCGCGCCGCGGGGCCCGGGCGCGTGCTTCGGATCGCACCTCTAGGGCCGCGCTCCGCGCGCGCGCCGCGCGATCACCGCGCGGAGCTCCGCCACGGCGCGCGCGATCTCGTCCCCGGACAGGCTCGCGAGCCGGTCCGGCGGCATGCGCGTCCGCGTGCCCGGCTGCAAGAG
>JADLAB010000376.1 GCA_020848455.1 Polyangiaceae bacterium
CGGGATCGCCCAGATCTTGCCCTGGAAGGCCTTCCACGCGGCCACCACCGCAAGCACGACCGGCACGAGGGCGAGCAGGCCCCCGATGCTCACGGCGGGCAGGTAGAGGTCGAAGCCGATGCGCACGATGAGGAGCATCCAGAACCACATGAAGACGGCCGCGCCGATGGAAAGGGCCAGTAGCCAGGCCGTCACGACCGTCGCCTGGATGGCGTGGAACGCGACGAAGCGCGAGGTCTTGCCTTTCCAGAAGTAGATGACGAGCGGCCCGATGATCCAGGCGCCGATGAAGGTCATGAGGTAGGCGGCCGCACCGAGCAGGCGCTCCTCCTCGGTGGGCGCGGTCTGCACGGTGGGCGCGGTCGGCACGGTGGGCGCGGGTGAGCCGGGCGGCGGCTGGGGCTGGGGCATGGATGACATGGGTGACATCGGTGACATGGTAATCGCAGGGTCGGCCCGAAGGTGGACAACGGGACTCGTGGGCTTGCGCACGTGAGTCCATCGACGCCGGCCGCGCGGCAGTTGCGGGATTTCTTCGCGCGAGGGGTGTCGCCGCTCACGCGCCCGGTCGCCGGGGGCGCTCCGCGACCATGGCGTCGGTGTGCGCGAGCACCTTGTCAACCACGGGGAGCAAGGTCGCCGGCCGCAGCAGGAGCTCCAGCGCGCTACCGTAGACGTAGATCCCCGCGGGCGTCGGGACGACGCCGTAGCCCCTGGCTGCGAGCTCCTCGACGGCAGCTTGCGCCGCCTGATCGGCATGCAGACGCGATGACGCGAGAAAGACGCCGAGCCGGAGGAAATCGGGGGGCGACAGCCAGGGCCAGTTTCTCGTGACCCACTCGGCGACCGGACCGGCGTCGTCGATGGCCGGGGCGCCGCCGAGCAGCCGGCCCCACTCGTCGATGGCGCGCACGAGGCATACGTGGCGGCCGACGGTGGAAGCCCATGTTCCGCGGCCTACAAGTGTCAACCGGTGCTGCCCCTCCTGACGCGTCGTGCGACGCTCGCCCGGCACGGGGCACCGCGCTACCGCGATGCGAGGCCGAGCCCCGCGCGTGCCCGTCCGCTCGACCCACGACCCGGCCTCGCGCGCGGCGCCGCCCGTGCCAGCCCGTGCCAGCAGGGCCGCTTCATCGAAGCTCGAGCGCCTCGCGCAAGCGCGCGCGACGCGCCGACTGCTCGTCGTCGGCTGCCGCAGGCAGCAGAGACAGAGCGCGCGCGACGCGCGCGCCGTCGACCACCTCGCCCGTCCGCCGGCCGTGCTCGACGGCAGCGAGGCAGTCGGCGAGATCCTGCTCCGACAGGCGCGGGACCTTGAGCAGCACGAAGAGCGTCGCCGACGGCCGGTACACGACGCCGCGCGCGCCGCGCCGCCACTCGACGAGCTCGCCGCGCCAACCCGATATTCGGCGTACGAAGAAATCCGCGGCCGAGTTGACCGCTTCCACGGGGAGGCCGAGCTCGGCAGCGAGCTCCATCAGCGCGTAGCGTTCGTCGGCGCTGCCGCCGAGCCCGATGAGGTCGACGTCCTCGGTCACCCTCCGCGGCTCGAGCCACAAGGCTACGAGCGCCCCGCCGATGAGCAGCCACTGCCCGTCGAGCCTCGCGCACACGGCGCTCACGATGGCGTCGAGCCGTGCGGCGTCGAGATCGCGTGGCATGTGTTACTCTACGGTGGATGCGCGCCGCGCTGGAAGTGCTCGTCGCCTGCGGGCTGCCGCTCGGCGCGCCGCGCCCGACCTCGGGGGTGCTGGAGCCCATCGCTTTGCAGGCTGCGCTGGTCGCGCTCGGCGACGGTGCCGGGCTCGAGCGGTCCGAGATCGACGCGCTCGCAGCCTGGCTCTCCGCGTTCGCGCACCATTGGCCGGGACGCTTCGCCCGCGTGCTCGGAGAGCCGGGGCGCGAGTGGCTCGCCCGCACCCGGGCGATGCCGCTCGACGACGACCGCTATCTCAAGCTACGGCGTATCGCCGGTGAGAATTTGGCCGGCCGCGCGTGACCGCGGGGCCGACTGGCATCGGGGCGCGTGCGGTGCGCCGTCACCCCCGGTGCCGGAGCCGACCGACTCGGTGTAGACTCGACCCGACCTGCGAGGGTCGAGGTGCCCGCCACGGCGCGCGGGCGCGAGGGAGGTAGCGAATGCTTCGGCGAGCTTGGGTCACGGGGTCGGTGCTGGTGCTCACCTGCGGCGCGGGCCTCGGTGCCGCGGCGAGCTGCGCATCGCAGGTCGACGGCACGGGCGGCGCGGGCGGCGTCACGACGTCGAGCTCGAGCTCGGGCGGACAGGGTGGCGCGGGTGGCGGCGCGGGCGGGCTCGGCGGCGCGGGCGGCACCGGCGGCCAGGCCCCGGCGTGCACGCCGAGCCCCGACGCGTGGTTCGCCGTGAACGAGCTCTGGTTCGGCGACACGGACTGGAACGGCACCTCGAGCAGCTCGGCCTGGCAGCTCTTCGGCCGCGACGTCGACGGGGTCACGACGCAGAACGACCTCACCGGGCACTGCCAGCTCTACGCCGGCACGCCGGCGACAGCCGCGAACGACGCCCCCGGCGGCATCGACAACTCGTGGGGGCGGAACCTCGTCCCCATCATGGTGGGCCTCAACCCCGCCTTCGGCGCCACCATCAACGGCTCGGTCGCCGCCGGGGATTTCTCGCTGCTCGTGCGCCTGCAGGGGCTCGGGGCCGCGCCCACCCTGGCCTCGGTCCCCGCGCTCGTCTACGGCGGCGGTGCGCTCGGCCACGCGGCCACCTTCGACGGACAGGACTGCTGGCCGGTGACGGACGGCACGCTCACCGACCCGCTCGATCTCGACACCTCGACGTTGAGCTTCCCGGACGGCGCGCTCGCCGCGGACGTCTGGACGTCCGACGTGGCCGTGACGATCAGCCTCACCGTCCCGAACGCGGGCATCGACTTCCCCATGAAGATCCACCAGGCGAAGCTCGCCTTCACGCTCGACGCCGATCATCAGGGTGCGACGCACGGCAGCCTGAGCGGCGTGCTCGACGTGAACGAGTTCCTGGCCGCGATGCAGGCCGTCGCGGGCAGCTTCGACCCGAGCCTGTGCTCGGGCCCAACCTGGGACTCGCTCGCCGACCAGATGAAGCAGGCCGCCGACATCCTGGTCGACGGCACGCAAGATCCGGCGATGGCCTGCAACGGCATCAGCATCGGCCTCGGGTTCTCGCTCGCGCGCGACGGCCTCGGCGACATCGTCGAGGAGCCCACGCCGTCGCCGAGCCCTTGCCCCTGACGCTTGTCGTCGGCCCGCGTCTGCTACAAGCTTGGGCCGGTAGGTGATCCATGGTGACGCGGCGGCGCTCGGTGGTGGTGGGGGTGCTCGGTGTGGTGGCGCTCGCGGGCTGCAGCTCGCCCATCGTCGGCGAGTGGGTGAGCGATCTGCGGCTCGGCAACGGCGAGGTGAACTCGCTCACCGCCAACGACGATCTGCGCGGGGTCGCGACGATCTTCGCGACGCCCGCCGGCGACCACGCCGCCTGGGCACGCTTCGAGTTCGACCTCGCCTGGTCCGAGAGCGGTGAGGGGTTCAACGTGCAGATGGACTGCCGCGGCGCCCCCGAGCGAAGCTTTCAGATGAGCTGCATGATCCTCACGCCGACCGACGGCGGGGCGGACCGCATGGACTGCGTCGGCGAGCGGCAGTGGGCGAGCTACCCGTTCGACTTCGCGCGCGCGCAGTGACGGTCGACGGCCACCGCGCCGCGGGCGGTGCCGCGTCGCGCACGCTCGCCTGGGAACAAATCCAATCGAATTCGCATATATAAGCACTTCATTTTGAGTAATACTTGCACTTTTTCTCGTTGCGCGCCCCGCGCGCATGCGCTGTGCTTGTGGCCATGGTGAAGCGCGCGCTCTTCGTCCTCGCCGTTGTCGCTCCGTGGATCGCCGGCTGCCAGAAGGAGCTGCCCGCCCGGCCCGTCCCGCAGCCCGAGGAGCAGGCGCAGATGCCGCCGTGGTTCCCGGAGAATCCGTGGAACCAGAAGCAGGCGGACGACCGCGTGCTGCTCGAGGGCAAGATCGTCTTCGACACGGCGAAGGCGACGATCCGCCCGCAGTCTCTGCCGGTGCTGGAGAAGCTCTACCAGTTCCTGGTCGACAACCCCGACGTGTCGCGCATCCGGCTCGAGGGCCACACCGACACGCGCGCCGACGAGGACTACAACCAGGGGCTCGGCGAGCGGCGCGCCGTCGCGGTCGCGGACTGGCTCGTCGACCGCGGCCTCGACAACATGCGCCTGCTGGCGGTGTCCTTCGGCGAGATGCGGCCGATCGCACCGAACAACACGCCGGCCGGCATGCAGGAGAACCGCCGCGCCTCGTTCCACATCGCCGAGCTGAACGGCGCGCAGTACCACGGCAAGGACCCGACGAACGGCGGCCTCGTCATCGAGATCCTGAGCAAGGAAGAGCGCGAGCGCATGAAGCAGGCGGGCAAGGTCCCGACCGCCGCCGATCTGCCCAAGGTCGAGATCAAGGGCGACGTCATCGAGCCGGTGAAGCCCGAGCGCCAGCCGAGCAACGTGCCGCGCGGCTGAGGGCGTGAGCACGAATCGGCAAGCGAGGGCGGCGTCCGGACCTGCTCACGGCGCGAGGTGCCGGCCGTGGACGTCGGCGGGGCGGTAGGCCCACACGGTGTCGATCATCTTGCGGATCGAGACGCTGTAGTCCATCACGTTGCC
>JADLAB010000377.1 GCA_020848455.1 Polyangiaceae bacterium
CGAGCCGCCGTGCGGGCGGAACCACGGCCTCAAGGTCAAGACGGGCGTGAAGGCCGGCGCGGGCGGCAGCTGGTACGAGCCGCCGAGCGGGCGGAACCACGGCCTCAAGGTGAAGTCGGAAGCTCGGCAGGCGCGCTATCGTCCCGCGCGGCGCCGCGCGGCGCGGAGGAGCCATGCCGGACCTGAGCGAGGAGGAGCGCGAGCAGCGCTGGGATGACGCCGCGCGCGCACTAGAGGAAGCGCGCGCGTGCAACGCCGCCGGTCGCATGGAGGACGCCGCGCGCCTGGCCGACGCGGCGCGCGCCGAGCTGTTGGCCGTCCTCGGCGAGGACCACCCCGACTTCGCGCAGGCCGTCTGCACCGTCGGCATCGTCTGCGCCGCGCGCGGCGAGCTGGCCGAGGGGCGCACCCACCTCGAGCGCGCGCTCGCGCTCTTCTCCAAGTGGCGTGAGGAGCCCGTGGTGCGCGCGATGGAGCGAGACGCGCGCCTGCACCTCGCCGACGTCGTCACAAAGCTCGGGGCCTTCGCCGAGGCCGAGCAGCTCCTGCGCGCGCTCATCGACGACATCGCCAACGACCCCACGGCCGCGCCCACCGACGCGTGGGAGGCGCTCAATCACCTGGGCGTGTGCCTGCGCTTCGCCGGGCGCTTCGACGAGGCACAGGCCGCCTATGAACGCTCGGCCGCGCTCTTTGGCGATTCGCAGCAGGGCGCGCACCCGATGATCCTGCACAACCTCGCAGGCCTCGCCAGCGCGCGCGGCGACTACGAGGGCGCCCTGCGCTTTGCGAGCGCCGCCGTGGCCGAGCGCCGCGCCGAGGGGCGCCGCGAGTTCGGCCTCGCCACGGACCTGTGCGGCCTCGGCGACGCGCTCGCAGGCCTCGAGCGCTTCGCCGACGCGGACGCGGCCTACCGCGAGGCCATCGAGGTCTTCCTCGCCTCGGAGCGCCCGCAGCACCCCGAGGTCGCCTTCGCGCTGCACAACCACGCCGACGTGCTCGCGGCGCTCGGCCGCGTCGATGACGCCGAGCGCACCTACCAAGAGAGCATCGCGCGCAAGCGCCGCGCCCTCGGCGACGCGCAATTCGAGGTCGGCGCCACGCTCAACAACCTCGCGGCCATGCTGTTCGAGCACGGCCGCGTGCCCGAGGCGCGCGCGCTCGCGCGTGAAGCCGTCCACATCGTGCAGGCGACGCTCGAGCGCGGACACCCCGTGCGCGAAGGCTGCGAAGCGCTCGCGCGCGCCATCGGCGCGGCTCCGTGAGCTCGCCCCTCGCCCCCTGGCATCGCGCCCGCTTTCGGTAGAGGCTCACGCCCCCATGAACGCCTTCCCCCGCACCCTGCGCTCCCTCGCCGCCGCCGAGGCGCGCCCGCGCCGCGCGCTGCTCGTGGGTGCGCTCCTCGTCGTCGCCGCGTGGCTCGCGTGGTTCTTCCTCGCGACCATCACCGTCGTCGAGTCGAGCACGGCGGCGCGCCTCGAGGTGGACGCAGCTCCCCACGCGGTGCAGTCGCCGGTGGCCGGGCGCGTGCTCAAGGTCTCGCTCGAGCTCGATCGCGAGGTCGAGGCCGGCGAGGTGCTGGTGGAGCTCGACGCCGAGCTCGAGCGCCTCAAGCTCGAGGAGGAGCGCCAACGCTTGACGTCGCTCACCGCACAGCTGTTGCGCGCGCGCGGCGAGGCCGACGCCTCGGACGCGGCCAGCCGCGCGGACCTGCGCACCGCCGCCGCCGCCATCGACGAGGCGCAAGCCCGCGCGCGCGGCGCCGAGGCGACCGCGGGCCTGTCGCGCGCGCGGCAAGAGGCCTTCGACAAGCTCGCGGCCAAGTCCGGTGTCGCCGAGCTCGATCGCAAGCGCGCGGAGGCCGAGCGCATCGCGCGCGAGGAAGCCGCGAGCTCCGCCGTCGCCGGCGCCGAGCGCCTCGCCTCCGAGGGTCGCGCCAAGGTCGAGGACGCGCGCGCGCGCCGGGAGAAGGTGCTGCGTGAGATCGCGGGCCTCGAGGGCGACATCGGCGTGTCCCAGACAGCCGTCGCGCGGCTCGAGGCCGAGATCGAGCGGCGCAAGCTGAGAGCACCGATCGCCGGGCGCCTGGGCCAGGTCACGGCGCTGCGTCCGGGTGCCACCGTGGCCGAGGGGGAGCGCGTGGCGCTCGTGGTGCCCAAGGGCGAGCTGCGCGTGGTGTCGCAGTTCCCCGTCGCCACCGCCGTCGGCCGCGTCCGCGCCGGACAGCCCGCGCGCGTGCGCCTCGACGGCTTTCCCTTCACCGCCTACGGCACGCTCGGCGCGAGCGTGAGCGGCATCGGCACCGAGGCCGAAGGGGGCGTCGTGCGCGTCGAGCTTTCGGTCGAGCGCGAGCGCTCGGCCGCCATCCCGATCCAGCACGGGCTCACCGGCGTCGTCGAGGTCGAGGTGGAGCGGCTCTCGCCCGCGTCGCTCGTGCTGCGCCTCGCGGGGCGCGCGCTTCAGCCGGGCGCTGCCGCGCCTCGCTTCCCCGTGAGCGGGCGCGGATGACGCGCCGACGCTTCTTTGTCCCCGAGGTCGTGCAGACCTCGGCGATGGACTGCGGCCCCGCGGCGCTCGCGAGCCTCTTGCAGGGCTTCGGCGTGTCGGCGTCCTACGGCCGCCTGCGCGAGGCCTGCCAGACCGACGTGGACGGAAGCTCCGTCGACACGCTTGAGGACATCGCCAACCGCCTCGGC
>JADLAB010000378.1 GCA_020848455.1 Polyangiaceae bacterium
ACTCGCCGAGGCACGGCGCGAGCGTCGGATCGCTGCAGAGCCGAAAGATCCCGCCCGGGCCCGGCGTGGGGCACTCGAGGGGCATGCCCCAGCAGCGTCCCGTGTGGGTGAGTGCACCACAGGCACCGGCGGTCGTGCAGTAGAAGTCGCAGCTGAGCGCACCAGGGCACGGATCGGCGAGGATGTCGCTGCAAGCGAGCGCCGTCGCACACTCGCCCGGCGCCGCGACGGCCATACCGAAGCCCGCCGCCACGGTGGCGTTCCAGTAGTTGGCGCCGTCGCAGCCGCACACCGGCGCGCGGGCCGGACTCTCGCTCGCCCCGAGCGGCACGCAGTACCCCTGGCCGCAGCCGGGCGCGTCGCAGTAGTGGTCGGCGCTGCACGGGTTGCCGTTCGGCGACCAGGTGCAGCTCGCACCGCCTCCGGCACCCCCCAGGCCCCCCGCGCCGCGAACCAGCCCTCCGCTGCCGCCCTGGCCGCGGGTGGTCGTGGTGGCACCGCTGCTCGGCTCGGACCTGCAGCAGAGGACCGCGAGCACGGCGCCCACCGCCAAGCGTACGGTTCGCATCGTCCTCATGCCCCACCTCCGCACGAGTCAGCCCCCGCGCACGAGCGCCGTGGAGCCGCTCGGTCGCAGGCGCTCGGCCCCACCGGGGCGCGCCCGGTGCGCCGCGATCTCGGTAGCAAGGATGGGCACGCCGGCGCGGGGCGCAAGGGCGGCCGACCGACCGCGAGACAGCCGCCGGCGTTTCGGATAGACCCTCACCGAGGACTGGCCCCGACCGTGTTCTGCCTCACCTGCCCCACCGATCCCCGCTGGGCGCCCTGCGCCGCGGACGCGCTCGACCGCGTGCTCGTCGACCACGCCCACTGCGAGATGAAGGCCGCATCGAGCGCGCTGTCGCTCTCGGCGCGCTGCCTCGACGCGCCACACGCCGTCCTGCCCCTCGTCGCGCTCGCGCGCGAGGAGCTCGTTCACTTCGAGCGCGTGCTCGTGGAGCTCGAGCGCCGCGGCCTGGCGCTCGGCCCGCCGCCCGTGGACGACTACGCCGCCGAGCTGCGCCGGCGGGCGCGCACGAGTTGCCGCGGCGACGCGACCCAGTACGTGCTCTCGGACCGGCTCCTCGTGGGGGCGCTCATCGAGGCCCGGAGCTGCGAGCGCTTCAAGCTCCTGTCCGAGGAGCTCGAGCGACGCGGTTGCGACGCCGAGGCCTCACTCTACCGCGAGCTCCTCGCGAGCGAGGCGCGCCACTACACGACGCTGCGCCAGCTCGCCATCGACGTGCGCGGCGACGAGCCCGCGACGCTCGCACGACTCGGCGAGCTCGCGCGCATGGAGGGCGAGATCGTGGCCTCGCTGCCGGTCGAGGCCGCCATTCACGGCTGAGGCGCGCGGTCAGCGGCGCTGCGGGCCGGCGTTGGCGCGCGGGAAGGCCTCGCGGAGCGCGCCGGCCGGGTTCGAGTCGTCGGCGCCGAGGGCGAACTCCCGCGTCGCCGACGTGGTGACGAAGGGGCCACCGAGCTCCTCCGTCTGCTCCTCCTCGAGCAGGTCGGGCAAGGACTCCTCGCCGGAGACCGCACTGCGCACGAACTCCTCGGCGAGCTCCTCGGCGAGGTCCACCCGGGTGCGAACCGGGGCCTCGTCCATGTCGGGCAGGAAGGCGCGCCCCGAGTCGGGGCGGCCCTGAGCATGCGCTGGTGGGTGGCGTACCTTCGGGGTCTTCACGGCAGCTACCTCCAGGTCCAATGTAACGCACCGAAACGCGGACGCTATCCCCGCGTGCGCGACGACCGCCCTCTGCCCCCCTGCCCGCGCCCCTTGCCCGGTCGCCGCTGCCGCGCGAGCATCCCCGGCCATGAGCCGGCTCCGCCCCGAACAGATCGACGACCTCGTGCACGCCCGCCTCGCGGACCCGTTCACGCTGCTCGGGCCCCAGCCGGGCGACGGGGTGGTGCGGGCGAGCGTGCCGAGCTGCGACGCCTTGTGGCTCGTGCCGGAGGGCGGCGAGCCCGTCGCGATGGCGCGCATCGACTGGCGCGGCGTCTTCGAGCTCGAGCTCGCGCCCCTGCCGGCCCGCTACGAGCTCGAGCTCGCGGTGCCGGGCGGCCGCCACCGCCTGCGCGACCCCTACGCCTTCGGCCCCGTGCTCGGGGCGCTCGACCTGCACCTCATCGCCGAAGGCAAGCACCTCGAGCTCTGGCGCGTGCTCGGGGCGCGCGTGATCGAGCACGAGGGCGTGCGCGGCACCGCCTTCTCCGTGCTCGCGCCCTGCGCCGAGCGCGTCAGCGTGGTCGGCGACTGGAACGGCTGGAACGGGCGCCGGCATGCGATGCGGCGCCGCGGACCGGGCGTCTGGGAGATCTTCCTGCCGGACATCGGCCCCGGAGCGCTCTACAAGTACGAGATCCTGACGGCGAACGGCGCCGTGCTCACGAAGAGCGACCCCCTCGGTCGCGCGATGGAGCTGCGGCCCGGCAACGCCTCGCGCGTCACCGACAGCCACTTCGCGTGGACCGACGCCGAGCACCTCGCGGCGCGCGCCACGTCACCCGCCGACCGACGGCCCCTCGCGGTCTACGAGGTGCACCTCGGCTCGTGGCGCCCCAAGAAGCCGGGCGAGCCCCCGCGCGCGGGCGCGGAGGCGGCGCTCGACCCCGAGGACGAGCTGCCGCGTAAGTGGCTCGGCTACCGCGAGCTCGCGAGCGTGCTCGTCGACTACGTGGCGGACCTCGGCTTCACGCACCTCGAGCTCTTGCCCGTGATGGAGCACCCCTACGACGGCTCGTGGGGCTACCAGGTCGGGGGCTACTACGCGCCCACGAGCCGCTACGGCAGCCCCGACGACTTCCGCTACTTCGTCGACCGGTGCCACGCGCGCGGCCTCGGCGTCATCCTCGACTGGGTGCCGGCGCACTTCCCCAAGGACGCCTGGGCGCTCGGGCGCTTCGACGGCACGGCCTTCTACGAGCACGCGGACCCGCGCCAAGGCGAGCACAAGCAATGGGGCACGTACATCTTCGACTACGGTCGGCCCGAGACGAAGAACTTCCTCGTCGCCAACGCGCTCTACTGGCTCGAGGAGTTCCACGTGGACGGGCTGCGCTGCGACGCCGTGGCCTCGATGCTCTACCTCGACTACGCCTCCGAGAACGAGTGGGACTGGGTGCCCAACGAGCTCGGCGGCAACGAGAACCTGCCGGCGGTGAAGTTCGTTCGCGAGCTCACCGACGCCGTGCACACGCGCCACCCCGGCGCGCTCGTCATCGCCGAGGAGTCGACGAGCTGGCCGGGCGTCACGCAGCGCACCGCCACGGGCGGGCTCGGCTTCGACTTCAAATGGAACCTCGGCTGGATGCACGACACCTTGAAGTACATGCGCTTCGATCCGGTGTTCCGGAGCTTCCACCACCACCTCATCACCTTCGGGCTCATGTACGCCTTCTCGGAGCGCTACGTCCTGCCGCTGTCGCACGACGAGGTCGTGCACCTGAAGAAGTCGCTGCTCTCGAAGATGGCGGGCGACCGCTGGCGCATGTTCGCGAACCTGCGCGAGCTCTACGCGCACATGTGGGCGCACCCCGGCAAGAAGCTGCTCTTCATGGGCGGAGAGATCGGCCAGTGGGACGAGTGGATCGAGTCGCGCGAGCTCGACTGGAAGCTCCTCGACGACACCCATCACGCGGGGCTGTCGAAGCTGCTCCGCGACCTCAACCGCGTCTATCGCCAGTACCCGGCGCTGTTCGACGCGGACCACGACTGGAGCGGCTTTCGCTGGGTCGACGCGAACGACAACCTGCAGAGCGTCGCCTCCTACCTGCGAATCCCGACGGCGGGGCGCAAGTACGTCGAGCGCCCCGACGGGCGCCCCGAGACCGAGCCGCCGCCGCCCCCGCCGAGCGTGCCCAACGAGCCACCCGCGGCCGCCGCAGCGTCGCGCCCGAGCTCGCCCGGACGCGTTCCGGGCGATCGGCCGAGCGCGCCCTACGCCTCCACGCCGCACCCGCGCGCCCGCCGCGATCCGGCCGACGCGGGGCGCGCGTTCCGACCACCCGGCGTGGAGCGTGGCGCGGCCGCGACCGAGGCGACCAGGGCCGCACCGGCGTCCCGGCCTCGCGCGCGCGTGGCGGCGCCGCCGTCGCTCGCGCTCTCCGACGACGAGCGCTACGTCGTGTGCGTGGTGAACTTCACGCCCGTACCGCGTCACGGGTACCGCATCGGCGTCCCGCTCGCGTGTCGCCACGCGGAGATCCTCAACACCGACGCGACCGCCTACGGCGGGACGGGCCTCGGCAACATGGGAGCCGTCGCCGCGCAGCCGGTGCCCTGTCACGGCTTCGCGCAGTCGCTCGAGCTGACGCTGCCGCCGCTCGCCGCCCTGTGGCTCGTGCCGGAGGGCCCGGTCGCGCCGCGCTGAGACGCTCGACTCTTGCCCTTTCGGGCGCAAGTCTCGCGGCTACAGGGATCAGGCTTCAGCTTCAGGCACGAGACTCGAGGGAGCGAATCAGTTCCGGCCGCGTCGAACGAAACGGCGCCCCCCGCAGGCGCGTGCGTGCGCGCACTCCGCGTGGGCGCCGCGCTCCGGCTGGCCTGAAGCCTGCAGCCCGAGGCCCGAAGCCACGTCAGGCTCGAGCCGAGCCCTCTAGAAACGGCCGGTCACGCCGACCGCGCCGGGACCGAGCGTCAGGTCTGCGCTCGCCCCCGCGGGCTCCTGCGGCGAGGGTGCGAGCGCGACCAGCGTGATGCCGGTCGCGAGCGCGACCCCGCCGAGGACGAGGCTCACCGTGGTGCCGATGCGCTCGGTGTTGTAGGTGCTCGCGTCGGAGTGGTACTCGGGCGGGCACTGCAGATCCGATTTGCAGGCCGTGTCGGCAGTCAGGTCGCTGCGCCGCTTCACGGCGTCGAGGCCGAGCCCCAGCGCGACGACGCCCGCCGCGGCGCCGAGGCCGATGGTGACGCCGCCGGCGATCGTGAGGGCACTCGAGCCGGCCTCGGGCGTGGCCGGTAGGGGCACGGGTCCGGGGACCGGGCCAGGGCCGGGGACGGGCGTGGGCACGACGCCTGGCGTGCCGGCCGGCAGCGCGAGCGGAACGTCCTTGTGCTCGCGTTCGGCGAGGGTGACCTCGGCCGCAACGACGTGGCCGCCCGACCGCGCCTCGATCTTGTGGGTGCCGGGGTCGATGAGCTGCCGGGCGCCAACGAGCGCGGCCATGACCGGCGCGCCGTCGATGCGGACGGCGAGATCGGCGCCGCCGTTCGTGACCTGGAGCGTGACGCTCGGGATGCGCGGCATGAGAGCGGCGTTCTCCGCCTCGGCCTCGCGCTGCGCTTGCGCGTGGAGATCGGTGGCGGTCGCGGGCAACGGCAGGCGCGTCACGCCGATGTAGCGCTCGGACGCCTCGACCCAACGGTCGAGCTTCACGAGCGTGCGCGCCAGCATGAGGCCGATGGTCGGCACCTGCACGACCTTGTAGGCGGTGTCGAAGCGCTCGAAGGCCGCCTTGAAGTCGCCGGCCTGGTAGAACCCGTCCCCTTCCTCTGCCAGCCGCCGCGCCGTGCCGCGCGCCGCGTCGGTGACCGGCTGCTGGGCCGTCGCGAGCGAGGGCGCTGCCACGAAGGCGAGCGCGAAGAAGGCACCCACGAGCCGGCCGAGCATTGTCTTCTTCATGGTCAGATGCCGTACTTGTCCTTGGGAGGTGGCGGGGGCTGGACCGCGCCGGTCGCAGTCGGTGGTGGAGGCGGGGGCGCTGCGCTCGGCCGCACGGTCGCGACCCCGCCGGGCCGCGGCGCGGCCGAGGCCGAGGCGGACGCGCTGACGCTCGCCGACGCCGCGGCGCTCGACGCCGGCTCGACGGGCGCGCTCGAGAAGGCCGTGGTGGCGCTCGCCAGGGCCGGCGGCACGGGTCGGCCCGCGGGGCCCGACACGAGCTCCGTCGCCTCGGGCGTCGCGCTCGGGCGCGGCGGTCCGCCGGACGAGGACAGCGCGACCGCAAGGGCCGTGAGGACGCCGCCGAGCGCGAGCCCGCCCGCGGCGAACGCCACCTTGCGCCCGGAGCCGCGGGTCGGGGACTGGCTCCAGGTCGCGGCGGTCTGCACGCCGACGTGGCCCTTGGGCTCCACGGGCCCCGAGTCCCCGGGGGGCTCCGTGGGCGAGCTCTCCTGGCTCGCGAGCGTCTCGGCGTCGTGATCACGCCGCGCGCCCGCCGCGATGACGACACGCGCCGCGCCGGGATCGGACAGGCGCGCAGCGTCGGCTCCGCCGGCGTAGGGCCACAGGGCGGCGCGGAGCTCGGCGACGGTCTGGTAGCGCTGCTCGCGGTCGCGCTCGACGGCGCGTGCGACGACGGCGCAGAGCCCGGCCGGAATGCCCGGGCGCTTGAGGTGCACCGGCGCCAGCGGCTCCTCGCGGATCTTCGAGAAGATCTCCCCGATGGTATCGCCGTCGAAGGCGCCCTCGCCCGTCAGCAGCTCCCACAAGATGACCCCGAGCGCCCAGATGTCGGAGCGCGCGTCCGCCGCCTTGGTGCTGCGTACCTGCTCGGGCGACATGTAGGCCGGCGAGCCGAGCATGGCGCGCGTGTTGGTCAGGCGCGCGGCGATGCCGTCGCCGGTCGAGACCTTGGAGATGCCGAAGTCGAGCACCTTCACGCGCGGGGCGGCGCCCGCGCGCGTCTCGAGAAAGAGGTTCGAGGGCTTGAGATCGCGGTGCACGATGCCCGCGGCGTGCGCCTCGCCGATCGCCTCGAGCGCCTGCAGGACGTAGCTCACCGCCTCGGATGGGGGCAGCGCCCCGCGCGACGCCACCGCCGACAGGTCGCTGCCCTCGAGGAACTCCATCGCGAGGTAGGGCAGCCCCTCGTGGGTACCCACGTCGAGGACCTTCACGACGTGGTCGCTGCGGAGCTTCGCGGCCGCGCGCGCCTCGCGCAGGAAGCGCTCGACGGCGTCCGAGTCGGCGGTGATCTCGGGGAGCATCACCTTCACGGCCACGCGCTGCTCGAGCACCTCGTGCCGCGCCTCGTACACGACGCCCATGCCGCCGGCCTGCAGCACCCGGTCGAGGCGGTAGCGCCCGCCGACGAGCGTGCCGGGCGCGATGGGCGTGGGAGGGGGCTCGTCAGCCATGTTCGACGCGGTCCAAAGTCCGAGTCTAGCCGATCTGCCGACCGCTCGCGCAAGGACCGCGCCGCGCCGTCGGAACCGGGCCCGCGGTCTCGGCGCGGTCGTCCCCCCATGGAGGGCGCGCACCCACCGTGGTACGTGACCCGCCATGAGCGGCGCAGGTTCGGGACGGCGCAGCGGGGGCTCCGACGGCGGCCCGCCGCAGCCCACGAGCGTGATGGCCTACGCGGTCCAGACGCGCACCTGCACCTACCTCCTCGACGACACGGGCATCTGCCACTGGATCATGGCGCCCTCGGGCGTCGTGCCGAGCCACGTGCAGCAGTGCATCGGCGCGCAGTTCGTCGCGTGCCTCGCGTTCGACACGCCCGGCGGTCTCGTGCCGGAGCTCACCGTCGGGGCCCACGCCCTCTTCGTGCGCCACGTCGAGGACCGGCTCGTGCTGCTGCGAACGGGCCCCATCCTCGCGCTCGAGGACCAGCGCGAGAGCTCGGAGGAGCTCGGGCGGGTGGAGCTGCCGCGCGCCACGCCGTCCGCGCGCGGTCCGTACGCGCTCGGCCCGGACTCGTCACCCACGGCCCTGCGCCGCCCGCCGCGCCAGGAGTACGGCCGCCGTGACGGCGCGCCCGTCGTGGCCGAGCGCCCGACCTTCGGCCGCCCCGTCCTCGAGTCGAGCGGGGACGAGCAGACGATCAGCGTGAGCTACCGGCCGCGCTGACGGAGTCGTCGCTCACGCATTCATCACGGCGCCCTCGGGGACGTCCGCCGGGATGCGCCGCGTGCGCTCCTTCAGGAAGGCGACGACCTCGGCGTCCGTGCGCGTGTCGCCGGGCAGGCGCACGAAGCGGCGCGCGAGCACGTCGTAGCGGCCCAGGAACAGCAGCACCGAGACCATGAAGAAGTCGAGGCGCTCGAACACGACACAGCCCTCCTTCACGTAGCGGTCGAGGTGATCGAGAAAGTCCTTGGGCATCTCGGTCCAGTGCCGGTTCTGCTTCACGTGGTGACCGATGTGGTAGCCGTCGTTGAAGCAGCGCTGGTTGTACGCGACGTTGATGCAGGTGATCGAGTTCGCGTAGCTGTCGCCGGGCCGCGAGGCGTCGATGAAGGCGTGCTGGCCCCAGTTGCCGATCATCATCATGAAGCGCACGGCCACGTACGGGAACAGGAACAGCACCAGGGTCGGGCGCCAGTCCACGAACATGAGCCCCACGATGGCGCCGACGTGCACGAGATCCGACACGACGGCGCGCCACGCGAGGTGCGTGCGCCCGTGCGACACGAGGTAGCGCGTGATCTCGACCTGGATGAAGAGAAAGAAGCGCAAGAAGTAGACGAGCCAGTGGAGGAAGCTGTCGCGCTGGTAGCGCATCGTCGACGAGAGGTCGGCGCGCAGGTTGTTCTCCACGTGGTGCATCGCCACGTGGTGCTCCATGTAGCCCGTCGGGATGCCGAAGAGCGCGCTCATCAGGTACGGGTGGGCCCGGTTCAGGAAGCGGTGCTTCTTGATGAAGGGCCGGTGCATCGTGTTGTGCAGCATCAGGATGACCGGCGGGGCCAGCAGCGGCAGCTGCACGAGCGACACCAGGGCCGCGAGCCACCACGTGAAGTACACGTAGAGCAGCGCGACGAGCGGCAGCATGATGCCCACGCTACGCAACGTCAGGCGCACGAACACCGCGTCCCGCGGGTCGTAGAGCAGCCCGACGACCCAGCGCTGGAAGGCGCTCGGCGCGTAGCTCGGGGCGGACGTCGGATCGGTGACCTCTAGCGTTCCCATGCGATCTGGCCGCCTACGATGGATCGGGCGCGGCGAGCAAGCCAGCCCTGCGCGTCGATTGGCGGAGCGAGGCCGAGGATTGACGCGGTGCGTCAGCGCGGCCCTGGGGGGCGCGAATGGCACGCCGCGAGGCGCACGTCAGAACGTCCAGGTCGCCGCGACGCTCCCCGCGCCCAGGCGCACCGCGGGCACGGCCCCCGCCGTCGGAACCTCCTCCTTCGGCGCCCCGCCGATCACCAGCATGGGGATGCCCGCCGCGAGCAGGACACCGCCACCGGCGGCGGCGGCTCCGACCGCGGTGTAGTAGAGGCCGCACTTGCCGTCGTTCGCGGAGCTGAGGCTCCAGAGCACGCAGGGGATCCACCCGAACATCGCCGCGGCGGCCGCGCCGCCGAGCGCCAGGCCCCCGAGCGAGGTGACGGCGATGCCTCCCCCGAACAGCGCGGGGTCTCTCCTGCCCGGCCCCACCTCGTCTTCGTCCTGCTCGGGTGGGCGTGGCACGGCCACACCCGCGATGGGCTGCCAGCCCGACGCGGGATCGTAGCGCCACGAGCCGTGCCCCGGGACGACGAGCACCTGGGCCGAGCTCGCCGTCGGCGGTGTGGCGGGCGGCGGAGGGGTCGCCCATGGTTCCGGGGGCGCAGGCACGGCCGCGGTGGCCGGCGCCACGAGCGCCTGCTGCGTGGCAACCGGCTCGGGGGGCGGGCTCTGGGCCCCGGCCGCGCTCGGGAACGCGAGCGCGGCCCCCGCGCCGAGCCAGCACCCGCGGCGGATGCGCGTGCGAAACTCCATGCTTCATGTCACGCCGAGGTCGATCCCGGCGCAAGTGCCACAAGAGGTGTTGGCCCCGAGGCCCGAGCCGCGCTACGAGAGTCCCTTCGTGTCCACGATCCGGATCCACCGCCACCACGCCGAGGGCTCGACCGCGGTGCGCCGCAAGGCCGAGAACATCGCGCGTCGCATCGCCGCACGCCACGCGGTGAGCTGGCGCTGGCAGGGCGACTCGCTCGAGCTCGAGGCGCCGACGGGGCTCGCGAGCGGCACCCGCGGTCGCGTGACCATCGGCGAGGGCGATGTCGCCATCGAGATCGAGCTGCCGCTGCTGCTCCGTCCGATGCGCCGCATGGTCGAGCGCGAGGTGAGCGCCAAGCTCGACGCGGCGCTTGCGACCTAGAGCTCCACTGCGCCTCTCGGGCACCGCCTTCGCCTCGCGACGGCCACGTTTCCCGGGGCCCTGCCGGCGCGCAGACGCAGCGTGAGCCCCCTCTGCTTGACCCACCATCGCCGGAGCTGGCAAGCTGGCGGCGCACCCCAGCTCCGCCGTCTCCGGCCGCCCTCGTGGCGGCTCCGGGCGCGGCGGCCGGGCCGGCACTCATCATGACGAAGGAACATTCACCGCAGCGCTACCGCGTCCTCGAGCGGCTCGCCTCCGGCGGCATGGCCGAGGTCTTCTTGGCGGAGAGCGCGGGCATCGAGGGCTTCAAGAAGCTCGTCGCCATCAAGCGCGTCCTGCCGCACCTGTCGCAGAAGAAGCGCTTCATCGCGATGTTCCTCGACGAGGCGCGCCTGGCCGCACACCTGTCGCACTCCAACGTCGTGCAGGTGTTCGACATCGGCGTCGGCGACCAGACGTACTTCATCGTCATGGAGTACGTGGACGGCTCCGACCTGAAGGGGGTCATCAAGTACCAGAAGGACCTGAACCGGCCCTTCCCCATCGAAGCCGCCATCTACATCACGACCCGCATCTGCGAGGGCCTGTCCTACGCCCACGAGCGCACGGGTACGGGCGACGAGCCGCTCAACCTCGTCCACCGCGACATCTCCCCGCCCAACGTGCTCATCTCCAAGCACGGCGAGGTGAAGATCGTGGACTTCGGCCTGGCCAAGGCCTCCACGCAGCTCGAGAAGAGCGAGGCCGGCATCATCAAGGGCAAGTTCAGCTACCTGTCGCCCGAGGCCGCGGAAGGCAAGGAGGTCGACCGCCGCGCGGACGTGTTCGCCGTCGGCATCATGCTGTGGGAGATGCTCGCCGGACGGCGCCTGTTCGTGGGCGCGAGCGACTACGAGACGGTCAAGCTCGTGCAGCGCGCCGAGGTGCCGCCCATCAGCTCCATCAACCCGGGCGCGGGCAAGCCGCTCGACTCCATCCTGGCCCGGGCGCTCGCCCGCGACGCGGACAAGCGTTACGACTCGGCGCGCATGCTCGGGCAGGACCTCACCCGGTACCTGTTCAAGCTGGGCAAGCCGGTCAGCGCCTTCGACATCGCCGAGCTCGTGCACGGCGTCATGCAGAACAGGAAGCGCCCCGAGGGCGAGGGCGTGTCGATCATCGACAAGCTCATCTCGGAGACGCTGTTCGAGTTCACCTCCCTCACCGACGACGACCGCAACAAGGGGGCCAAGGCGGGCGAAGCGAAGCTGCCGCTCAGCCTCGGCGCACTCGACGACTTCAGCGGCTGGCGCGACGGCGGCGCGAAGCGCGACGGTGGCAAGGGCGGCGACGACGTGATGCGCGGCGCGCTCGCCTCGCTCGAGGACGGCAACCTCGCGGCGCTCGAAGACGGCAACCTCGCCGCGCTCGAGGACGAGCCCACGCCCGGGCGCCCGAGCGGCGAGCGGATCAGCGTCACGGCCGGCGACGGGCGCGTGAGCGCCGTGCCCGCCAGCGGGAGCGGCGCGGGGGCGCGCGAGACGGGCGGCGAGCTCGGCCAGCCGTCGAGCCGCACGCCCGCGAGCTACACGCCGAGCGAGCCCTTGGCGAAGAAGGGCCTCTCCTCGACGGTGAAGGTGCTCATCGTCCTCTGCCTCGCGGCCGCGGCCGCCGCCGTCGTCATTCTGAGCGGCGTGTTCAAGTCCGCGCCCTGAAGCGGCGGCGCCTGCGCCACGCACGGATCGATGCCAACCGCCGAGGAGCGAGCGGGCTTCATCCGCGAGCACACCGAGCTCGCGCCGGTGCCGCTCGTGCCGGAGCTCAGGCTCCACCTCGCCACGGAGGTGACCGAGCTCTGGGAGGCGACCGAGGCCTGGCTGCGAGCGCACGATCTGCCGCCGCCGTTCTGGGCCTTCGCCTGGGCGGGCGGGCAGGCGCTCGCGCGCTGCCTCATCGATCGACCCGAGCTCGTGCGCGGGCGACGCGTCCTCGACTTCGGCGCGGGCAGCGGGCTCGTGGCCATCGCCGCGCTGCGCGCCGGCGCCACCTCGGCCGTGGCGACCGACATCGACGACTTCGCCCTCGCGGCGTGCACGCTGAACGCCGCGGCGAACGGCGTCGCGCTGGCGACCGACGCGCGCGACGTGTCGGACGCGTCGCTCGACGACATCGACGTCGTGCTCGTCGGCGACATGTTCTACGAGCGCACCCCCTCGGCGCGCTTCGAGCCGTGGCTGCGCACGCTCGCCGCCGCGGGCAAGACGGTGCTCGCGGGCGAGCCGGGGCGCGCCTTCGCGCCGGCCGGCCTCGCGCTCGAGGCGAGCTACGAGGTGCCGACCAGCCTCGACCTCGAGGGGCGCACGAGCCGCACCGGGCGGGTGTGGCGCGTGCCCGGGTGAGCAGTCTCGGGTCGAAGGCCGCCTCCGCCAGCTCCCGGCTAGAGCGCCACCTTGGCGTGCGGCTTCAAGAGGTTCGTCCAGGCCTTGTCCTTCTTCTTGTACTCGTCCTCGCAGCGCCGGCCGCGCTCCACCGGCAGCGGCGCCGGCACGTAGCGCGGCCCGAAGGTCTCGGGGTTGCTCCCCACCAGCGTGCAGAGGATGTTGAAGAAGCGCTGCTCGCCGAAGGCATGCTCGTCCCACATCTTCGGCTGGTCGCCCGCCTTGCCGAGCTGGTACATCGCGACCGCGCCCGACTCGATGATGTCGGGGCGCTCGACGTCGATGAGCAAGAGGGTCGCGAAGTCGTCGGCGACGTTCTCCTCGCCGCCGGTCACGCCGAGCTCGAGCTCACCGATCATCACGTGGCCGAGCTCGTGCAGGAAGCTGAAGAGCACCGCCTCGCGGGTGACCTTCGAGGCCTGCTCGTCGTCGACGTCGAGCGCCTTGACCTGCTTGTAGATGTGCTCGGGCAGCTCGAAGCACAGGATGAGGGCGTGGCGGTCCGGGTCGTAGAAGGCGTTGGCCTGGTCGCACTCCTCGGTGCGCACCGGCACGTCGCGCGGCAGCGCGACGACCTTGTTCACGAGCTCGATCACCGCCGGGATCTCGGCGGGTGCGACGTACTCGCGCAGCGGCGCGAAGCGCGGGTTCTTCGGCGGCTGGTAGTCGAACACGAGCTTGCCCGTGTCCTTGGTCGTGGGCGCCGAGCCGCCGGCGCTGCCCGAGGCCGCCGGGGTCCCGGTCGCCGGCGCGCTCGCGGTGCCGCCAGCCGCGGACGCGCCGCTCGCCGACGCGGCGGGCGCCGCGCTCTCGGGCTTCTTGCTGCAGCCGGCCGCGAGCGCGACCGCGCCCGCGATGACGACGATCCGCTCGCACCACCCGGCGCGCCGCGGCGCGCACCACCTCGTCTTCATGTCGGGACGGTCCACGGAGGCACGATACAATAGCTGCGGCGCCGCGGGCACCACCCGCAGCGCTCACTCGCAGTAGCTCCCGGGTGGCACCGGGGGCTCGAACGGCACGGCGCCCGACGCCTCCGCGAGCGTCCCGCCCGCGTCGTCGATGGCGTAGATCCGCGCGCCGGGGCCTACGCCGAGCTGCAGCTCCTCGAAGGCGGTGAGGTAGCTGTAGCCGGTGTCGATGAGCCCGTCCGGCGAGCGGTACTCGACGAGGAAGGTCTTGCGGCCGCTCGGGCTCGTGCCGCACTCGACGCAGTAGTGGGCGTAGGGATCACCCGCCGTGGGTGCGTCGTCGACGAGCGCACCGCTCGTCGACCCGACGAAGACCGCACCGTCCGCCGGGGCATCGGTGACGACCGGGGTGTCGGGCGGCACGACGAGCACCAGCCGGTCGACGCCCGGGTCGTCCCAGAGCGCCGTGTCCCACCCGCCCCCGCCGAAGAAGTTCGGCCCGAGCCAGGCCGTCGTCTGCACCACCTCGCCGACGTACCAGACGGCCACGTCGTCGCCGCGGCCGCCCATCACGCGAAAGTCGTGGGCGTTGCCGCGGATGACGACGAGGTCGTCGCCGTCGCCGGGGTCGAGCACCGAGGTCACGCCCCCGTCGCCGTTGCCGAGGTCGATGCCGGCCCGGTCCCAGTCGCGCACGAACACCCAGTCGCTTCCGGGCCCCGTGTGGATGGTCGTGGTCGTGATGGCGAAGCTGCCGTCGGGGTGACTGCCGCAGCCCGCGATGACGAGGTCGTCGTCGCGGAGCGCGCCCGCTGCGGTGGAGCCGGTGCGGAAGTCGAGCGACCACGAGGCGTCGAACACGAGCACGTCCGGACCGTCCGCGAGCTCGCCGCTGCCGTAGCTGTGGATCGCGCCGGCCGCGCCGAGCTGCAGGACGTCGGTGCCGCTCGAGCCCTCGAAGTAGGCGGCGGCCCCGCTCCAGTCGACGTCGGCCACGAGGCCCTGGAAGGTCCAGCCGTAGGCGCGGCCCGCGCCGTCCACGCGCAGTGCGAAGTCGCCGAGGTTGTCGTGGAAGTTGCGCCAGTTCGCGAGGTCGTCGCTCGGGTCGTCCCAGTCCCACGCCCCCGGCGGCAGGACCGGCGTCGGTTGCCCCTGTCCGTCGGCGTGCCCGTCGAAGTACTCGTCGTCGTAGAGCCCGGCGAGCGGAAAGTCGCCGGCGCCCGGCGACCAGGAGCCGTTCCACGAGTGCTCGTTCGGCACGGGGAAGCCGCTGCCGTTGCCACCCGCGCCGCCCGCGCCGCTGCCGCCCGTGCCGGGGCCGGTGCCGCCGGCCGCGACCGCGTCCGGGCCGCAACCAGGCGCCGCCCACGCGAAGAGGGCGACGGCGAGCCAGACGCGCGCCCCCCGCACAGTCTCGTTCGCAGCCATCGCCCCAGGCTACGCCGCCTCGTGGGGCGCTCGCCACCGCCGTGATGGTACCCTGCGGCTCGTGCCGAGCCTCCCCGAGCCCGCTCCGAGCCCGCTCTTCGCACCGCCGCCCGTGAGCGAGCTCGCGGCCGTCGCGAGCGCGCGCGCCGCGGCCCGCGCCTTCGCGCGCCGCGAGGTCGCCCCGCGCGCGCTCCGCGTGCACCGCGAGGCGGGCGGCCCCCACGCGCTCGGGGCGATCGACTGGGCCTTCGTGCGCGCCGCGCGGGACGCGGGCCTGCTCTGGGGGCTCGTACCGGGAGCGCTCGGCGGAGGCGGCCGACGCTCGAGCGAGCTCGCTGCCGAAACGGAGGAGCTGTGTGCGGCGTGCGGCGGGCTCGGCCTCTTGCTCGGGGCCAACAGCCTCGGGCTCGCGGGCCCGCTCTTCGCGCTCGACGCCGACGTGTGGTGGCGCGTCGTCGCACCGGCCGCCCGCGACCGCTCCGCCCCGAGGCCGCCGCTCTTCGCGTGGGCGATCACCGAGAGCGGCAGCGGCACCGAGGTGCAGGACGCGCGCGGCATGGGCTTCGTGCGTGCGCCGCTCCGCGCCACGCGCGTGCCGGGAGGCTACCGCCTCGACGGGCGCAAGGTCTTCACGTCGAACGGCTCGGTCGCCCGCCACGTGTGCGTCCACGCCGCGATCGACGGGAGCTCGGCGCTCGAGGGCTGGACCGCGTTCGTCGTCGACACCCGCACGCCGGGCTTCACGGCCGTGCGCGACGAGCACAAGCTCGGGCAGCGCGCGAGCCCGGCGACCGAGATCGCCTTCGAGGGCGTGCACGTGCCCACGCGCGACCGGCTCGGGTCCGAGGGCGCGGGTTTCGCGCTCACGGAGCTCATCCTCGCGGCCTCGCGCGGCCCGGTGGGTGCCATCGCCATCGGCATCGCGCGCGGCGCGCTCGAGGCGGCGATCGGCGCCACGCGGCGTCTTCGGCCCGAGCACCCCTGTTCGGTCGCGCAGCCCTGGGTGCGAGACCGCATCGGCGACGCCTCGATGAAGCTCGCGGCCGGCAGGCTCGCCTACCTCGACGCCACGAGCGGCTTCGACCGCGACCTCATGCCCCCGGCACGTATCGAGCCGGTGGCGCTCCACGCGGCGCGGCTCGCCGCCGGCGTCGTGCCGAGCGCGGCCCTCAAGCGCGCGTCGGGCAAGCTGCTCGACGCTCTCTTCCTGCGCATCTACGGGGACGGCTCGCTCGCCGCGCAGCTCTGCCGCGCGTCGAGCGCCAAGGCCTTGTGCGCCGACCTCGCGATGGAGGTGTGCGACCGGATGTGCGAGCTCGTGCCACCCGACGCGCCCGAGCGGGAGCTCGTCGACAAGGCGCTCTGCGACGTGAAGCTCACGCAGATCTACGAGGGCACGAACCAGCTGAACCGCCTCACCGTGGCCGACGTGGTGCTCGGCCGAAGGCCGGCGCCCCGCGCCTGAGGGTCAGCGCGGGGCGAGAGGCGCGCAGGCGCGCCGGACGCCGCCC
>JADLAB010000379.1 GCA_020848455.1 Polyangiaceae bacterium
CGATGGCGCCGCTCGCGAACTGACCGACGGCGTAGGCCGCGAGCATCGCGGTGTCGATGGCGACGAGCCAGCCCTCGTCGAGATCGAGCTTCGCCTTCACCACGCCGAAGTTCTTGCGACACAGGTAATACGAGGCGTACGCGAGCCAGGTGAGCGCGAACGCGACGACGAAGCCGCTCGTGAGGCCGCGCGCGCGCGGCGCTCCAGCCGGCCCCGGCGTCGGAGCGTCGGTCGAGCTCGCCTCTGCCTGACCCATCGGCGCACTCTAGCCCGGCCCGCGCGCCCGGCGCGAGGCCCGATGCGCCGTAGCCTCGGTCGCGGACGTAGCCGTGCGCAGAGGCTCAGCGCGGCGCGCGCTCGAGGTGCGCGATCAGCCGCTCGACCTCGGCGACCGTGGCCGCGTCGGCAGCCGCACGACGCGCGCGCAGGGCCGCGGCGAGCGCGGGGTGCTCGACCATGCGGATGGCGCGCGCGAGCGCGCGCCGCGTCTCGCCGGCGAAGCGGAAGTACGCCGCCCCGAGCGGAGCCGAGAGGTGCGCGCGCACCGCCTCGCCCTCGGCCTGCCGCTCCACGCCGAGCGCGCGCCAGGCCCAGCTCGAGCCCTGGGCGCCGAGCGCCGCCGCGAGCAGGATGGCGTCCCCGGGATCGACGGCCTTTTCGAGGGCGGCGGCGAGCAGACGCGCGCTCGGCAGCCCCCGGCACTGCCCGAGCCCGGCGATGGCCGCGCGCAGGCGTGCGCCGCCGAGCGCCTCAGCGAGGAGCGAACGGGACGCCTCGTCCCCATCGCAAGCGTCGCCGAGCGCGCGGGCCGCGAAGTGAGCCACGCGACTCTCGGGCCGACTCGCGAGGAAGGCCGCCCGCACGGCGGGTGCGGCGCGCGGGTCGCGCAGGCGCCCCACCGCTTGCAGCATGCCGACCGCGAGCGCCTCCCACTCGGCGTCGGTCGCGCTCCCGCGGGGCCGCGCCGCGAAGACGAGCTCCTCGAGCATCGGCCAGAGCGCCGCCCGGCCGAGCGCCACGAGCTCGGCGGTGACCGTGGGCGCCGGGTGGCGGAAGGATCGGTAGCGCTCCGGCCGGTAGCCCGACACCGCGGCCACCGCCGCGAAGGCCGCCGGCTCCCGGAGTCGCGCCGCAGCGATCTCGCGGGCGAGCTCGGCCCGGACCGCCGGCGCGAGGTCGCCGGGCGCCGCCACGAGCCCGTCGGCTCGCGCCGGCCCGCTCCACGCGAGACCGAGCGCGAGCGCGAGCACGGCGAGCGCCCGGCAGAGCGGCCGCGACCAGCGCTGACGCCCCGGCGCGCTCACGGCCCCGCGACCTCCCACCAGCGCGGCTCCGCGGGGGGCGGCCCCTCCCCGTTGGTGGCGCAGTGCACCTCGCCGCCGAGCAGATGGTAGCTGTCCCAGTCGTCCACGAAGCGCACGGCGAGACCCTGCCCGGTCGCGCCGAGCTCGTGGGCCGGGGTGCCGAGACGGTCGAGCAGATCCTGCTTGAAGCCGTCGACCCCGTCGATCACCGGCCCGAAGGGATCGGGGACGAGGATGTGGTCGCCGAAGACACGCGCGTTCACGGTGCCCGGGAGGTAGGCCACCTTGTAGCCGTCGATCTCGCCGTAGAAGAACGGCATGGGCACGAGCTCGTCGTCGGCGAGCCCGAGCTCGGTCCGGAAGCGCTCCACCATGGCGTCGATGAAGCTCTGCGCTTCCTGCTGCGCCTGCGCGAGCGCGACGTCGCCGAGCAAGGCGTCGATCGTGATGGCAGCGCTCGCGCCGTTCCAGCTCTGCTTGCCGGCGAAGAGGACGGCGCCGCCGTGCCCCTGCGCCTGCCACGCCTCGAGCATCTGACGCGCGAGCGACGGCGACGCGACGAGCACCTTCCAGCCGCGCGCCGTGGCGGCCGGCACGTAGCCGAAGACCTCGTCCACGTGGCCGACCCAGAGCCAGCTCGTGTCGACGTCGAAGGGCGCCTGCACCGCCTGCGCCGCGTAGAACGCGCGCGTGGTCGGGAGCACGCCCGAGCCGTACACGATCCGCCCCGCGGGGAAGCCCGCGGACGCGGGCACGAGCTCGTGGTTGCCGTACGAGTCGAAGGTCGTGCCGTAGTGCATCTCACCGCTGTGGAGCGGGCATTTGTCGCCGGCGCGCTCGCAGGGCTCGAGGTAGCCCCGGTCCGGACCGAGGTGCATCGCGGCGAGCTCGGCCGCCGGGAGGGCGCCCGGCCCGAAGCCCCGCCCCCACGGGCGCGCCAGCGCGACGCGCATGCCGTGCGCGAGACCGCCCTCGGCCGGCAGGGTGGCGTAGCCGGGCTGCATCCAGTCCTCGGTCCACGGATCGTCCCAGTCCGCGAGCGGCCGGTAGTCGAGCCCCGCCTCGCCCGCCGTCGCGCCCACGGCGGCGACGAACGCCGGGTCGGCGTCGCTCGAGTAGAGCGTGTCGTGCACGCTCAGGCTCCCGAAGCTCATCCACGGCGCGACGCGCAACCGCGCGCGCTCGCGGCCGTCGGGGCTCTCGTCCGTCGTCACGAGCTCCCCCCCCACGGTGACGGCGAGCTCGAGCCGCACCTCGCCCGACCAGTCGGCCGCGGCGACCGTGCCGGCGAAGTGCCGCGCCTCGAGGCCGAGCTCGAGACCCACCCGCAGCGTGGCGGTGTCGAGCGCGAAGCTCGCCGCCACCGCGCAGCTCGCCGCACCGTAGGCGCAGGGCTCGAGCTGTCCCGCCACCAGCGTGAAGCCGCCGGCGGGGTCGCGGCGGAAGAGGCGCACGTGGCGCGCCGGATCGTCACTCGTGTGCGCGGCGACCTCGGGGTCGGGGTCGAGCAGCGTGATCGTGCCGCTCGCCCCGTCCGGCGCCTCGGGCCAAGGCCGCACGACGACGCGCGCGAGATCCGCCTCGTCCTCGGGGCCGTCGACCTCCGTGTCGTCGGCGTCCGCCACCCCGTCGCCGTCGTCGTCGTCGTAGTTGGCGAGGAAAATCGCGCCGTGGCTCGCGTCCCAGGCGTCGTCCTCGAGGCGGTCCACGTCCGAGCCGGGGTCGGCGCGCCCGTCGCGGTCCGCGTCGACCACGAGATCGACCACCGCGACCGCGCTCGGAGGCCCGGGCTCGCTCTCGCCGCTGCCGCAGCCCGCGACCAGGAGCGCCAGCGTCGCGCCTGCCGCGATCTCGAGCTTGCCTCGCTGCACCGATCGACCCTTGGCTCCAGGCTACAGGCGCGGCGCGGCGCGCGCCACGGCTCGCGCACCGCGCGCGGTTGACGGTGCTGCGGCGCTCCCGTACGAGCGCGCCATGAGCGGGCGACTCTGGGACAAGGGCGAGGGCGTGGATCGGGCGATGCTCCGGTACACGGCGCGCGACGACTGGCAGCTCGACCAGCGCCTGCTGCCCCACGATCTGCGCGCCAGCGTGGCACACGTGCGCGGGCTCGGGCGCATCGGCGTCCTCGCGCCCGGCGAGGTCGACGCGCTCGTGCTCGCCCTCGAGGAGCTCCTGCGCGACGCGGCGACCGGAGCCTTCGTGCTCACGCCGGACGACGAGGACGGCCACACCGCCATCGAGACCGCGCTCGTGCGGAGGCTCGGCGACGTCGGGCGCAAGGTCCACACCGGCCGCAGCCGCAACGACCAGGTGCTCGTGGCGCTGCGCCTCTACGAGCGCGAGGCGCTCGCCGACCTCGCCGAGGCGGCGCGCCTCGCGGCGCTCGCGCTGTGCGAGACGGCCGAGCGCGAGGCGCTGACGCCGATGCCCGGTTACACCCACCTGCAGCGCGCGGTGCCGTCGTCGGTCGGCCTGTGGCTGTCCGCCGTCGCCGAGGGTCTCGCCGACGCGCGGGACCACGTGCAGGCGATGCGCGAGCTCGTCGACCGCTCGCCGCTCGGCGCCGCCGCGGGCTACGGCGTCAACCTGCCGCTCGACCGCGCGGGCGTCGCCGCCGAGCTCGGCTTTGCCGGCGTGGCCGACAACCCGCTCGCCTCGCAGTCGTCGCGCGGCATCCACGAGGTCGCGGTGCTCGGTGCCGCCTGGCACGTGTGCGCCGTGCTGCGCCGCTTCGCCTGGGATCTGTCCTTCTTCACCACGAGCGAGGCCGGCTTCGTGCGCCTCGACCCGGCTCTCACGACCGGCTCGTCGATCATGCCCAACAAGCGCAACCCCGATCTCGTCGAGCTCATGCGCGCCTCGTGCGCCGTCGTGCAGGGCGCGAGCACCGAGCTCCAGACGCTCGTGGCGCTGCCGAGCGGCTACCACCGCGATCTGCAGCTCACGAAGGCGCCGCTCATGCGCGGGCTCGATGAGGCCCTCGCCACGACCCGCCTCGTGCCGCGCCTCGTCGCGGGCCTCGGGCTCGACCACGCGCGCATGCTCGCAGCCGTGACCCCCGAGTGCTTCGCCACCGACCGCGCCGTCGAGCTCGCGGTCGCGGGCGTCCCCTTCCGCGAGGCCTACCGGCGGGTGGCGGGCGAGCTCGACGAGCTCGGCGCCGGCGACGCCGGGGCGAGCCTGCGGGCGCGCGTCTCACCGGGCGCCCCTGGGGCGCTCGCGCTCGAGGCGCTGCGGCGTCGCCTCGCGCCCCGCCCGGCCGAGACGGGCGGCTGACGGCGCGCGGCCGGCCCTAGCGGAGCTACCCGGCCGGGCGCGGCGTCGCCAGCGGCAGCGACGCTACGTCGACGGCGAGGCGGAGCGCGGCGCCGTCGAGTTGCGCCGTCTCTTGTCCGGCTTCGGCGCGTGCTTCTCGAGAAAATCGTCGTAAGAGCCGCGGAAGTCGACCAGGCCCTCGCGCGTGAAGGCGAACAGGCGGGTCGCGAAGCTCGAGATGAGATCGCGGTCGTGCGACACGACGAAGCACGTGCCCTCGTAGCGCACGAGCGCCTCGCCGAGCGCGACGATCGACTCGAGATCGAGGTGGTTCGTCGGCTCGTCGAGCACGAGCACGTTGTCCTTCATGAGCATGAGCTTCGCGAACATGAGGCGCACGGCCTCGCCGCCCGACAGCGCGTCGGTCGGCTTCTTGCCCTCCTCGCCCTTGAACAGCATCTTGCCGAGCAGGCCGCGCACGTCGGAGGTGTGGGCCAGCGGGTCCCACCCGTGCAGCCACTCGTCGACGGTCGTGCCGTTCGCGATGCCGTCGCGATGATCCTGCGCGAGGTACCCGACCGAGGCCTGGTGGCCCCAGGTGATGTGGCCCGCGTCGGGTGCGAGCTCGCCGACGAGCATCTTGCACAGCGTCGTCTTGCCGACGCCGTTCGGGCCCACGATGGCGATCTTCTCGCCCTTGGTCACGAGCGCGTCGAAGGACTCGCACACGACCACGTCGGGCCAGCGCTTGGTGAGGCGCTCGAGCTCCAGCGTCTGCTTGCCCGAGGGCCGCTTCACCTCCACCTGGATGAACGGCCGCTCGATGTTCGACCGCTTCAGCTCGGCGAGCTCCAGCTTCTCGATCTGCTTCTTGCGGCTCTGCACCTGCGAGGCGCGCGTGCCGGCGTGGAAGCGGGCCACGAAGTCCTGCAGCTGGCTCACCTTCTTCGCGCGCTCGGCGTTCTCCTGCTCCACGCGGCCGCGGACCTGGGTCTTCACCATGACCATGTCGTCGTAGCCGCCCGGGTAGACGATGATCGTCTCGTAGTCGATGTCGGCGATGTGCGTGCAGATCGCGTTCAGGAAGTGCCGGTCGTGGGAGATGACGACGAGCACGCCCTCGTACCCCGACAGGAAGCGCTCGAGCCAGCGGATCGAGTCGATGTCGAGGTTGTTGGTGGGCTCGTCGAGGAGCAGCGCCTCGGGCTTGCCGAACAGCGCCTGGGCGAGCAGCACGCGAAGCCGGAGGCCGCCGGCGAGCTCCTTCATCGGCTTGTCGTGCTGCGACTGCGGGATGCCGAGGCCGGCGAGCAGCTCGGCCGCGTCGGACTCGGCGGTGTAGCCGTCCTCCTCGGCGACCAGGTGCTCGAGCTCGCCGAGCCGCTCGCCCTCGGCGTCGGTGATCGGCTCGCGCGCGAGGAGCGTCTCCTTCTCCTGCATCGCGGCCCAGAGCGGCTTGTTGCCCATCAGCACGACGTCGAGCACGCGCACCGCCTCGAAGCCGAACTGGTCCTGCTTCAGGACCGAGGTCTTCGCGGGCCGCGACACGAGCCCACCGTCGCTCTCGATGACCCCCTCGAGGATCTTCATGAACGTCGACTTGCCCGCGCCGTTCGGCCCCGTGAGGCCGTAACGACGACCAGGCGCGAAGTTGACGTGGACGCCGTCGAAGAGACGCTTGCCGCTGTAGGCCTTGGTGACGCCGGTGACCTGGATCGCGCTCATGGAGGCGCGGCAATTAGCAGAACCACGGTGGAACGCCCGTGGAACTTCGGGACGAGGGCGCCGGGCGTCGGCTCGCGCCGGCCGCGGTCGCTGGCAGGAGGCGCGCGACAGGGGCGCGCGAAGTGGCGTCCCCAGCGGGATTTGAACCCGCGTAACAGCCGTGAAAGGGCTGGGTCCTGGGCCGGGCTAGACGATGGGGACGGGCCTGCCGCGCAGAGGGCGCAGGTTAGTCGCCAGCGCCTCGTCAGGCAAGCGCGGCCCGACTCCCCCCGGGGCTCGGTCCCGACGATGCCGCGGCGCGTCACGCCGTGTCGCGGCCCGCGCGGCGCGCAAGCTCGCTACCTCCGCGACCTTCGTGATACTTTGCGGCCAGACGCGCGTGCGCCCGAGAGGCGTCCGCGGCTCGCCGTGCGAGGTGCACCCGCCGAGGGTGACCTCGAGGGATCGATTACCGGGTGCTTCCCCATACCATCCAGCCTGGCGACAGGTTCGTCATCGAAGCGCGCGTCGGCGGGGGTGCGAGCGGCGACATCTACAAGGGCGTCGACGTCACGACCGGCGAGACCGTGGCGCTGAAGCTCCTGCGCCAGACCGCGCCCGAGAGCGAGCGGACCCGCTTCCTGCGCGAGGTCGCCGTCGTGGCCGATCTGCGCCACCCGAACATCGTCAACTACATCGCGCACGGGACCTGGCCCGACGGGCGCCTGTTCCTCGCGATGGAATGGCTCGACGGCGAGGACCTGTCGAAGCGGCAGCGCCGCGAGCCGCTCGGCACGCAGGACGCGGTCGAGGTGGTGCGGCGCGCGGCGCAAGCGCTCGCCGCCATCCACGCGCGCGGCATCGTCCACCGCGATCTGAAGCTCCAGAACATCTACCTCCCGAAGGCACGCGGCCTGTCGGTGAAGCTCATCGACTTCGGCGTGGTCAAGCCCGCCGTCGACGACGGCTTCCGCACCGAGCCCGGCACCATCCTCGGAACGCCGCAGTACATGTCGCCGGAGCAGGCGCGCGGCGAGTCGGTGGACCCGCGCGCCGACGTGTACTCGCTCGGCTCCGTCCTTTTCCGCCTGCTCACGGGTCGCAACGTCTTCGAGACCGACCACGCCATCGCGCTGCTCGGTCGCATCGTGCTCGAGGATCCCCCGCCGCCCTCGAGCGTGCGCTTCGACATCCCGCCGGCGCTCGACGCCGTCGTGCACCGGGCCATCGCCCGCAACCGCGAGCAGCGCTACGACAACGCGGGCGAGTTCGCGCGCGCGCTCGCGCGCGTGGGCCCGCTCAACAACGACCCGCCGAGCGTCGAGCGCTCCGCCTCGGCCGTGGTGCCGGCCCGCACGACCCGGCAGTCGCAGACCGACACCGGCTCGAACGACAGCCGCCCGACGAGGCCCGGCCTCGGCGTGCGCCGGGTGGTCGCGTGCGTCGTCTACGATCTCGGTGAGACCTCGCCCGACCGGAGCATCTCGGACAGCCTCATCGACGTCGTGGGCCAGGACGTGCGCATCGAGGTGCTCGCCGGCGGCAAGACCGTGGCCGTGCTCGGCGTCGAGCACAGCCTCGGCGACGAGGTGATGCGCGCCGCGCGCGCCGCGCTCACGGTCGTGAGCGAGTTCCGCTCGGCCCGCGTGGCCGTCTCGAACGGGCACGCCAGCATGGCGCGATCGAACCTCGCCGGCGAGGCGCTCGAGCGCGCGGCCCGGCAGCTCGAGAGCGCGACGCCGGGCGTGATCCGCCTCGATCTGCACGCCGCAGCGGCGCTCGACGGCCGCTTCGTCATCGAGCGCGACGCCGACGGCGCGCGCCTGTTGCGCGAGGACCCGCGCGAGCTCGGTCCGCGCAAGCTGCTCGGCATGCCGACGCCCACCGTCGGGCGCGAGCGCGAGATCGCCGCGCTCCAGGAGGTGTACGCCGACATGCTGCGCGACGCCTTCCCACGCATCGCCATCGTGAGCGGCCCCCCCGGCATCGGCAAGAGCCGCGTCCGGAGCGAGCTGCACCAGCGCCTCGAGCTCGCCCCGACCCCGCCGGAGATCATGCTGTGCCGCGGCGACTCCTCCGGCACGACGAGCGGCAGCGTGTCGGCGCTCGGACGCGCGCTGCGGGCGCAGATGGGCGTGCAGGACGGCGCCGATCTGCGCAGCCAGGTCCAGAAGGTCAAGCGCCACGTCCGCGCACGCCTGCCGCGCAGCCTGCACTTTCTCGCGGCCTTCGTGGGGGAGCTGCTCGGCGTGCCCTTCCCCGACGAGGCGGACGAGCCGCTGCGCGCCGCACGCGCCAACGACCAGCTGATGCAGTCGCGCATCCGCATGGCCCTCGAGGCGTACGTGCGCACGCAGGCGGGCCGCATCCCGCAGGTGCTCATCATCGAGGACGCCCACGTCGCCGACGACACCACCATCGAGCTCATCGACTGGATGCTCGCCTGCCCCGGCATCCGCATGTGCGTGTTCGCCTTTGCCCAGCCCGAGATCGAGACGCGCCGCGCCGGCGCGTGGTCGAGCGCGCGCCTGACGAAGCTCGAGCTCGGTCCGCTGCCCCCGACCCAGAGCGAGCGACTGGTCCAGCTCGCGCTGCCCCAGGCGTCCGCCGACACCCGCAACGAGCTCGTCAAGCGCGCCGGCGGGAACCCGCTCGTGCTCGAGGAGCTGGTGCGCTGTGCCGCCGAGGGGCGCCACGACCTGCCGCTCACGGTCCAGGCGCTGGTGCAGCAGCGCCTCGACCGGCTGCGGCCCAGCGTGCGCGACGCACTGCGCGCCGCTTCCGTGTTCGGCCAGACCTTCTGGACGGCCGGCCTCGCCGTGCTCGTGGGTCGCAACGTCGACGCGGATCTGCGCGAGGCCGAGGCGAGCGAGATCGTGCTGCGGCAGACGACCTCGCGCGTGGCCGACACCGACGAGTGGCACTTCCGCCAGGCGCTCGTGCGCGACGCCGCCTACGCGAGCCTGCTCGAGGAGGATCTGCGCCCGATGCACCTCGCTGCCGGCGCCTGGCTCGAGTCGGTGGGCAACGCCGACCTCGGCCTGATGGCCGCGCACTTCGAGGCCGGCGGGGACGTCCAGAAGGCCGCCACCCTGTTCGCGCGCGCCACGCGCCAGGCGCTCGCCAACTTCGGCCAGATGTTGATGGCGCTCGAGCTGGCGCGGCGCGGCCTCGCCTGCGGTGCCGAGGGGCTCGAGCGCGCCACCATGCTGCTCACGCAGGCGCAGGTCTACAGCCGCATGGGCCGGCTCGGCGAGTGCATCGACAACGCCGAGCGGGCGAGCCGCCTGGTCCCGCCGGCGAGCGAGATGTGGGTGGAGGCGCAGCGCCTCCTGTCGGCGTCGCTCACCGAGTCGGGACGTTCGGCCGACGGCGACGCACGCGCCACCTGGGCGCTCGGCCCCCAGTTCCTCGCCGCGCTGCCCGAGGAGCTGCGCAGCATCCTGCTCGCGACCCGGGTGCGGGCGCTCGTGGATCTCAACCGCACCGCGCTGGCACTCACGGTGGCGGACGACGCCGTCGCGTGCGCGGCGCGCGCCGGCGCCCGCGGCCCGATCGCCATGCTGCGAGCGCTCGACGCCCGTCTGTTCGCGCTCATGAACGCCTGCCTGCCGGGCGCCGCCGTCCCCGCCGGCGAAGAGCTCATCGAGGCGGCCGATCGCGCCGGCGATCTCCACCTCGCCAGCCGCGCGCGCATCAACACCGCCTCGACGCTCAACTACCTCGGTCGCTACGAGGACGCCCACGCGCTCATCGATCGCGCCTTGCCCGACGTGCGCAGCTTCCGGCTGCGCCTGCTCGAGGGCAGCGCCATCCACAACCTCGGCATGTCGTACGCGCGGCGCGGCGCGCTCGACGAGGGCATCGAGATGCAGCGCGAGGCGGTGCGCATCGCGGAGGAGTGCTCGGGCGCGCGCCTCGCCATCAACGCGCGCATCTACTGGGCGCTCATGCTGGTGGTGCGCGGCGCGCCAGGCGACCTGCGTTTCGCGCACGAGCTCGCGAGCGGAGTCGTGCGGGCGACGACCGCGCAGCCTGGGCTGCAGCTCGTGGCGCTCTACTGCCTGTCGCGCGTGCAGCTGGCACGCCGCGACCTCGAGGCCGCGCTCGAGGCCGCCCGCGAGGCGCACCGCCGCCTGAGCGAAGGCCCGGCCGAGGAGTGGGAAGAGGGCGTCCGCCTCGGCTACGCCGAGGTGCTGCTCGCCCTCGGCCAGGGCGCCGAGGCCGACGAGGTCCTCGCCCAGGGCTTCGAGGTGGTCCGCCAGCGGGTGAGCAGCATCGCGCGGGCCGACTACCGCGACTCGTTCATGCGCCGCAACGAGGAGGTCGCGCGGCTGCTCGAGCTCGCGCGCACGCGCCTCGGCAGGCAGCTCACGGCCTGAGGGGTCTCGACGCCGCGTCTGCCCGCGCGCCCGGCTGCCGTGCGGGCCCGGACCCCCGCGTTCTTGCTTGGTTCTTGACGGTGCCGGGCCCGGGGGCTATCCGGTCCCCCATGGCCATTGCACCCTCGGTCGCACGCCCCCGCCACACGCTCCGACGCCTGCTCGCGGGCACGGTCCTCGCCGCGGCGCTCGCCGCGCCGGCGGTGGCATCCGCCGACACCAAGATCGCGGTCATCGATCTGCGCCGCGCCGTGGTCGAGACCGAGGACGGGCTCCGGGTCCAGGCCAAGCTGAAGCAGCTCTTCGATCACCGCCAGACGGATCTCGACGAGCTCCAGAAGAGCTTCCAGCAGGCGCAGGCGGACTTCGAGAAGGAGAAGAAGAGCCCGGGCGCCACCAAGGAGGTGCTCGCCAAGAAGGACGCCGAGCTCAAGCGTCAAGCGGCCGAGCTGCAGAGCCGCCTCTACGAGTACCAGAGCGAGATGCGGCGCCAAGAGAACGAGCTCACGGTGCCCATCGTGCAGCGCATGATGGGGCTGCTCCGCCGCCTCGCGGCCCAGAACAGCATCGACGTGGTGCTCGACAAGCAGGCCGTGCCCTACTTCCGCTCCGACCTCGACGTCACCGACCGGGTCATCCAGATGTACAACAGCGGCGAGGGCGGCAGCGGCACGCCGGGCACGCCCGGCGGGGTCAGCGGTCCCGGCACGGGCCCGGCGCCGTCCCCCGCGCCGACGCCGGGCACGCCCGCCCCCGCTCCGGCGACTCCGCCGGCGCCCAAGAAGGCGCCCTGACCTTCACGCGCGGCGGGCGAGCCGGCGGCGCTTCGCCCGCACCTCGGGTGCGCGCGCCCGCGAGCTCGGCCCGCGGTCAGCTCGGCTCTCCGGACCCCGCACCCGGCGGCGCGGGCGGGGCCTCCGAGGCACCGCCCCGTAGCCACGGCTCGTTCGCCGCGTCGATGCGCACCAGGACGGCGGTGATGTTGTCGCCGCCCCCGTTGGCGTTCGCCTCGGCGACGAGCAGACTGCAGCCCTCCGTCAGGAGCGTGGCCCCGCGCAGGATCTCGCCGATCTTCTCGTCGCCCACGAAGCCGTGCAGGCCGTCGGAGCAGAGCAGGAAGAGGTCTCCCACCTGCACGTCCTCGGCCGAGAGGTCGATGTCGACGGTGGGCTCGACGCCGAGCGCCCGGGTGATCACGTTGCCGGGCAGGTACGCGAGCTCGCTCGGCGAGATGTCGGGCCGCGTGCGCAGCGCCTCCTCGAGCAGCGAGTGGTCGCGCGTGATCTGGGTGAGCGCGCCGTCGCGCAGCCGGTAGCAGCGGCTGTCGCCGGCATGGGCGACGTAGAGCTTGCCCTGCTCGCGCTGGAAGGCCGCAGCGACCACGGTCGTGCCCATGCCGCGGTGCGAGTGCGAGCGGCTGGCTCGCACGTGGATCTTCTGGTTGGCGTCCGCGAGCGCCGCGCGCAGGACGTCCATCACGTTCGCGGCGTTCGGGCCGCGCCGGTCGCGGAAGTAGCCGGCGATGGTGGCCGTGGCCATGCGGCTCGCGACCTCGCCGCACTGGTGACCGCCCATTCCGTCGGCCACGACGTACACCCCGAACTCGGGCAAGAGGACGTAGCGGTCCTCGTTGTGGTCCCGCTCTCTACCGACGTCTGTCAGACCAGCAGCAATTGCCCGCATACGCGGACGGATCTTACAACCCGTTGCCCTCGAACCGGAAGTTCGACGATGCTCCGGGTGCAAAGAAGTCTCCGGCCAGCCCCGCCACGGGCACGCGGGCTCAGGAGCGACCGAGCTCGAGCTGGTAGCGGCACGGCTCGACACCGGCGACCTCGACGACCATCCGCCGCGGCCCGAGACGCACCACGGCGTGCGCCGCGGCCGCGACGCCGGGGGCGTCCTCGGTCACGTTCTCGACCAGGCTCTGTAGCGTCACGTAAGGGATCCCGTCGATGAGGTCGAGGTGGTTCCAGTGCAGGTGCCCGTTGAAGACCGCCACCGTGCGTCCATGCTCGCGGAGCACGCGCCGCAGCTCGCGCCGCTCCTTCACGAGGCAGATGTGGGGGGCCTCTGCGAACCAGCGGTTGCCGCGCAGATCCTGGTCGGCGGCGCTGTGGTGCATGAGGACCACCGCGGGGGCAGAGCTCGCCGCCAGATCCGCCGCCAGCCAGGCGAGCTCGCCCTCGGGCAGGGTCACGTCCTCGTCCTTGCGCTCGTGCGTGTAGAGCACCACGAAGTGGAAGCCGCCGAGGTCGAAGCTCCGATAGAGCGGCCCCGCCTCGGGCTCGCCCCACGCGCGGAGCAGGAATGGCGGGTCGAGGTTCACCCGGTCGTGGTTGCCCGCGACGCACACGAGCCGCCCCGGCGCCCCGCGCAAGAGCTCGAGGCACTCGAGGTAGCGCTGCCCGTCGCTCTGGCGGGACTCGTCCTCGACGACGTCGCCGAGGTTGACGACCAGGTCGGGGCGCACCTCGTCCCGCATCCGCCCGACGAAGTCGGCGCACAGGCTCGGGCCCAGCCACGACAGCTTGCGGAGCTTGCCGTCGAAGTGCGCCTTCGGTCCGAAGTGGAGGTCCGTGACGAGTGCAAGGGTCAACATGGCGTCAGCATCGCAGGGCAGCCGCGCGCGTCACTCGCCGCGGGCCACCCGGGCCCGAACGATCGGCGCCGCGCTCAGCTCGCCTTGGAGCTGCCGTGGCAGCTCGGCGACTCGAGGCCGCGGGCGCCGCGCGCCAGCCACTCGTCGGGGGTGAGCAGCGTGAGCGTCAGGGCGTGGAGCCCGGTCGCGAGCTCGTCGGCGAGCAGGCCGTGGACGCGGCGGTGGCGCTCGAGCCGGCCCTGGCCCGCAAAGCCCGCGCTCACCACCACGATGTTGTAGTGCGACTGCGCTCCCGCGCCGCCGGCGTGCCGTGCGCTCTCGTCGACGACGGCGAGGTGCGCGGGGGCGAGCTCTCGCTCGAGGATGCTGCTCATGTTCTCCAGTCGGCTCACGACGGGAGCGTAGCGCGATCCGCGCCGGCGGCCACGGCGGTCGCGCGGCCGGGGCACCCGTGATAGAAGCCCGCTACCGCCGTGACGCCCCCGTCCCCGTTCCACCGCCTCGCCCGCCTCGGGCTCGTCGCCAGCGCGCTCGCCAGCGCCGCCTGCACCTCCGACGACGCCGTCGACATCGACGTCGGGCCCACCGGCGATCCGACCCTCGCGATCGCGGAGCCCCTGAGCGTCGACGGCGCCCCGGTGTGCGCGTCGATCGGCACCGACCCCGACTTCCGGATGCCCTTCTACGTGAGCGTGCAGCAGCTGCTCCTGCGCCCGCCGGGGGCCTGCGGGGCGTACGCGCAGTGCGGCGAGCTCGCCCTGTACGTCGACGGCGTGCTCAACGACCTGTCCTCGGTGCCGGCGATCGACCTCTTGTTCCGGCGGCTCGCGGACCGGTACCACGATGGCAGCCCCCACGCCGCGAGCGGCGAGCCGGACGTGCTTCGCGTGCGCATCGCGGCGGTCGACGCCGACCTCGAGCCGCTCCTCGACCACGCCGGCGAGCCGCTTTCGGACGAGCTCGAGGTGACGAGCTTCGTGACCTGCCCCGAGCCCTGAAGGGCGCGCGCGCTCGCGGCCCGTGCGCTCACGGCCCCGCACAGCGCTCGAGATCGGCGAGCGCGCGCGCGTCGAGCACGCACGCGAGCTCGCCCTTGCCGAGCGGCTTGCCGACGAGGCTCGACCGGCAGCGCGCCACGAAGCCCGACGCGAGGTCGGTGCCCTGGCGCCCAGCGTGGTAGCTGAACCCACCGGGAGCGGTGCCCGCAACGCTCGCCGTCTCGCGCCGCCACAGAGCCTCGAGCGCCTTGCCCACACGCTCGCAGTCGTCGTCGCTCGCCTCGCCCCGACAGCCGAGCGCGACCGGGCCGACCACGGCCGCCGCCACGAGGGCGACACGCACGGGGAGCCACGCCGCGAGCTGCACGCCCCGCAACTTGCCACGGCGGCCCGCCCGCCGCCACACCCTCGGGTGCCCCGTCAGGTGTCGACGAAGCTCTTCAGCTGCTTCGAGCGGCTCGGGTGGCGCAGCTTGCGCAGCGCCTTCGCCTCGATCTGGCGGATGCGCTCGCGCGTGACCTCGAAGTCCTGGCCGACCTCCTCGAGCGTGTGGTCGCTCTTCTCGCCGATGCCGAAACGCATGCGCAGCACCTTCTCTTCGCGCGGCGTCAGCGTCTTCAGCACCTTCCGGGTCTGGTCGGCCAGGTTCATGTTGATGACCGCATCGGAGGGCGAGAGCACGCTCTTGTCCTCGATGAAGTCACCGAGATGGCTGTCCTCCTCCTCGCCGATGGGCGTCTCGAGCGAGATCGGCTCCTTGGCAATCTTGAGGACCTTGCGCACCTTGTCGAGCGGCAGCTCCATCTTCTCGGCGATCTCCTCGGGCGTCGGCTCGCGGCCGTACTCCTGCACGAGGTAACGCGAGGTGCGAATGAGCTTGTTGATCGTCTCGATCATGTGCACGGGAATGCGGATCGTGCGCGCCTGATCCGCGATGGCGCGCGTGATCGCCTGCCGGATCCACCACGTGGCGTAGGTCGAGAACTTGTAGCCGCGCTTGTACTCGAACTTGTCGACGGCCTTC
>JADLAB010000380.1 GCA_020848455.1 Polyangiaceae bacterium
CGCCTCACCGCCGACCCGCGCCTCCGGGCGACGCTGACGGCGCAGTGGGGCTACTACGGGTCGGTCCCGAGCCGCTCGTCGTTCGCCATCCAGGCCCTCGTCGTGCAGCACTTCAAGTGGGGCGCCTTCTACCCGGTCGGCGGCGCGAAGGAGATCGCGCGCGCCCTCTTGCAGACGGTCGCCGACCAGGGCGGCTGGACGCGCATCCGCGCGGACGTGAGCGAGATCCTGGTCCGGCGCGGCAAGGCCGTCGGGGTCCGCCTGCGGGACGGAGAGGAGATCCTGGCGCGGCGCGTGGTGAGCGCGGTCGGCGTCGGCGCCACCGTCGAGCGGCTGCTCCCGCCCGAGCTCCGCGAGGCCGGCTGGGCGCGCGAGGTCGCGAGCCTGCCGCCGGCGCCCGCGCACGTGTGCCTGTACCTCGGCTTCAAGGGCGACATCCGCCGCGCCGGCTGCAGCGCCGCCAACAAGTGGTTTTACGATACCTGGAGCTGCGAGGACAAAGCCTGGGAGGTGAGCCCCGACCGGCCGCTCCCGGACGCCCCCGTCCTCTACTGCAGCTTCCCTTCGCTCAAGGACCCGGAGCACGTGCCCGGCCCCGAAGAGCGCCACACCGGGGAGGTCGTGACCTTCGTGCCGTGGAGCGCGTTCGCGGCCTGGCGCGACCGGCCCTGGAAGAAGCGCGGCCCGGACTACGACGCCTTCAAGAAGCGCCTCGAGCAGCACCTGCTCGGGCAGTTCCTGAAGAAGATCCCCGAGCTACGCGACATGCTCGACTTCGTGGAGCTCTCGACGCCGCTCTCCACCGACCACTTTTGCCGCCCGCTCGCCGGCTCGATCTACGGCCTCGAGCCCACCCCCGAGCGCTTCCAGTGCCGCTGGCTGCGGCCGCGCTCCCCGATCCCGAGCCTCTTCTTCGCGGGCAGCGAGGTGGCGACGGTGGGGGTCGTCGGCGCCATGATGGGCGGCGTGCTCGCGGCGGTGTCGGCGGAGCCGGTGCGGGCGCTCGACTACTTGCGCCGCAAGGTGATGTGAGCCGGCGCGGGGGGCCGGATGACCCGATCCGCCGCCGGGCGGAGCTGGTACAAGGGAAAGGACGTCGAGGTCGAGCCGCGGGCTCGCCGACCGAAGGAGGCGTGGGCACATGACGGACGTGGTGGGGCTCCTGGACGGGCAGTTCACGATCGGGATCGAGGAGGAGTTCCAGATCGTCAACGCCGAGACGCGCGAGCTCCAGTCGTACGTGAGCGAGATCCTCGAGGAGGGCAAGGGCAACAAGCTCTTGCGCGAGCGCGTGCGGCCGGAGATGCACCAGTCGGTGGTCGAGACCGGCACCGGCATCTGCCGCGACGTGAAGCAGGCACGCGCCGAGATCACCGAGCTGCGCGAGGCCCTCAACGGGATGGCGAAGAAGGGCGGCATGCGCATCGTCGCGGCCGGGACGCACCCCTTCAGCGACTGGAAGAAGCAGCAGATCACCGACGGCGATCGCTACAAGGGCATCGTCGAGGATCTCCAGGACATCGCGCGCGCGAACCTCATCTTCGGCCTGCACGTGCACGTCGGGGTGAAAGACCGCGACACGGCGATGGCCCTGGCGAACCAGGTCCGCTACTTCCTGCCGCACATCCTGGCGCTCAGCGTGAGCTCGCCCTTCTGGATCGGCCGGCCGACGGGCCTCAAGAGCTTCCGCAGCGAGATCTTCAAGCGCTTCCCGCGCACGGGCATCCCCGGGAGCTTCCGCTCGTACGCGCAGTTCCAGACCTTCGTCGATCTCCTGGTCAAGACGGGCTGCATCGACAACGCGAAGAAGATCTGGTGGGACGTGCGCGCCCACCCCTTCTTCGACACGGTCGAGATCCGCGTGTGCGACATGACGACGCGCATCGACGACACGGTCGCGATCGCGGCGCTCATCCAGGCGCTCATGGGCAAGCTCTACCTGCTCTACCGCCGCAACCTCGCCTTCCGCGAGTATCCGCGCGCCCTCATCGAGGAGAACAAGTGGCGCGCCGTGCGCTACGGGCTCGACGGTCAGCTCATCGACTTCGGCAAGCGCGAGCAGCTCCCGACCAAGGAGCTCGTGAAGGAGCTCGTCGAGTTCGTCGAGGAGGCCGTCGTGCTCTTCGACTCGCACGAGGAGATGGGGCGCATCTACGCCATCCTGCGCGAGGGCACGAGCGCGGACCGGCAGCTCCGGATCCACGAGGACAAGAAGGAGCTGAAGGCCGTGGTCGACGACCTCATCGAGCAGAGCGCGCTCGGGACGTAGTCTCGCCGGCCGCGCGCTGCCCGCCGCGGCGGGTGCTCACCGGCCCTGGAGCGACTCGACCGCGGCCGCGTGGGCGGCCCGGACGAGCTCCGCGCTCTCGGGCGTCGGCGGCGCCGCCACGGGCGCGCCGGGGCGGTCCATCGCGCCGGCGACCGGCTGGGCGGGCAGGAGCGTCGCGAGCGAGGCCCGGAGGGCGGGCATCTCACCGGCGCGCGCCTCGAGCTCGGCGTCGTGGAGCGCTCGGCCGCGCTCGCGCGCCAGGGCCTCGGCCCGCTCGAGCGTCGCCTGGGCCCGCGTCAGCTCGCCCGCACGAGCGCTCGCGATCGCGTAGAGCACGAGGCTCGCGACGCTGGCCCGCGCCGCGCCGAGCTCGACCGCCGCGTCGTGGCCCGCGCCGAGCTCGGCCTTGTCGGCCGTGGCGTGAACGCCGAGGAAGGCGTGCTCCTCGACGGCGCCGCCGCCGACCACGGCGTCGTCGTAGCGCAGGGCGGCGTCGAGCACCTCGACGTGGCTGCCGGCGCTGCGGGCGGGCAGTCCGACCTTCACGATGACGTCGCGCGTCTCCTCCTCGGACACGTCGCCGAGCGCGACGCGCACGCCGCCCGGTGCGGGCTCGAGCGCGTAGCCCACGACCTCGGAGATGCGCACGCCCGGACCGGCCACGAGCTCGAGCACCACCCCGCGCCCCACGGTGCGCTGCATGCGCAGCACTTCCTTCTCGAGCAGCGTCGCCACCTCGGCCGACTCGCGCACGAAGTGGAATTTGCCGCCGCTCGCCTTGGCGATACTGGCGAGCAGGGTCTCGTCGTAGTCGAGGCCGAGCCCGAGCGTCGTGATGCCGACGCCGGTCGCGCCCGCCTCTTCTGCCAGCCCCGCGAGCCGGCTCGAGTCGTTCGGCACGCCGTCGCTCACGACCACCATGCGGTGGATGCGCGGCTCCTCGGCGTGCGAGCGCACCTCGGCGAGCGCCGCCTCGAGCCCGGCGGCCATGTTGGTCGTACCCCGCGCCTGCATCGCCGCGATCCGGTCGCGCACCGCCGCGCGGCTCGTCGCATCGAGCACCGTCGAGGGGACGAGCACCTCGGCCGTGCTGCCGAAGGTCACGATCGCCACCCGGTCGCCGTCGACCAGCGTCTCGACCATCGTGAGGCACGCCGCGCGCGCGTCGGCGATCGCCTGGCCTTCCATCGAGCCCGAGGTGTCGACCGCGAGCGCGAGGTTCGCGGGCGTGCGCTTGCCGCCGGTGATCGGCTCGACGGCGAGGCGCACCCGCACCTCGAGCGCGGCGGGCTTGCCGGCCTCGACGAAGCGGTCCACCGGCGCGACCTCGAGCGCCACGAGGTGCGGCGCCGGGGCCTGGGCCGCCACGACGGGCAGCTTCGGGCCGGCGTCGCCCACGACATCGGGCCGCGTGCAGGCCGGCAGCGCCGCGCAGGCAAGGATCCACCAGAGAGAGATCGTCCGCTTCATGGGGCACTCCTCGCGCCGGCGCGGGGGCGGCTCTGCCCGGCCCTCCGTCCGTGCGACGGGCCGAGCGCGGCGCGAGCGCGGCGCGTTCGAGCCTTCATACGGGCGGCGTGCCGCGGCCTTACACCTTCCCCGGGTGCGGGCGGGGCGCGTATCGTGGACGGCGGCATGCGCTGGCTCGGCTACGCGATCCGCTTCTGGGTGATGGGCACCCTGCTGTCCTGGTACGCGCTCTGCTACGGCGTCGGACGTTTCGGCGCGCTCTTCATCCGCGATGCGGAGCACCGGCGGCGGGCCGTCGCACGCCTCCGCGGGCGGACGCTGCGCGTCGGCATGGCGCGGCTCGGCGCGACCTTCGTCAAGCTCGGGCAGATCCTGAGCACTCGCCCCGACCTGCTCGAGCCCGAGACCATCGACGAGCTCCGGCAGCTGCAGGACAGGCTCCCGCCCTTCGAGCTCGCGCGCGTGCGCGCCATCCTCGAGGCGGAGCTCGGCGGCCCGCTCGAGGAGCGCTTCCTCGCCTTCGACACCGTGCCGGTCGCGGCGGCCAGCGTGGCGCAGGTACACCGTGCACGACTCGCGGACGGGACCGAGGTCGCGGTCAAGGTGCTCCGCCCCGACGTGCGGCGCAAGGTCGAGCGCGACGCGGCCATCCTGCTCCTCTTCGCCCGCGTCCTGCACCTGAGCCCGAGGGCGCGCCTCTCCGACCCGGTCGGTCACCTGCGCCACTTCGTGGCCGGAATCCTCGAGCAGACCGACCTCCGGCTCGAGGTCGAGAACTACCGGCGCTTCGCCGCGCACTTTGCCACGGCCGAGGGCGTGCGCTTTCCGCGCGTGTACGGCGAGCTGTCGGGCGAGCGCATGATGACGATGGAGTTCCTGCGCGGGACGAAGGTCGACGCGCTACCGCCCGGTGACCATCGGGCCCTCGCCCTGCGTCTGCAGCGCGTGTTCCTGAAGATGTGCTTCGAGGACGGCTTCGTGCACGCCGATCTGCACCCGGGCAACCTGCTCGTCACGAGCTCGGGCGACATCGCGATCTTCGACGTGGGCCTCGTCAAGCACCTGTCCGAAGACGTGTTCCTGCAGTTCGTCGACTTCACGAAGTGCATCGTGATGGGCACGCCGCACGACTTCGTGCGGCACATGCAGCGCTTCCACAGTTACGCGACGGACGTCGACTGGCTCGCCTTCGAGCGGGACGTCGGGGACCTGGTGACGCGCTTCCGCGCCCTCGACATCGCGAAGCTCGAAATGGGACAGCTCATGAACGACCTCTTCGGGCTCGGTCGGCGCTACCGCGTGCGGCCCATGGCCGAGATGATGCTGGTGCTGGTCGCGATGGTCACGGCCGAGGGGATCGGCAAGCAGCTCTATCCCGGCAACAACCTGTTCCACGACACCGCCGCATTCCTCGCGCCACGACTCGCGGGGCTCGGACTCGCCTGACACGAAATCGGCTCTCGAGTGTCGGTACGTCGGGGTCGAGGGGTCGACGGCGCGGTGGGGCGGCCCGATTTTTTGCCCGGTCGGAGCGGATCGCTATGTTCGCGCCATGCACCGCGCCCGTGTCCGCCGGGAGCCCGCGCGCTCTGCGCGGCTCGCGCTCGCCCTCGCGCTCGCGCTCGCGGCGGCGGGGTGTCTGCACATGCCGACGCCCCTCTCGACCAGCGTGCGCGGCTCGGTGGGCGTGCCGCACCACGGCGCGCTCACGGACGCCTCGGCCCTGCCGGCGCGCGGCCCCGGCTTCGTGCGGTTGCGGGCGGACGACGTGCGCTGGGGCAACCCGCGCCTCGTCGCCGCCATCACGCGCGCCGCCGCGCGCGTGGCCGCCGAGGCACCGGGGGGCGAGCCGCTCGTCGTCGGCGACCTCGCCAGGCGCCACGGCGGGCGAGCGCCGCACCACCGCTCGCATCGCACCGGGCGCGACGCGGATCTCTTGTTCTACACGACGACCCCCGACGGTCGCCCGCGCCGGAGCCCGGGCTTCGTGCGCTTCGAGCCGGACGGGCTCGCGCCCACGCCCGACGGCGGCTTCGTGCGCCTCGACGTCGCGCGGGTGTGGCTGCTCGTGCGGGCGCTCCTGCTCGAGCCGGAGGCCGAGATCCAGTGGCTCTTCGCGTCGCGCACGCTCGAGGGCCTGCTGCTCGAGGAAGCGCGGGCGCGCGCCGAGCCCGAGCCGCTCGTGGCGCGGGCCGCGAGCGTGCTGCGCCAGCCCGGCGACAGCGCGCCGCACGACGACCACCTGCACCTGCGCATCGCCTGCACCCCCGAGGAGGAGGTCGCCGGCTGCGAGGGCGGCGGCCGGCGCTGGCGCTGGTTGCGCGCGGCTCCCGCGCCGACCAAGCTCGAGGACGCCGCGCTGCTCGCCGCGCTCCTCTCGGACGCCCCTGCCCCGGGTGGCGCCGCGTCGTTCTAGAAGGAAGCTCGGCTCCAGCGTGGCGTGGCTTCAGGTTTCGGGCTCCAGGCTTCTGGCGCAGAGGCCGCGGCGTGCATGCCTGTGGCCTCCCGCTCTCCCTCCCGAAGCCAGGAGCCTGGAGCCCGTCGCCCGTGTCGGCGTACCGTTTCGTCCGACGCGGGTCGGGCCATCGTGATGAGCTCGAGCCACGATACGAGAGCTCGTGCGTACACTCGAGGGACCGATTCGCTCCCTCGAGTCTCGTGCCTGAAGTCGGAAGCCTGATCCCTGTAGCCGTGAGACTCACCCCATGACGCTGGGCACCCTGTTTCACGGCGACGCGCTCGCGGCGTGCGCGGCCCTGCCCGCCGACGTCGGCTTCGACCTCGTCTACCTCGACCCGCCGTTCGCGACCGGCGGCGCCATGGCGAGCCGGGACGCGCCCGGCCAGGCGCGGGGCCGGCAGCCCGCGCACAGCGGGCGGGTGGCCTACCGCGACCCGCGCGACCCGGACGAGCTCGTCCTCGTGCTCGTGCCGCTGCTCGCTGCGCTGCGCGAGCGCATGCGCGAGCGGGCGACGCTGTACCTGCACCTCGATCACCGCGCCGTGCACGAGGTGAAGGTCGCGGCCGACGGCGTGCTCGGCCGCGGGGCCTTCGTGGGCGAGGTCGTGTGGACGCCCGGCAACGGCGCGCGCGGCGCGCGCGGCTTCGCGGTGACCCACCAGACCATCCTGCTCTACGCGCGCGCTCCGCGCGATCGCCGCAGGGTCGTGTACCACGCCGAGGATCCACTGCTGCGCGAGCCCTTCGCCGCGACGAGCCTCGCCATGCACTTTCGCCTCGAGGACGAGGCCGGTCGGCGCTACCGCGAGCGTCGCATCGGCGGGCGGAGCTACCGCTACTACGCCGACCTGGGCCGGCGGCTCGGGAGCGTATGGACCGATGCCCCCGCGATGCGCGCCAACACGCCGCTCCACCGCGAGGGCACCGGCTACCCGACCCAGAAGCCCGAGCGCCTGCTCGAGCGCATCGTGCGCGCGAGCTCGAGCCCGGGCGACACGGTGGCGGACCTCATGTGCGGCAGCGGCACGACGCTGGTCGTCGCCGCGCGCCTCGGACGCCGCTTCGTCGGCGCGGACCTCGGTGCCAAGGCCGTCGCGACCACACGCGCCCGCCTCGCCGCGGCCGGGATCGAGCACGACTTCGCGGTGCCAGGGCGACTCGACCCGCGCGGCGCGTGACCGGACCGCTAGGATCCCATCGTGCACAGGTGCTCACTGCCATGAGCGCGGAACGGGCGCCGGGTTCCGGAGCGCGCGGCGGCGGCGCCGCCAGGCTCTCCGCCTCTCCGCTGCTCGTCGCGTGGCTGCTCGCGGGGGTCGATGCCCTGGCGGTGGCGCGGAACGGTACGGCGCCGCGCCCCGTGCTCTTCGTGGCGCTGCTCCTCGCGATGGCCTACGAGCTCCTGATCGGCGCCGTCGTGCTCGCGGTGGCCCGGACGGCGCTCGCCTTCCGGCGCTTCCGCCTCGGCCCCCCGCTCGTGGTCGTCTTCGCCAGCCTGGCGCTTGGCGCGGCCACCTTGCCGCGGGAGCTCGCCGTCCTGGCCGAGAAGCTCGCGCCCGGCGGTCACGTGCTGCCCACGCTGGTCGTGCTCACGGCGGCGGTGTCCCTGACGGTTCCGGCGACGGCGCTGCTCGGTCGCCGGCTCGGACGCACGCGCCTCTGGTGGACGGCCCTTCCGCTCGCAGCGCTGGTGCAGCTCGAGAACCACGCCGTGCTCGAGCGCAACTACCCGGCGGCCCACCTCTTCCTCGGCGTCCTCGCGGCAGTCGGCGCGGCGGCCGCCTCGTGGTCGCGGCTGGCACGCTACCGGCGAGCCGAGCGCGTGCTCGCCGCCTGCTTCGGTGTGGCCGGCGTCGCCGGAGTCGTGGCGTCGCCCCCGTCGGCGGTGTTGCTCGAGATCCTGCGACACGAGGGGGTCGGCGTCGCACCCTTCGCCGCAGCGCTCCGCACGTGGTTCGCCCGCACGACGCGCCCCCTGCCGGCGGTGCCGGTGGACGGGCCCCCGCGCGCCGCCACGCGGCCGGGCCTCGCGGTGTCGAGGCCCGTCGTCCTCTTTCTGTCCGTCGACGCCCTGCGCGCCGACATCCTGGCGACGGACGCCGCGAGCTTGCCGCACCTGGCGGAGCTTGCCCAGGGCTCGGTGCGCTTCCAGGTGGCGCGCGCCCCGGCCACCGCGACCATGGTGTCGCTCACGGCCATGATGACCAGCCGCTACTACTCCCAGCAGCGCTGGGCGCCCATTCGCACCGGCGGCCCGGAGTTTCCTCAGCTCGAGACGGCGCCCCGGTTCACCGACGTGCTGAGCGCCGCGAAAGTCGCGACGTTCGTGGTCGAGAGCGGCCTGTGGATGCGTCCCGACTATGGGGTGCTCCCCGGTTTCTCCGATCGGGTCGTCGTGTGGCGGGACCCACAGCCCTTCGCGCTCGCCGCCGAGGTCGCGGGCGGCCTGGTCGAGGGGCTGAGGCGCGTGGGCGACGCGCCCGCCATGCTCCTGGCGCATTTCCTCGACGCGCACGCGCCCTACGATCTGGCGGGCGGCGCGGGCACCGACCGCGAGCGCTACGTGCGCGAGCTCGCGCAGGTCGACGCCGCGCTAGGAACGACCCTCGTCGAGGTCGAGCGCCTCGGTCTCGGGGACCGGACCGTCGTCATCGTCACGGCGGACCACGGCGAGGCCTTCGGCGAGCACGCCAACTCGGGCCACGGAACGACGATCTACGAGGAGGTGGTGCGCGTTCCCATCTGGGTACGGGTCCCCGGGATCGCGCCGCGCGACGAGACGGTCCCGGTGTCCGGCATCGACCTCGGGCCGACGATCGTGGACGTCTTCGGCCTCGACATCCCCGGCGGGTTCATGGGCGAGACCCTCGTGCCGGTGCTGCTCGGGTCGGGACGCCTGCCGCCACGCGCCATCGTCGTGGACGCGGGCCGCCGCCAGCAGGCCATGATCTTCCCGGACGGCTACAAGATCATCCGCGATCTGCGCATGGGCACGGTCGAGCTGTACGACCTCGGCGCGGATCCCGGCGAGCGCCACAGCCTGTACGACGAAGCCGGCTCGGCGGGCCGGGCGCAGCTCGAAGAGCTCGGCTACTTCTTCGACACGTACACGCTGCGCGAGGGCGGCTACGAGCCGCCGGTGCGGCTGCCCTGAGAGCGCGGACCCGGGCGCGGGCGCGCTCAGGCGCGGCGCCGCGGCGCCGCGAGCTCGGCCGCCATGCGGAGCGCGGCGCGCATGCCGTCCGGCGAGGCCCGGCCCGTACCGGCGAGATCGTAGCCCGTGCCGTGATCGACGCTCGTGCGCACGACGGGCAGGCCGAGGGTCACGTTCACGAGCTCGCCGAAGCCCGCGAGCTTGCACGCGATGGTCGCCTGGTCGTGGTACATCGCCACGACGCCGTGGAAGCGGCCGGCGTGCGCGAGCCGGTACGCGGTCTCGGCCCCGAGCGGGCCCGCGAGCTCGACCTCGAGCCGCGCCCGCCGCAAGAGCGCGCGCGCCGCGGCGATCCCGGGCGCCACCACGCGCGTCTCCTCGGTGCCGAGCAGGCCGTCCTCGCCCGCGTGCGGGTTCACGCCCGTCACGGCGATGGCGGGGCGCGCGACGCCGAGCCGCCGGCACAGGCGCGCGAGCGCGACCGTCGCCGCGGCGACCTTGTCCCGGGTGACGGCGCGCGGTACGCGCGCGAGCGGCAGGTGCGTCGTCACGAGCGCCGTGGCAAAGCACCCCTTGCGTCGTCCCAGCCCGGGCGCCGCGAAGGCCATCACGACCGAGCGGACGCCGAGGCGCGCCGCGAGGTGCTCGGTGTGCCCGCGGAAGCGCGCCGCGCCGCGCACGCCGGAGGAGGCGATGGCCGCCTTCGACACCGGACCCGTGACGAGCGCGTCGCACGCCCCCGCGCCGACGAGATCGAGCGCCGCGTCGATCCACGCGAGCTGGGCCGCCCCCGCGGCCGCGTCCGGCCGTCCGGGTCGTGGCGGCGCCGGGAGGCGCGCGGCAGCCGACCACACCCCGATGCTTCCGGCTGCGAGCGCGCGACAGCCCGCCGCGTCGGCGACGGCGACGAGGCGCGCGCCCGGGGCCGCGGCGCGCACCCGCTCGACCACCGCCGGATCGCCCACGAGGACGGCCCGCACGTGCCGGCGCTCGAGCACCGCGGCGCGCAGCGACACCTCCGGACCGATGCCGCACGGGCAGCCGAGCGAGACGGCGAGGACGGCGCTCACGCCTCGACCCCGACGGCGCGCGCGCCTGGCGCCGGCACGACGCCGGCGGGCGCCGCGACCTTGTAGCCGGCGCCGCGCGAGGTCTCCAGCGCGAGCGCGTCGCCGAGCTTCTGCCGCAGGCGGCGCACGTGGATGTCGACGGTGCGCGCGCCGCCCTCGTAGCCGCGCCCCCACACCTTGGCGAGCGCCTCGTCGCGCGACACCACGCGCCCGCGCCGGTCGCACAGGTAGGCGAGCAGGGCGAACTCGCGCGCCGTGAGTGGCACCGGCTGGCCGTCGACGCTCACCTCCCGGCCGGCGCGGTCGATGAGGATGGCGCCGACCTTCATGCGCTCCTCGTTCGCGAACTCGCTCTTGCGCCACTCGAGCGCCCGCATGCGCGCGTAGAGCTCGGCCGGCACGTAGGGGAAGAGGACGAAGTCGTCGAAGCCGCTGCCCGGATCGAGCCTTGCGACCTGCGCGACCGAGACGGCCGCCATGGCCGCGACCGCCGCGAGCGCGGGCTCGCGCCGCAGCATGCGGAGCACGCCGGTCGCGATGTCCGGCCGGTCGGGCGCCTCGACGAAGAGCGTGCGCAGCACCTCGCCGGCACGCGGCAGGATCGGGCCGGGCTCGTGCCACAGCTCGAGGCAGCGCACCTCGGCGCCGAGTCCACGCAGCACCCAGACGGCGCCGCCCTCGCGCTCGAGCTCCGGGCCGTGGCCCACGACGGCGACAAAGGCACGCACGGCGGCTCTATACGGAATCGGGCGGGGAGGCGCAACGCGCGGCACCGCGCGAGCCGGGCCGGCCCGTGGCGCCGGGCGCGGTTGAGGGCGCGACGCACGACATGGCACGATGCGGGCGCATGGCCCCGACGCCGGAGCGCGACACCCAGCCGAAGGTCGCGGCGCGCCTGCTGCGGGCCTTCTCGCTGCGCCGCAACCTCCGCATGCTCTTCGTGCCACCCGCGGGGCACCTCGGGCCGCTCGACGGCCTGCGCGCGCTCTCCATCCTCTGGGTCGTCGTGTTCCACGCCGCCTGGTACGCCGGGCGCCACGTGCCGTTCGAGACCTATGCCGGGCTCGTCACCTCCCCGTGGATGCTGCCGGTGTGGCGCGGCGATTTCGCGGTCGACGTCTTCTTCGTGCTGTCGGGCTTCCTCATCGCGGGCATGCTGATCGACGAGCGCACCGCCACCGGGCGCCTGCGCCTGCCGCTCTTCTACGTGCGTCGCCTCGTGCGCCTCTGGCCCGCGCTCGGTGTGGGCGTCGCCGTCGAGGTGCTCGTGTTCGACGACAACTCGAACATGGTCTGGGCGAACCTGCTCTACGTCTCGAACTTCGTCCCCATCCTGCAGGGCGCCATGGGCTGGACGTGGTCGCTCGCCATCGAGGAGCAGTTCTACCTCCTGTGCCCGTGGCTCGTGGGCGGCCTCGCCCTGCTGCGGGGCGCCGCCCGCCCCGTCGCGTTCGGGCTGGTCGTGCTCGCCCTGGGTGGCGTGGCGGCGTGGGTGGTCGTCGACGGAGCGTTCGGCGTCCACGACGCCGAGATCGTCATCAACCGCGACTTCTTCCGGTGGGCGGTCGGCTACGATCACCTCTACTCGAAGCCGTGGATGCGGGCCGGGCCGCTGCTCATGGGCGTCGGCGCGGCGTACGTGTACCGCCGCCCGGGAGCGATGGCTGCGCTCGCGCGCCGGCGCGCCCTCGCGCTCGTGGGGCTCGCGGTCGCGATCGGCGTCGCGCTCGTCTCCACGCACTGGCCCCTGTTCGCCGGCCGGCCGCGCGCGCTCGAGGTCGTCTACCTCGCGAGCTACCGCACGACCTTCGGCGCGGCGACCGCGTACTTCCTCTTGCTCTCGGTGTCGCAGCACCCCGTGGGCCGGGCGCTCGGGCGCGTCCTGTCCTCGCGCCTGCTCTACCCCTTCGCCCAGCTGGCCTACTCCGCCTACCTGCTCAATCCGATCGTGACCAACCTCGTCCAGGAGGCGCTCGCACCGCTCGTGTGGGAGCGCGGCGTGGCGCCGATGCCGCTGTTCGTGCCGTTCGACATCGTCGTCACCTTCGTCGCGGCGGCCGTACTGCATCTCGCGGTCGAGCGACCGTTCATGGAGCTGCGGCCGAGGGGCGCGCGCCCGGCCCGGGAGGCCGGCCTGCGGGCCCGGGTCGCCTGATTCGGACTCGACTTTCGCCGGGCGAAAGTCTCGCGGCTTCAGGGATAGGGCTGCAGACCTCAGGCACGAGACTCGAGGGAGCGAATCCACTGTAGCCTGAAGCCGAAGCCACGAGTGTTTCGCCCGAAAGGGCGAACACGAGTCAGACGAACGGGATGACGAGGTCCCGCCGGCGCTCGAGCCACCTCGGGACGGGCAGGCCCTTGCCGCGCAGGAACGTCGGGTGGAAGAGCTTCGACGTGTAGCGGGTGCCCACGTCGCACAGGATCGTCACGATGGTGTGGCCGGGACCGAGGTCCCGCGCGAGGCGCATGGCGCCCGCGACGTTGACGCCCGACGAGCTGCCGAGGCAGAGGCCCTCGTGCTCGAGCAGATCGAACACGACCGGCAAGGCCTCCTCGTCCGGAATGAGATAGGGACGATCGACCGTGAGCCCCTCCAGGATGGGCGTCACCCGCCCGAGGCCGATCCCCTCGGTGATCGAGCTCCCCTCCGAGGCCACGGCCTTGCCCGTCGCGTAGAGGTTGTACATGGCAGCGCCGCGCGGGTCGGCGACGCCGATGACCACGTCGCGCTTCTGCTCGCGCAGCGCCGCCGCCGTGCCGGCGAGGGTGCCGCCGGTTCCGACGGCGCAGATGAAGCCGTCGATCCGGCCGCCCGTCTGCTCCCAGATCTCGGGGCCCGTCGAGACGTAATGGGCCTGGCGGTTGTCGAGGTTGTTCCACTGGTCCGCGAAGAGGACGCCATGCGGCTCGGTCTTCTGCAGCTCGAGGGCGAGCCTGCGGCCCACGTGCTGGTAGTTGTTCGGGCTCGCGTACGGCACGGCGGGGACCTCGACGAGCTCGGCGCCGAGCGCGCGCAGCGTGTCCTTCTTCTCCTGGCTCTGCGTCTCCGGGATCACGATGAGCGTCCGGTAGCCGCGGGCGTTCGCCACGAGGACGAGGCCGATGCCCGTGTTGCCGGCCGTGCTCTCCACGACGAGCCCGCCCGGGCGGAGCGCGCCGCGACGCTCGGCCTCGAGAATCATCTGGCGCGCGGGGCGGTCCTTCACCGACCCGCCCGGGTTCAGGAACTCCGCCTTGCCGAGGATCGTGCAGCCCGTCGCCGCGGACGCCCGGCGGAGCTCCACGAGCGGGGTGTGCCCGATGAGGGCGAGAACGTCGTCGCTTGCTTGCAGGGCGTGTTCGCCGGCCATCCTCAACCTCGCCGCGAGGTGCGGTGATGGCGGGGCCGCGCGGGACGGCGTCCGCCAACCAGGACACGAGTTCAGTATCGTGAACTCCGCGACCCTGTCAACGGGGCGCGTGGGCTCGCGCCGCGCACGCGCGGACACGCGCCGGCACGCCGCGCAGTATGCTCGGCGCATGTCGACCCACGATGCCGAGACCGAGGGCGAGTTCCTCCTCTGGGAGTACAAGATCCTCACGCCGAAGCTCTCCCTCACGGGCAAGCTCGATCCCGAGGCGCTCGAGGAGCAGCTGAACCGCCTCGGAGCCGAGGGGTGGGAGCTCGCCGCGACGACGCTGTACGGCGGGTCGACGCACGGCTTCGTCTGCAAGCGCCCGCTGTCCTAGGTGCCGGCCGAACCCCGGCGCCGCGCCCTGGCTCTCACGGGCGAGGACCCCGGGACCACCATGTGCGAGCTCTTCGGCCTGTCGGCGCGCTTCCCGACCACCATCCGCCTGTCGCTCGACGAGCTCGGGCGGCACGGCGGCGGCACCGGCCCGCATCGCGACGGCTGGGGCGTCGGGTTCATGGACGGCGGCGACGCACTCGTCGTGCGCGAGCCCGAGGCGGCCGCCGCGAGCCCGTGGATCCCCTTTCTGAAGGAGCACGAGGTGCGAAGCGCGACGGTCGTGGCGCACATCCGCCGCGCGACCCAGGGCGAGCGGCTGCTGCGCAACACGCAGCCCTTCGCGCGCGAGCTCGGAGGGCGCATGCACCTCTACGCGCACAACGGGATGTCCCCGGGCATCGAGGGCGACGCGCGCTTGCCGACCCGGCGTTTCCGGCGCATCGGTGACACGGACTCGGAGCACGGCTTCTGCGCGCTGCTCGACCGGCTCGCGCCCCTGTGGGAGGACGGCGTGCCGACCCTCGAGGCGCGCCTCGCGGTCGTCCAGAGCTACGCCGCCGACCTCCGCACGCTCGGCCCGGCGAACTTTCTCTACGCCGACGGCGACGCCGTCTTCGCCCACGGGCACCGCCGGCGCGACGACACGGGCGAGATCCGCCCCCCGGGCCTGCACGTGCTCTGCCGTAGCTGCCTCGCCGGCGACGACGGCGTGCCGCTCGCGGGCGTCACCATCCCGCCGACGGAGCGGCAGGAGGTCGCCCTGCTCGCGAGCGTCCCCTTGAGCGGCGAAGCGTGGCAACCGCTCCGGGAAGGCGAGCTCGTCGTGCTCCGCGCCGGGCGCGTCGTGCACCGCG
>JADLAB010000381.1 GCA_020848455.1 Polyangiaceae bacterium
CCACGCCCGGCTCCGCTTCATGGCGCCTCGGGCTGCGCGGGCTCGGCGGGCTCGGCGGGCGCCTCGGTCGCCGGCGCGTCGGGCTCGCTCAGGTACACGCTGACCGTGACGCCCGCCTGGACGAGCAGGCCCGTCGCCTCGAAGCCCGGGTAGCCGAGGTTGTCGATCTGCCGGCCGTGCAGGCTCGGGCTCGCGTCGCCGAGCTCGGCGAGGTTCTTGTCGGCCCGCTGCGTGCCGAGCACGTGCCCGCGCACGTAGGCATCGAGGCGCACGGGCGCGAGGCCCGCGCGGTCGAGATCGTAGCCGAGGCCGGCCGACCAGACGTGGCGGCTCGCGTCGAGCAGGTTCGTGGCCCCGGTCTGCTCCGGCACCGGGGTCGGCTCGAAGCCGTAGCCGAAGCGCACCGCGAGCTCCGGCAGGGCGAAGATCTCGGCGCCGGCCCGGACGTTGACGACGTCGGACAGGCCGGGGCGTGGCGTCGCGTCGTGGATGGTGCGGTAGCGCGACCAGCGCGCGAGCACGGCGTCGAGCGACACGGTCACCATCGGGTCGGGCGTGACGGCGACGCCCGTCGCGAGCTCGTCGGGGGCCAGGAAATCGTGGAAGTCGATGTCGTCGTTCACGACGAGGGTGCCGGCTTGCGTGTCGTTCGGACCGAAGGCGCGCGTCACCATCTCCTGGCGGTAGGCGAAGCCGAGCGAGACCTCGTCGGCGAGCTCGGTCTTCACCCCGAACATGGCCGCCAGGCCGATATGGAGCTGGCGCTCGAGATCGACCACCACGTTCTCGGCCGGCGTGCCGCGACCCGGCACGTAGCGCACCAGGGTCGGCGTGTAGAGGCTCGGCGTGAGCGCGACGCCGATGCCGACGCCGATGCGGTCGAAGAGCTTGACCGCGAGGGTGCCCGCGACCGCCGTGCGCTCGGCGCGCGATCCGTAGAGCGCGAACGACGGCTCGTCGAGCCGCGAGGGCGCCTCGAGGCGCAGGGCGTGGCTCGCCGGCACGTTCACCGCGAGCCCCACACGAAAGGCGCGCAGCCACTCGGGGCCCGGCAGGCGCGCGGCGACGGCCCCGCCGAAGCCAGCGAGCGTGCGGCCGAGGTCGAGGCGCTCCTCGCCGGTGCGCTGGAAGCCGAGCCCGAGCGCGCCCGCGTGGAACGTGAAGTGGAAGATCCCGCGCTCGACGTCGGCGAGCGCCCCCGGGTTGTCGGCGACGGAGCTCGCCTCGCCGGGGCGAGCCGTCACCGCCCCCGCGAGCGCCGCGCCCCGTGCCTCCTCGCCGAGCGCCGCCCCGCTGCCCGCGAAGGCCACGCCCCGAGCGCCGAGCGCGAGCCCGCCCGCGAGCAGGGCGGCGGCACCGCGCGCGGCTCGAGCCCCGCGCCCGAGCGCGCTCACGGCGCGAGCTCCTTCGGCACGCACGCCCCGATGTCCCGGTCGCAGCGCGTGCACGCCGGGCAGCTCTCGTCGCCCTCGCAGCTCGCTTCGGGGGCGCACACGGCGACCCCGGCGCTCGTCACGCAGCGCTCCCCGTCGGGACAGGCGCTGGCGTCGCAGCGCACGGTCTCCGGGAAGGTGATGGGCACCGTGGCGAGGGACTCGGCCTCCCCGCCGGACGGCGAGGTCACGCGCAGGGTGACGTGCAGGGGCCGCTCGGCCGCGCAGGTGACGAACAAGAGGGCGGCTCCGAAGCTCCCGCCCTCGAGCGCGCAGCTCGTGCCCGCGAGCGACCACGCGTACTCGAGCTTCGGCGCGTCGGGGAGCGGCGGCAGCGGCACGAGCGTCACCTCGGCGGCCGATGCGCTGCCGTCGAGCGTGAGCAGGGTCGCGTGGTCGTCGTTCACGCAGAGCGAGCTCGGCGTCGCGCGAATGACGGCCGTGGGCGGCGGCGGGGGCGGGGAGCCGCACGCCGCGAGCGCGACCGGGCCCAGCACGACCCACCCCGCGACGCGGAGCGCGGGCCGAGCGCGACGGCGGGGGCGGCTCGAGGGGCGCACGGGAGCGCTCATCCTACCATCGCGGGTCCCACCCGTGCGCCCTTGAGCGCCCACCGCCCCGCGGGCGCGTGGCGGCCCGCGTCAGCTCTCGCCCTCGGCCGCGCCGCACAAGAGGTCGAGCTCGCGCTCGAAGGCGGCGACGAGCGCGCTCGGATCGGGCACGCGCCGCGCGTCGGCGGCGACGCCGAGGCGCAGGTCTCCGGCGTAGGTGAGCAGGCTCCAGCCGAGGCCGATGCTCCCCGAGGTCGGCGCCCAGACGACCATGCTCGCGACCTCGCGCCCCGCGACGCGCACGGGCGCCGTCGGCCCGGGGACGTTCGTGACGAGCATCGAGGCCTTGAGGGTGAAGAGCTGGATGCCGAGCCGCTCGAGGGCCTGGCTCGCGAGGCCGAGGGCGCCGAGCACCATGAAGGCGACGGTCGCGTCGGGCGCCGCCTTGACGGCGTCCATCTCGGCCTCGACGGCGCAGAGGCGCGCCGCGCGCTCGGGCTCGCCGACCGGGAGCGGCAGGTAGATCAGGCCGAACTGGTTGTGGGCGCGCTCGCGCCCGCCGCGCAGGAACACCGGGACGAGCGCGCGGACGGCCCGCGGGGCGGGCAGGTAGGCGTGGAGCGCGCCGGCGACCGCGGCCCCGAGCAGATCGTTCACGTGCCCACCGCTGCGGTGGGCGGCGGCCTTGATCGTCGCGAGCGGGATCGGCCGCGAGTAGGCGGCGACCTTGCGCGCGCCGAGCGCGCCCCGCAGCGGAGTGCGGGCGTCGGGCGGGAGCAGGAGCAGGCGCGCGAGCGTGGTCCCGCGCGCGAACGCGCGGCCGAGCCAGGCGCGCACGGTCCGCGGTCGCGGCGGCCGCGCGAGCCCGACCTCCGGCGGCCGGCTCGCGGCGGCTGCGCCGGAGACGTCGAGGAGGCGCCGCACGAGCGCCACGCCGTCGCCGACCGCGTGGTGCACCTGCACGACGAGCGCGGACCCCTCGGGCGCACCGGCGCCGCCGACCCCACAGGCGCGCACGCCGTCGACGACCGCGACGCGGAAGAGCGGCCGGTCCCGGGCGAGTGGCGTGCTGATCTCTTCGGACACGAAGGCCCCGAGCGCCGCGTCGTCGCCCGGTGGCGCGAGCCGCACGCGGCGCACGTGCTGGTCGTACGCGAAGCGCGGATCGTCCTGCCAGGCGAGCCCGGTCAGCGTGCGCCGGTCGCGCACCACGCGCTGCCGGAAGCGACGCTCTGCGAGGAACCGCTCGAGCGTGGCGCGCAGGGCGTCGTCCGCGAGCGGCCCGTCGAAGGCGAGCACGGTCGTGATGACCATCGGGTTGTGCGCCGAGTCCATGCGCAGCCAGGCCGCGTCGACGGGGTCGAGCGGGACGGGGTCGGACGCCGAGCGGGTCATGGTCGTGCCTCCGCTACCGAGTTTTCCATAGCACCCGGGTCCACGGCGGCCCGTGGGCGCCGAGCTCATCCGGTCCTTCGCCCGGATCGCCCGATCCGTGGCAGGCTTCTGCCGATGATGCGTTTCGACGTGGTGATCCTCGGGGCCGGTCCGGCCGGCGAGCGGGCGGCGATCCAGGCGGCCAAGCTCGGCAAGCGCGCCGCGCTCGTCGAGCAGGCGCGGGTCGTCGGCGGCACGGGCGTCGTGTGGGGTGCCATTCCCTCCAAGACGCTGCGCGAGAGCGCGCTCTTCGTGCAGAGCCTCACGAACCGGAAACTCGACGGCATCCCCTGCGGCATCGAGGGCGAGATCACGGTCGCCGACTTCATGCACCGCGAGCGGCAGGTGGTGGCGCGCGAGCTCGAGCTCATCAACCGCTCCCTCGACCGCTACGCCATCGAGCTGTTTCGCGGCCGCGGGCGCTTCGTCGACCCGCACACCGTGGCCGTGAGCGGCGCGGGCGGGCAGGCGCGCGTGCACCTGCGCGGCGACCACGTCGTCATCGCCACCGGCTCGAGCCCGAGCCGCCCGGCCGACGTGCCCTTCGACGCCGAGTGCGTGTTCGACTCGGGGACCATCCTCGCCATGCCGCGCATGCCGCGCTCGGTCCTGGTGCTCGGCGCGGGCGTCATCGGGGTCGAGTACGCGTCGATCTTCGCGGCCCTGGGCCTCGAGGTCACGCTGGTCGACACGCGCGCCGAGCTCCTGCCTTTTCTAGACCGCGAGATCGCCACCATCCTCGAGCGCGAGCTGCGCAAGCTCGGCATGGTGGTCATGCACGACGACCACCACGAGCGCATCGAGATCCTGGCGGGCACGCCGCCGACGGTGCGCGTCCACACCCAGAAGGGCAACACGCTCGAGGCGGACGTGCTGCTCTACTGCGTCGGTCGCGACGGCAACACCGCCGACCTCGGCCTCGAGGCGGTGGGCATCACGCCGACCCCGCGCGGCCTGCTCGAGGTGAACGAGGACTTCCAGACCGCCGTCCCGCACATCTACGCGGTCGGCGACGTCATCGGCTACCCGGCCCTCGCGAGCACCTCGATGGAGCAGGGGCGCCGGGCCATCCGCCACGCCTTCGGCGCCACCGGTCCACGGCGCGAGACCAAGCTCCTGCCCTTCGCGATCTACGCCATTCCCGAGGTGAGCTACATCGGCGAGACCGAGGCGGATCTCGTGGCGGCCGGCACGCCCTACGTCGTCGGCCGGGGACGCTACGACCTCAATCCGCGCGGCCAGATCTGCGGCGACATGGGCGGCCTCCTGAAGCTCCTGTTCAAGGCCGACGACCTCGAGCTCGTCGGCGTGCACATCGTGGGCGCGCAGGCGGCGGAGCTCGTCCACATCGGGCAGGCGTTCCTCTATGCCGGCGCGACCGCGGACGACATCTCCGAGATGCTCTACAACTACCCGACGCTGTCGGACCTCTACCGCCATGCCGCGCTCGAAGGGCAGCAGAACGCACGCCGCAGGGCGCAGGGTGTGCCGCCCCTCGGTGCCTGAGCCCAGGCCGGCCGGTCACCCGGCCGCGGCGATGCAGTCGTCGAGGCCGAGGATGAGCCCCCAGAGGCCGACCTCACAGATCTTGCTCATGCACACGGCGGTCGCGACGTAGCGCACGGGGCCGCGCTCGACGAGCGCGGCGTCGTGGGCCCAGAGCAGCTCGCCCACCCAGTAGGTGCCGGTCTTGCGGTAGAGCTTCGAGCCCGGGCGGTGCGCGAGGAGCGCGCGGTTGAAGCGGTCGATGATCGGCGAGTCCGCGTGGAGCGCCTTCATCTCGGCCGAGGCGGCCGGCGAGACGAGGCGGCCCTGGGCGAGGAGCGTGAAGTACCGCGCGAGGCCGAGCGCCGAGGCGGCGTGCCACTGACCGGTGACGGGATCCGGCGCGAGCATGCTGCCCGGCCGGAAGGGCGCGCCCATCCACAGCCCGCCGCCGAGGCTCGGGCGGTAGAGCCGGTGACTCCACGCCACGTCGGCGATGAAGCCCGGCGACACCAGATCGATGAGCCGCGACGCGGACTCGTTGTGGGACTCGCGGATCATCTTGCCGAGGCTGGCCTCGAAGTCGGCGTTGAACTCCGGCACGAGGCGGCCGCCGTCGCTGCGGAAGATGCCGGCGAGCTCGGGCGTCGGGGCGTCGAGGGGGAGCCTCCCCTGCCGGGCGTCCTCGCGCAGAACGAAGGCGGACAAGAGGAGCAGCGTCTTCGAGACGCTGGCGGCGTAGGTGGTCCAGCGCTCGTTGACGAACGCGACCTCCGGTCGCAGGAGGCGCTCGCCCGAGAGGTCGACGAGGGCGACGCCGAGGCTCTTGTCTGCGACGAGGGGCGCGAGGCCGGCCGCGGCGATCGCTCGCGTCGCACAGGCCGTGAGCGAGGCCGACTCCTGCCAGCCGGGCTCGATCGTGAGCACTCCGTGGTCGCGGAGGTGCAGGAACGGCGGCACGGGCTCGTCGTCGGCCGCAGGGGGCGGGTGGGTCTCGGCCGGCAACGGAGGCGCGACGGGGAGCGGCATCGGCGGCGCCTGCGCGGCCAGAGGAGCCGGCGGCCGGCGCTCGGGGCGCGCGCCGAGCGGCACGGCGTCGCCCGAGGCGGCCGCCGCCTCCTCGACGGGCGGTGGTGCCGGAAGCGCGAGCTCCACCTCGCCGAGCGCGTGCGAGCAGGCGGCGAGCGCCGCGAGCGCCCACAGCCCGAGCGCGACGCCGCGAGCTCGACCTTCCATGGGATCTCAGCCTAGCGGATCGACCCCTTCGTGCACGACTTCCGCGCTGGGCCGCTGATCCCGCGCCTGCGCGGCCTGTTGCCCCGGAGCCAGGCAAGCACCCTGCCGCCGGGTTGGGGTGGGTCGTAGCCGCTCGCCCCCGCCCGGCCGGCTGTACTAGCCTTCTCGGTATGCAGATCGCGGCCGACGTGGAGCTGTCCTTCCCTCTCGAGCGCGTGTTCCGCACCTATCGCGACCGGCTGCCCGAGCTCACGCCCTACCTGCCGAACATCCGCAGCATCGAGGTGAAGAGCCGGCGCGAGCAGGGCGGCGTCGTCGAGCTCGTGAACGAGTGGGCGGGCGGCGCCGACATCCCGAAGGTGGCGCGCGCCGTCCTCAGCGAGTCGATGCTCCGGTGGACCGACTTCGCGACGTGGCACGAGTCGACCTTCACCTGCGACTGGCGCACCGAGGTGCACGCCTTCCCGGGGGCGGTCATGAGCTCGGGGCGCAACGTGTACATCCCCACCGAGCGCGGCGTGCGCCTCGAGATCCGCGGCGACATCACCTGCGACGCCTCGAAGGTGCCCGGCGTGCCGCGCATCTTCGCCCGGGCGGTCAACGGCGCCGTCGAGAAGATCCTCGTCGGCGCCATCAAGCCGAACCTCGTCGCGGTGGCCGAGGGCGTCGGCAAGCTCCTCGAGGACGAGGACGAGCCGCGCCACATCGCGCTCGAGCCCGGCTGAGCGGCGATTGCGATGACCCGTGCCGACACGGCACGGGGCACCGGAAATCGAGGGGTCCTGCCTTGACAGTAAGTAAATGTTCACTTACTAACGAGGCATGGCGATACGCAAGAACACGGCCGAGCGGCAGCGCGAGATCGCCGACGCCGCCCTCCGGATCATCGCGACGCGCGGCATCTCGGCCCTCAAGGTGGCGACGCTCGCGGCCGAGATCGGGCTCACGGGCGGCGCGCTCTACCGGCACTTCGCGTCGACCGACGCCATCCTCGACGCGGTGGCGGCGCGCGCGGTCGAGCTGCTTACCGCGAGCCTGCCCGACCCGGCGCTGCCCTCGCTCGCGTGGCTCGATCGCTTCGCGGAGATGCGAGCGCAGGCGGTCGGCGGTCACGCGGGGCTCGCGCGCCTGCTCTTCTCGGAGCAGCTCGCGCTCGCGTTCCCCGAGACGGCGCTCGACCGCCTGCGTGGCGTCGTGAAGACGACCAGCGCGGCCATCGCGCGGGCCCTCGCGGCGGGTCAGATACGCGGCGAGATCCGTCGCGACGTCGAGGCGAGCGACCTCGTGCCGATCGTGATGGCCACGGTGCAGGTCCTGGCGCAGCTGCGGGCGGGCACGCTCATCGCGCGCGCGGCGAGTCCCGCGAAGGTGTGGGCGACCTTGCGCACGTTGCTGGCGCCCGAGGTGGGAGGTCGACGATGAGCCTCGGCGGCAAGTTGCGCACGCATGGCAAGGCCCTCGCCCTCGGCGTGCTCGCGCTCGCCGGCGCCACCGGCGCCGTGGCGTACAGTCGCCGTCCGGTCGAGGTCGCGGTGGCACGCGTCGAGCTCGGCGACGTGGAGCTCGACGCCGTCGGCACGGGCACGCTGGAGAGCGAGGCGGTGGTGGCGCTCGCCTTCACCGTCCCGGGCCGCATCCAGGCGCTCGAGGTGAGCGAGGGTGCGGTGGTGCGGACCGGGCAGGTGCTGGGACGGCTCGACGTCGCCACGGTCGAGAGGGAGCGCGCGGTCGCGAGCGCCGGTGTCGCGGTGGCGGCGCTCGGCGTCACGCGTGCCGACGCGGACATCGCCCGTGCGCAGGCGCGCGTGGAGAGCGCCGAGACCGACGCCGCACGCGTGCGCGCGCTCGTGGCCGCGGACGTCGCGACCCGGGCCGAGCTCGACGCGGCGCTCGAGCGCCAGGCGGTCGCGCGGGCCGAGCTCGCCGCGGCACGCGCCTCGCGTTCGCAGGGCGGCGCGAGCGTGAGCGTCGCGCGCGAGACCGCGGCGCTCTACGAGCGGCGCGTGGCCGACGGCGTGCTCGAGAGCCCGCTCGACGGCGTCGTGGTGGCGCGCCGGCACGAGCCCGGCGATGTCGTCGGCGCCGGCGCGACGGTGCTGAGCGTGGCGGCCACGGAGAAGCTCTGGGCCCGCGTGTGGGTCGACGAGGCGGTGCTGGGGGATCTCGCCCCTGGAGCCGAGGCGCGCGTGACCCGGCGCGGCAGCGGCGCGCCGCCGCTCGCCGCGCGCGTGGATCGCGTCGCGCCCGAGGCGGACCGCCGCACGCACGAGGTGCTCGTGGATCTCGAGCTCCTCGAGCGACCGGGGCGGTTCGCGTTCGGTCAGCGCGTCGACGCCCGCATCACCCTCGCACGCCGGGCGGACGTGCGCCGGGTGCTGCGCTCGGCGTGCGACCCGGCGGGCGAGCGCTGCCTCGTCGAGCGCAACGGCGAGCTCGCGTGGGCGGAGGTGAGCGTCGGCCTGCACGGCAGCGATCACCTCGAGATCGTCGACGGGCTCGAGGTGGGCGACGAGGTCGTGGACCGCAGCTCGTTCGCGGGCGCGCCCCCGGTCGGCCGCCGCGTGCGCCGGAGCGCGCCGTGAACCTCGCCTACCTCGATCTTCGCCACCAGCTGCGGCGCTTCGTCGCGACCGCGTTCGGGCTCGGCCTCTTGTTCGCGATCGTGCTCGCGATGGGCGGGATCTACCGGGGCATGGTCGAGGACGCCGTCGTGCTGGTCGAGCGCTCGGGTGCCGATCTGTGGCTCGTGCAGCGCGGGACGCGCGGTCCGTTCGCGGAGCGCTCGACCGTGCCGGCCGTGCTCGAGGACCGTGCGCGCGCGGTGGCGGGCGTCGCGTGGGCGCACCCCTTCTCGTCGTTCACGCTCGAGCCCGAGCACGCCGGGCGCTCGCTGCGCCTCACGCTCGTCGGTCTCGGCTGGCCCGACGATCGCGGCGCGTCGCTCGGCGTCACGCGCGGGCGCGCCCTCGAGCGGTCGCGCGGCGAGATCGTGGTGGACGCGAGCCTCGGGCTCGCCCTCGGCGAGACGCTCACGCTCGGCGACGACCCGTACCGGGTCGTGGGCATCGGCGCGGGCCTCGTCGCTTCGGGCGGCGACCCGCTCGGCTTCGTCACGCACGCGGATCTCGAGCGCATCCAGAGCTACCTCGCCGCCGATGCCCGCCGCGCCCTGCCGCCCGGCGACTCCGACTCTGCCCCCTCGGGCGCGCAGGCGATCCTCGTGCGCGTCGCGCCGGGCACCTCCGTCGCCGCGGTGCGCGCGCGCTTCGCGAGCTTCACCGACGTCGACGTGTACTCGCAGAGCGACGAGCGGAGCTTCTTGCTCGAGGGCGTCGTCGACAAGGCGCGCCGCCAGATCGGCCTGTTCCGCGCCCTGCTCGCCCTCGTGTCGGGCATCGTCGTGTCGCTCGTCGTGTTCAACATGACGGTCGCCAAGACGCGCGAGATCGCCCTCTTGAAGCTCATGGGCGCCAGGACGCGCCTCATCGTGAGCATGATCGTGCAGCAGGCCCTGCTCCTGTCGGTGCTCGCCTACGGCGTGGCCTTCGCCGCGTCGCAGGTCGCCTTCGGGCTGTTCCCGCGCCGCGTCGTGGTCGGAGCGGAGGAGCTCGCCGGCGTCTTCGTGCTGGCGGTGGGGATAGCGCTCGTGGCGAGTCTCGCGGCCGTGCGCCGCGCGCTCCAGATCCCCCCGACCACCATCCTGGCAGGTTGACCCATGCTGGCACTGCGCGGCGAGAGACTCGACAAGACCTACGGCGCGGGCGACAACCGCGTCGTCGCGCTCCACGACGTGACGCTCGGCGTGGAGGCGGGCGAGGTCGCGGCGCTGCTCGGCCCGAGTGGCTCGGGTAAATCGACCCTGCTCACGACCCTTGGCCTCTTGCAGCTGCCCGACCGCGGCAGCGTGTGGCTCGCGGGGCGCGAGGTGGTCGTCGGCGGGCGCGCGCTCGCGGATCTGTCCGCGCTGCGCCGCCGCCAGATCGGCTTCGTGTTCCAGAAGGCGAACCTCGTGCCCTTCCTCTCGGCGCTCGAGAACGTGATGGTGGCGTTCGAGATCAACGGCGAGCGCGGGCGGGTGGCGCGCCGGCGGGCGCTCGACCTGCTCGGCTACCTCGGCCTCGCCGACCGCGCGGACCACCGCCCGGACGAGCTCTCGGGCGGCCAGCAGCAGCGCGTGGCCATCGCGCGGGCACTGGCGATGAGCCCGCCGCTCGTGCTCGCGGACGAGCCCACGGCGGCGCTCGACGGGGCGCGCAGCCGCGACGTCATGCTGCTGTTCCGGCGCATCGCCCACGAGCGCGGCACCGCCGTGGTCGTGGTCACGCACGACCATCGGGTGCTCGACGCCTTCGACACGGTGCACGAGATGGAGGACGGCGTGCTCGCGCCGCCGCGCGCACAGGGGCGGCCGCTCACCACACCAGCGGATCCCCCGCCGCCGTGAGCCCCACGCCGAGGCAAGCCGTCCCGGCCTCGGACACGAGCAGCGCGCGGAGCTCGAGCCCGAGGCGGAAGCGCTCGGTGCGGTAGACGTCGCCGCCCACCGACGCGAACCAGCCGAGATCGTTCTCGGCCGTGTGGAGCGTGACGCCGAGCACCGTGGACTCGACCAGCAAGCGGTAGAGCCCGATGCCGCCGCGCACGCGGAACAGCCCGAGGTCGAGCGCGGGGCCGCCCACGAAGGACACGGTCGCGAGGCTCGACTCCGCGTCGAGCGCGCCGAGCTCCGCCGTGTCGACGCGCTCGCGGCTCGCGTAGAGCTCGGCGTACCCGAGCTCAACGAACGGCGAGAGGGGGAGCGTCGAGCGGTAGAGCAGCGTGGCCGACAGCATGGCGCCGCCGTTGCTCGCGTAGAGCTCGTGCTCGTGGCTCACCGACGGCGCGACCATCCCGCCGTAGCCGGCGAGCGCGCGGAGCTCGAGGGCCGAGCGGCTCGGCCCCTCGGCGCGGGCGAGGGCGGGGAGCGACAGGGCAATCACGGCCGCGAGCGCAGGCGTCGTCGCCGGGGGACTCATGGCTCGGGCGCCGGGGGCGGCAGGGTGCCGAGCATCGCGAAGCGATGGAAGACGAGCCCGGGGCGGTTCGTGAGCAGGGCGTTCGGCACCGCCTCGCGCAGGAAGGCGTCGATGAAGTCCATCTCGTCGAGCGTCCAGAAGGCGACGATGCGCCCCTCGGCCTGCAGCGCCTGGACCGTCTCGGGCATGGGGCCGCGCGTCCACCGCGGGGCGAAGATGCGGCAGTCCGCCGCGTGCACGTCCTCGGGCTCGAGCTCCGTGAGGCAGCGCGCGCTGCCCACGAGGCCCGCGCCGACGTAGGCGTCGAAGACGTCGCGCTCGCCGAGGCCGGTCACGATCGAGGCGTGGCGCCCCGCCGCGGCGGCGAGGTCCATGTACTTGCGAGCGAGCTCGGCCGCGGGCGCGACGGCGGCCGCGCGCTTCACGTCGAGCCACAGGCCGCGCAGGGTGGTCTCTTCGACCATGGTTCGCATGGCGGCCTCGAGGGTCGGGATCTCTTCGCCGAAGCGCAGCCGGCAGAGCGCGCGCACGTGCGCGAACGTGAACGCCTCGACCGGACCCCGGCAGTACTCGCCCACGACGAGCCGCGAGCTGAAGTCGTCGTCGTGGTACAGGATCGGCACGCCGTCGGCGGTGAGGCGCACGTCGACCTCGACGGCATCCGCCCCGAGCGACTCGGCCAGGCGGAGCACCTCGAGGCTGTTCTCCGAGGCGCCGCAGTCGTCGCTGGTGCGACAGCCGCCACGGTGGGCGACCACGTGGAAAGTGCGACCGGGCTCCTCCTTCGGTGGGGAGCGGTAGGCGAGCGCGAGGGGCGCATCGGGCAGATCGGCGCCCTCGCCGTACGCGCCGTCGAGGGACAGGGCCGTCGCCGGCGCGGAGCCCTCACAGAGCGCGCGGGCGGCGTCCGGCGGCCCCACGAACAGGCGCACGAGCCCGGTGTCGGAGCTCGCGGCGTAGCGCCAGTAGCCCTCGAGCACGAGCTCGGTGCCGCCCGCGAGGCAGCCGGCGCGGAGGACGACGTAGGCCTCGTTCCGGGCCGCGAAGAGCGACACGGTGCCCGCGGTGCTCGCGGTGCCCGTGCCGCCCGCGCCGCCCGTGCCGCCCGCGCCGCCCGCGCCGCCCGCGCCGCCCGCGCCGCCCGCGCCGCCCGTGGTGCTCGCGGTGCTCCCGGCCGCGACGACGTCGCCGAAGGCGTCCGCGCCCGGGCCCACCGTCCAGGTGCCCCGGAACGCCCCGAAGCTCGCCGCCGGCACGGGCGCCGCGCCCGCGAGCAGGCCGCCGTCGGGGAAGGTCGGGTGCCGCGAGCCCGCCCCCGTCGGCCCACACGTCGTGGCGACGAGCGCCAAGATCACGAGCCAGGGGCGGAGCTCGGGTCGCATGGGCTCGAGCAGCATCGGCTGCGGCGACGAGGAGATCAAGGTATGTGGCAGGCGCGGCGAGGCCGGGCGAACCTGCGCGAGTCCCGGCGAACTTGCGCGAACCCTGGCGAACCTGCGCGAGTCCCGGCGAACTTGCGCGAACCCGGGCGAGCCCGGGCGACCCCTTGCGAACCCTTCGCGCCCCCGTCGGCTCTCACGGAGCGAGAACGGAGTCGCCAAACCATGAGCGCCCTCACCAAGATCCTCCCCCGCAACGAGCACCCTATCGAGCGCGTCCTGCGCGTGGTCCTCGGCATCGGCCTCCTCTTCTTGGTCTTCCTCGGCCCGAAGACGCTCTGGGGCCTGGTCGGCATCGTGCCGCTCCTCACCGGCCTCGTCGGCAGCTGCCCGATCTACACGCTCCTCGGCCTCTCGACGTGCCGCACGCGCGACCACGCGCCGTCGACCTGAGGACCGAAGGGGCGCGAATCGGGCTCTGGGGCTCTCGGGCTGCGGGCTGCGGCGACCCGAGCGCGCCCGCTACCAGCCCGCGCACTGGACCGCGTTGTGATGCCCTGCCGGCAGCGTGCCGCATTGAGCATCGCCGGTGTACGTTGAGCCCTCTTTGATGCAGAACATGCCCGAGGGACCGCCAGTACCCGGCGAGGCGAGGACCTTGTGGCAGCCATAGCCGGCGGGGCATTCGCAGAAGTCAGCGCTCGGGTCCTCGCCCGCCAACGCGCCGCAGCGGCACGAGCAGTACACGGCGCCCGCGGCGTCGCGCAATCCGTCCGCCGCGCACTGGCCGCACACGTCCACGACCACCGGCGTGTCGGTGCCCGGAAGGTAGCAGCGGTCCGTGCGCGCGGGGCTCGAGCAGACGCGGGCGCGGCACACGCCGGAGCTGGCCCCCGGAGCGACGTCGCAAGTGTAGCCGCCCACCAGAGGACAGTCGCTCGGCGCGCCGCAGGCGCAGTAGCCGCCAGCCTCGTCGCACATGCCGCTCGAGCAGGCCGGGTTCTGCCCGGCGACGGTCTGCGCTGGATCACAGGGAGGCGCGAACTCGTTGGCGACGGTGCACGTGTCCGGGGGCGTACACTCCGCGTCCGTCGTGCAACGGGTCGCCGCCGCCTGACCCCGCGGACAGCTCACCCGCCCCTGGAAATGGTTGACGAGGCAGAAGCCCGACGCACAATCGGGCGACTGCGCGTCGACTACTTCGGTGATGGAATAGCCTGCGAAGTCACCGCGCTGCTCCTCCGCCGGCGTGCACGCCTCCCCTACGCCGCCGCTTGGCAACGGCACGACCGACGCCGTGTGGCACGAAGACACGACGTGCAGGGTCCCGACGGCGATGATGACCATGGGTAGCAGCACGAGGCTGCTACCGGCGCCAGGCGTCGCGCGAAAGCCCATGTCATCTGCCCTCCCGACATCGCCGGGCCGCGGCGAGCTACCGCGCGCCGAGGACTAGCTGGCTGAACCTCCGAGGGTCATTGGGGTCCTCGCGATCGCCACCAGAGCTCCACGGAGCAGGTACACTGTAACACGACGGCAGGAGGGGCGTCCGATCCGCGACGCGGTCCGCGGCCTGCGGCAGAGGCCCAGGCCGAGCGGCCGCCCCGACACGAGGCGATGCGGCGCGCGGCGGAGCGGCTCCGGTCGGCCATGAAGCGCGCGGACATCCCGGCGCGCGTGCGCGTGCATGGCGAGGACGGAAGGCCCTCGGTGGCCGCGCACTTCGACGCGGGTCCGGCGCTCCGGATCGCCGAGCTCATCCGGGCCGGCCTCGCGCACGCCACGCCCCCTCCCTGAGGCCGGCGCGCGGCGCGCGAACGGCGCGCCGTCGAGGCGGCTATGCGTCACCGACGTCCGACACGAGCACGAAGGGCGAGAGCGACCGAGAATGGCGCTCTCGAGGCAATGAAAGGCGCGAAGCGACGCGCCCGAATGGCTCCCGCGCCCACCCCCGCCCCCGCGCCCCCACTCGCGCCCGCCCCCGCGCCCGCCCCCGCCCCCGCCCCCGCGCCCGCGCCCGCCCCCGCTCGCTCTCCCGCACCCGCGCCCGCGCCCGCTCACGGCAGCGTCATGCCGGCGAGGGCGTTCGGGTTGTCGGGCGAGACCGCCAGCACCTCGGCGAAGCGCGCCTTCGCCTCGGCGACGTTGCCCATGCGGGCGAGCGCCCACGCGAGGCCGGTCTGGTGGTCGAGGTTGCCCGGGTAC
>JADLAB010000382.1 GCA_020848455.1 Polyangiaceae bacterium
CGCGAGCTCCTCGGGCGCCGCCGTCTCGAGCTCCGCGCCGAGCGCCGGCTCCGCGCACGAAGCGCGCCACGCGCGGGCCACGACCGCGGGGTCGCAGCCGAACGCGCGCACCCGCTCGGCCGCCCCGAGCTCGAGCAGGAGCAGCGCGAGCTCGGGATGGCCCATGCCGAGGTCGAGGACGGTGCCGAGCGCTGCCGGGTTGGGACCTGCCTCGGCGAGCACGCGCTTGGCGCTCGCGTCGCGCAGGAGCCTCACCCGCAGGTAGTGGAAGCGACTGCGGTCGCCGAGGGCGGTGCTCGTGCTCGGGGCGAAGCGGGCCGCGAGCCGCTCGATCGCGTGCCAGGCCGCGGGCGCATCGGACGGCAGCGCGTAGGGGGCGCGCCGCCAGCGTCCGCGGCCGACGGCGCGGCCGGCGCGGACGAGCCCGTAGGAGAGGGCGAAGGCGACGACCGCGAGCCCCGCCGCGACGAAGGGCGCACCGAGCAGGGCGTATCTCACGACCTCGCCGAGGCGCTCGACGTCGAAGGGCATGAACCGCCCGGTCGCGAGGTAGGAGCCGACCTCGACCTCGGCCGTCACGAGGAAGGGCGCGAAGAGCGGGTTCGAGACGTTCGACGCCACCCAGCCGAGCGCGGCGTCGAGCCGCAGCCACAGGCACAGCACGAGCACGAGCGGCGTATGCACGCCGAAGAGCGGAAAGGAGCCGACGAAGACGCCGAGCGCGACCGCTGCGGCGGCGCGTGCGGGCGACTGCGTCGGTCCGCGCAGCTCGTGCCATGCCCGCCGGAGCTCCTCGCGCGCGAGCGAGGGCGGCCGTCGCCGGGGTGCGGGCGCGCTCTCGGTCGTCACGAGAGGCGCGTACGCGCACCCCGCCGCCGGGGCAACCGACCCGTGCCGTGACGCCTCGCGCCTCGCGCTGGCGCCCGCGCGCCGGTTGCCCCATGGATCGCCCCGTGGCTCCGTTCACGCCCCACGCCGACCTCGTGCCCGGTCCCGGCCGCGCCCGGCTCTTCTTCGTCCTGCACGGCGCCTTCGGGTCCGGGAACAACTTCCGGCTCTTCGCGAAGAAGCTCGCCGCCGAGCACCCCGACACGGCGTTCTGGCTGGTCGACGTGCGCGGCCACGGCCGCTCGCGCGGGGCCGAGCCGCCGCACGATCTCGCGGCCGCGGCCGCCGATCTCGCCCGCCTCGAGGCCGCGGCGGGCGTGCGGGCCTCGGGCGTCATCGGGCACTCGCTCGGCGGCAAGCTCGCGCTCGCCTACGCCGCGAGCCGCCCGGGCGAGCTCGACGAGGTCTGGGTGCTCGACGCCGATCCCGGTCCGCGCTCGAAGGTGGGCTCGCCGACGCTGGGCGTGCTCGCGCTGCTCCGCGAGCTGTCGGGCCCGCACGCGGCGCGCGCCGACTTCGTCGCGGCCGTGTGCGCGCGGGGCCTCTCGCGCACCGTCGCGGACTGGCTCGCCATGAGCCTCGAGCGGACGGCCGACGGCTACCGCGTGGGTCTCGAGCTCGACGTCGTCGCGGCCCTGCTCGAGTCGTACTTCGGGCTCGACCTCTGGCCCGAGGTCGAGCGCCCCGACGGCCATCGCGCGCTCCCCTTCGTCGTGGGCGGCGCCTCCGACGCCGTGAGCCCGGCCGGGCAGGAGCGCCTCGGAGGGCTCGCCGCCGCGGGCGCGCTCGGCGTGCGCCTGCACGTGCTGCCCGGCGCCGGCCACTGGCTGCACGTCGACGCGCCCGACGCCCTGCGCGCGCTGTTCGCGCGCGAGCGGCCGTAGTACCGAGCGCTCATGACGCAGGCACATGTCGGCGAGGCCGAGGGCGTGGCGATCGAGATCGACTGGTCGAGCGAGCCGCCGCCCGCGTACGCAAACGGCGCCCAGATCGTGCACTCGGGGCGCGAGTTCGCGCTCGTGTTCACGGACTTCGTGGCGTTCGCGGGGCGCGGCGGCGCCGGGCCAGACGCGGCGCGCGCGCGCGTGGTGGCCTCGCTCCGCATGACGCCCGACGTGTTCCTCCAGGTCGCCGCGGCGTGCGCCGCGAACTGGAACAAGTTCGCCGACCACGTGGCCGATCCGGCGTCCCATCCGCCGCGCTTCGCGCTCGTCGGCGCCGACGGGGTCGGGCTCGAGGGCGCGCCGCCGGCGAAGAGCTGACGGCGGCCGTCAGTCGGCGCGCGACAGGCTGAAGTACGCGTTCTCGGCCTTGCCGCGCTTGAAGGCCTTGCCCACGACGACGCCCTCGGCGACGCGGCGGATGTAGTCCTTCATGTGCGCGTACACGAGCCGCGAGATGCCGCGGTCGTTCGGCTTGAAGGTCGGCCAGCCGGCGGGGACGGCCTCGGGCGAGGCGGTGTAGTCGAAGTAGAGCTCGCCCGGCACGTCGGTGTCGGGTGCGCCCGCGCGCACCACGAAGAAGCCCGGCCCGGTGAAGAACGACATCGTCTGGTGGTTGTAGCCGACCACCTGACCGGACGGCAGGCGCGCGAAGCGCTTCTGGAAGCGCGTGAAGCTCGGGAGCGAGTTGCGCCCCTCGAAGATGACCGTCGTCTCCGCGGCCACGCTCGCCGGCACGAAGTCCTCGATGGCGAGCGGCGCCGCGCCCTCGCACGCGTCGTAGAGCAGCCCGACGCGCTTGCCGGTCACGGCGAGCACCTCGGCCACACGCTCGGCCGGGGCGAGCGCGTCGAGGAATGCGGCGATGGCCGGCCCCTTGGCGCCTTGATCGATGAGGGCGCGAAGACTCTGGGTGCGCGGGACGTCGGTCGCGGCGGTGGCTTCGGTCATCGGCTTGCTCCTGACCGCGATTCTATACGCGCTCCGGGCGCCGCCGTCCGGCACTTTCAGCCCTCGTCGATGCGGAGGGCGGCGCGCGCGCGGTGGCGCTCGAGCCCGAGCTCGACGAGGCGGCTCACGAGCGCCTGCGGCGGGTAGCCCGAGATCTCCCACAGGCGCGGGAACATGCTGATCGAGGTCATCCCCGGGATGGCGTTGACCTCGTTCAGCCACACGTTGCGATCCGCGTCGAGGAACATGTCGACGCGCGCCATGCCCTCCATGCCGAGCGCGCGGAAGGCGCGGAGCGCGAGCAGCTGCACGCTCGTCGCCTCGGTCGCGTAGAGCCGCGCCGGGATGCACAGCTCCGCGCCGTCGGGGTCGAGGTACTTGGCGGCGTACGAGTAGAAGCCGTCGGCGTGTTTCACCCCGATTTCCCCGGGGCTCGACGCCATCGGGTCCTCGTTGCCGAGGATCGCCACCTCGATCTCGCGCGGCCGGCCGAGCGCCCGCTCCACGATGACCTTGGTGTCGAAGGCGCAGGCGTGCTCGATCGCCGCGACGAGGCCGTCGTGGTCGGTGGCGCGCCGCACGCCGACCGACGAGCCGAGGCGCGCGGGCTTCACGAAGGCGGGCAGGCCGAGCTCGTCCTCGCACTGCTCGAGGCAGCGCTCGCGCGCGTGGTGCCAGTCGTGCGCCCGGAACGCACGCCAGGGCACGACCGGGAGCTCGGCGTGCTCGAAGAGCCGCTTCTGCACGTCCTTGTCCATGCTGACCGCGGACCCGAGCACGCCGGCGCCCACGTAGGCGAGGCCCGCCACCTCGAACAGGCCCTGCACGGTCCCGTCCTCGCCGTAGGGCCCGTGCAGCACCGGGAACGCGATGCCGAGCGGCCGCTCGCCGCCGCCCGCGAGTCGGAGCCCGCCCGGACCGAGCCACACCTCGGGCCCGCTCTCGTCGATCCGCACGCTCCTCGCGTCGGCCGGTCCGCCGAGCAGCGCCGCCTCGGTCTGCAGGTGCCAGCGCCCGCTGCGCGCGATGCCGACCGGCACGGGCTCGAAGCGCGTGCGGTCGAGCGCACCGACGACGAAGCGCGCGGACAGGATCGAGATCTCGTGCTCGGAGCTCTTGCCTCCGTAGAGGACGAGGACGGGGAGCTTGTCGGGCGTCACGGCGAGCGGGATCTCACCACAATCCGCGCGGGGCCGAAACTCGGTGGCTCCAGGGCGCGTCGCGGGCGGGGTCGTGGCGGCTCAGGCGAGCCAGCTCGTGCCGGCGCCGACGCGCCCGCGGCGGATGGCGTCGTAGCCGAAGCGCTCCCGGACGGCGTCGATGGCGCGGCCCTGGTCGGGCCGCTCGTGCGCGGCGAAGGGCAGCGCGAGCTGGGCCTCGCCCGCGACCAGGTTCGACAGCGCGACGCCGAGCAGGCGCAGGCCGAGCGGGCGGGACCAGGCGCGCGCGAGCAACTCCCGCACCGCGCGCTGCACGTCGGCGTCGCGACCGGTGGCCGGGATCGTGCGCGAGCGCAGGAGCGTCGCGAAGTCGGCGTAGCGCAGCTTGAGGGTCACCGTGCGGGCGCGCACCCCGCGCCGGCGGGCGCGCCAGCACACGCGCTCCACGAGGGCGAGGAGCTCGGCCTCGACGCGCCCGCGATCGCAGAGGTCGCGCGCGAAGGTGCGCTCGTTCGAGATGCTCCCGGCCGTCGCCCCCTCGGGGTCGTGCTCCTGGAACGCCGGCCGATCGCGCCCGAGCGCCGCGGCGCGCGCGCCGTCGATGCCGTGCCGCACCATGTCCGCGAGCCCGACGAAGGGATGGCTCGAGCCCTCGGGCGCGACGCGCAGGAGTTCGCCGAGCGTGCGTACGCCGCCGGCGAGCAGGCGCGCCTCGGCCACCGGCCCGATGCCCGGGTACTTCCGCGCCGCGAGCGGCGCGACGAAGGCGAGCTCTTGCCCGGCACGCACCAGGCAGACCCCGGCCGGCTTGGCGCGGCCGCTCGCGATCTTCGCGATGGCGCGCGTCGTGCCGATGCCGGCCGAGGCGGGCAGGCCGATCTCGCGCTCGATGCGCAGTCGCATCTGGTGCGCGACGCGCTCGATGGTAGCGTCCGCGTCGGCGTCGCAGGGGTCGCGGTAGAGCCGCTCGCAGCCACCGAAGTCGAGGAAGAACTCGTCGATGCTGGCCGTCTGCACGCGCGGCGTGAAATCGTCGAGCAGCGCGCGCACGCTGCGGGCATAGGGCCCGTAGATGCCGTGGCGCGTCGGCAGGAAGATCGCGTGCGGCGCGCGCCGGACCGCCTCGTACATGGGCATGCCCGAGCGCACGCCGAGGGCGCGCACCTCGTAGCTCGCGGCCGTCACGACGCCGCGCTCGCCCTTGCGTCCGCCGACCACGACGGGCTTGCCGACGAGGCTCGGATCGAGCAGCCGCTCGACCGACACGAAGAACGTGTCGAGATCGAGGCAGCAGGTGCGTGGAGCCGGGTTGCCCATGCGCCATCCCCGCGGTTGCGGTTCTCGGAATACTGAACAAGAGTACAGCCTCGGGGCGCGCAGATCAAGGGACCCCTGGCGCCCGCACCCGCCGGGCGCGTACGGGGGCACGTCCGCCGCGAGGTGCCCGTCGGGGCCGGGGCGCCGATGAGGGGCGAGGACGCAGGGCCTTGCCGGCGCAGCCGCCCGGCCCGACAATGCCGGGCGTGGTCGCAGTGATGGCGCGGGCATCTCGGCAGGGCTCGCTCGCGCTCGGCGCGGTCCTCGCCCTCGGCGGCTGCGGTGCGACCAACGTGCGGGCGACCGAGCAATGCGGCAGCGTGCCGCACGCGTTTTTCGGCAACGAGGTGCCGTTCGCCGGCGACATCAACTGCTCGACCTGCTGCTCCAACGGCGGCGC
>JADLAB010000383.1 GCA_020848455.1 Polyangiaceae bacterium
TCAGCGGTACTCGTCGGCGTCGATGCCGTAGCGCTTGAGCCAGCGGTGGACCTGCATGCGTTCGCGACCGAACTGGCGACCGACCTCGGCGAGGTTGCCGCCCGCGCGGGCGAGTGCCGAGCGCAGCTGCTCCTCGCTGGGGACGTAGCCGTAGCCGCCCACGCCGGGCTCGCGCCCTGCGCCGTGCACGCCCGCCGGCGTCTCTGGCGGTGACGGCGGGGGACGGCTCGCCGGGGGTGCCGGCGGGACGATCGCCGGGGACGTGCTGCCGATGCTCGGTGCCGCGGGCTCTGCCGGCCCGTCGCCGCCGCTCCACGTGGGGTCGTGCCACGCGTCCTGTGCCGGGCGACCGGCCTCGGCGGGCGTCGTCGGCACGGCGCGGGCACGCTGGCCGTAGAGGCGCATCTTGGCGTGCACCTCGTCGGACAGGTGCTGCGTCTCGAGCACGTTGCCTTGCAGGAGGGCGAGCCCGCGCTTGATGAGCGCCTCGAGCTCGCGCACGTTGTAGGGGTAGTCGTAGTGCAGGAGCCCCATGAGGTACGGGATGCCGAGCACGACGTCGGGCCGCTTGTAGCGGTGCAAGAAGGCCGACGACAGCGCGTAGATGTCCTCCTTGCGCTCCCGCAGCGGTGGCAGGTTCACGCTGTACTCGTTCAGGCGTGCGAACAGATCGCGCCGGAACGCGCCCGACTGCTGCATCGCGCCGAGATCGCGGTGCGTCGCGCACACGACCCGCACGTCCACCTGCTCCGGCACCGTCGCGCCGAGCGGATGCACCTCCTTGGTCTGGAGCACGCGCAGGAGCTTGGCCTGGGCGTCGAGGGGCATGTCGCCGATCTCGTCGAGGAAGAGCGTGCCCCCGTCCGCGGCGCGCACGAGCCCCACGTGATCGCGGTCCGCGCCGCTGAAGGCCCCACGGCGGTAGCCGAAGAGCTGACTCTCGAGCAGCGTCGACGGGATCGCTGCGCAGTTGAGCGCGCAGAAGGCGCCCTTGCGCGCGCTCCAGGTGTGGACCTGGCGCGCGAACACCTCCTTGCCGGTGCCGCTCTCGCCGAGCAGCACGACCGAGATGGGGCTCCGGGCGACGCGCTCGAGCGCCAGGGCGATGCGCGCCACCTGCAGCCCGCCGACGATCCCGCTCGGCGCCGCCGGCGCGTCCGGTCCCGCCCCCTCGGCGCGGTAGGCGCCGTCGATGCGGTAGTGCGTGTAGCTCTCGGCGTCGTGGGTCACGAACTTGAAGAACGCGTCGCCGATGCGGATCTCGTCGCGGTGGCGCAGCCGCACGCTGTGGACGAAGGCGCCGTTCACGATGGTGCCGTTGCGCGCGCCGAGGTCGTGGAGCACCCAGCCCTCGCCGTCGTGGACCACGCGCGCGTGGGCGCGCGACACCGCCGGTTGGGGCACGAGGATGGTCGCCGGGGGCTCGCGACCGATGATCGCCGGGCGGCCCGCCGGAAACGGATACGCCGGCCAGAGGTCCGCGAAGCGCGGCGCGTAGAGCAGCACGAGGCCGGCGCTGCCCGCGCGCTCCTGCTGCGGCGGGGCCGCGTAGGCCTCCATCTCCTTGGTCTTGAACCCCGGCGTGGTGCCGGGACGCGTCACCATGCGCCCCGACCTCCGGTGCTGCCGCCGTCCCCTGAGCCAATCGCGCTCACGAGCCAGAGGATACCGCGGGTCGGGGCGCGTGGCGGCGTCTTCGCGCGCGCCGGACGCCCGCCCGCCCTGCGCGGGACGCCGGCACCGGCTCGCTGGCCAGGCTCGGGGCCGTCCGGCTAAGCTCGCCGGCATGCGCGTGCGAGTGGGTGCGGTCCAGCAGAACAGCCAGGAGGACGTCCGCGCGAATCTCGAGCGCACGGGCGAGCTCGTGGCTCGCGCGGTCGGGCAGGGTGCACGCCTCGTGCTCCTGCCCGAGAACTTCGCCTTCATGGGCGACGAGGAGGGCAAGCGCGAGATCGCCGAGGAGCTCGCGGGCGGCGGCCGCATCGTGACCGCGCTGCGCGAGCTCGCCGTGCGGCACGCGGTCGCGCTCGTGGCCGGCGGGCTGCCGGAGAGGTCCGCGGACCCGGCCCGCCCCTTCAACACGGCGGTCGCCTTCGACGCGACGGGGGCGCTGGTCGCCCGCTACCGCAAGATCCACCTGTTCGACGTCGATGCGGGCGACGGCGTTCGCTACCGCGAGTCGGCCGCCACGAGCGCCGGCAGCGAGCCCGTCGTGGCGGAGCTCGTCGGGCTCCGGGTGGGGCTCAGCGTCTGCTACGACCTTCGTTTCCCCGAGCTCTATCGCCGCCTCGTCGACGCCGAGGCCGATCTGCTGACCGTGCCCGCGGCCTTCACGATGGTCACGGGCAAGGACCACTGGCACGTCCTCTTGCGCGCGCGCGCCATCGAGTCCCAGGCCTACTTGCTCGCGGCGGCGCAGTGGGGGCGGCACGGACCGCGCCAGACGTACGGCAAGAGCTGCCTGGTCGACGGGTGGGGGGATGTCGTGGCGCAGGCGTCCGAGGGAGAGGGCGTGGTCACGGGCGAGGTCGATCTCGCCTACCTCGCGGACGTCCGTCGTCGTCTGCCCTGCCTGCGGCACCGGCGGCTCTGACCGAGCCCGTGGCGGGAGCCACAAACACGTGCGCCGGCCTCCCCGGAGGGACGCCGGCGCGCTCGTGTCGGGCCGTGTCGGTGCGTCAGGCGCTCGCTGCGACGCCGAGGCGCTTGGCGAGCAGCGCCCGCAGCTCGGCAGGACGGCGCAGGCCGATGCGACGCGCCGCCTGACCCGGGGTGCAGCCCTCGGTGAGCAGGCGTCGCGCCTGGGTGGCGCGCACCTCGTCGTAGAAGACGTGGGGGGAACAGCCGTAGGCCGCGCGGAACTGCCGCGCGAAGTGGAACTCGCTCATGTCGAGGTCGAGGGCGACCTCGTACACCCGGATGCGGATGCCCTGCTCGGCAGCGTGCCGCAGGCGCTCGCGCGCGAGCCCGAGTCGGTCCTTCAGGCCGAGGCCGCGCGGCGGTGGCTCGGTCACCTCGATCACGCGGGGGAGTTCGGCGACGGCGCGCACTTGGCTCCCGCGGTCCGGGTTGCTGAGGAGCATGGAAGCGGTGTTGTCCAGTTTGTTCACAGTCTGCCTCACAGCTGTCGGTCGGTTTGGTGGTTGGACGTGCGAGTCGCTCAGGCGTTGCAAAACAGCTTGCAAGGAAATCGTCGTTTTCTCTGCGCACCGGGCGCCGGAACCCGTGGCCTCACGACGGCGTCTACGCCAGAGCACGTTTCTTTCTTCCTGCGCCGCCCTTTCGACCCCATGGCCCAGCTCTTGCTTGGCGCGGCGGACCCGTGCGGCAGCGCCGCGCCGTTGCCGGGGCGCGGCAGTTGGGGCACGACGGCCGGACGACGGCGCGACCGTCCCACAGGCCATGGCCGAGCGAAGCAAGCGCAGCGACAAGCCCGCCGACGGCGCCTCGGCCGACCGCCCCGTGCCCGGGCTCGCCGGCGGGCTCACCCCGCCCGGGAGCCGCGAACGGGCGGACGCGCTGGCGGCGCGCCTCGAGCGCTACCGCGCGAGCTACTACGCGGGTCACCCGGACGTCAGCGACGCGGCCTACGACGCGCTCGAGGACGAGCTGCGGGCGCTCGACCCGGTGCATCCCGCGCTCGCGCGCGTGGGCGCGCCGACGCCCGTCGAGGGCTGGGAGAAGGCGCGCCACGAGCTGCCGATGGGCTCGCTCAACAAGGTGGTGACGGCCGAGGAGCTCACCGAGTGGGCTCTGCGCTGCGACGAGCTGCTCGCCAAGGCGGGCGAGCCGCCGATCTCGGGCGAGCTGTTCGTGGCCGAGAAGCTCGACGGCATCTCGCTCGAGGTGGTCTACCGCGACGGCCAGCTCGCCGAGGCGATCACGCGCGGCGACGGCGAGGTCGGCGAGCGCATCACGGCCAACGCGCGCCGCATGCGCGGGGTGCCGGGCCGGGTGCCCGACGCTCGGCCGCTGTCGGTGCGCGGCGAGATCATCCTGCGGCTCTCGGACATGGAGCGCCACTTCCCCGACGCGGTGAGCCCGCGCAACGCGGCGGCCGGGACGGCGCGGCGCTTCGACGGCACGGGGTGCGAGCACCTCACGGTGCTGTTTTACGACCTCGCCGACGAGCTCGATGTCGCGACCGAGGCGGAGAAGTTCGAGCTGCTGCGTGGCCTCGGTCTCGCCACCCCGCGCACCTTCGCGGGTCCGCTCGCGGAGGTCGTCGCCCTGCACCGGCGCTATGCCGACGGGCTGCGCGCGGAGCTCGACTACGAGATCGACGGGCTGGTGGTGCGCGCGGCGCGCGTCGCGCTGCAGCACCGCCTCGGCGAGGTCAACCGGCGCCCGCGCGGGGCGGTCGCCTTCAAGTTCGCCCACCCGACGGCCGTCACGCGCGTGCTCGAGGTGCGCTGGAGCATGGGCGCGGGCGGCCGCATCACGCCGATCGCCATCTTCGAGCCGGTGGAGCTCGCCGGTGCGTCGGTGCGGCGCGCGTCCCTGCACAACGTGTCGCTGCTGCGCGAGCTCGGGGTCGGCGTCGGCGACGAGGTGCTCGTGTCGCGCCGCAACGACGTCATCCCCTACATCGAGGAGGTCGTCGAGAAGCACGGCCCGGTCGCCGAGCCTCCCGTGCATTGCGCGGGCTGCGGAGCGCCCCTCGCCGTCGATGGCGAGTACCTCGCGTGCCGCAACGCCGCGTGCCCGGCGCGCGTCGAGGGGCGCGTGCGCAAGTGGATCGACACCGTCGGCGTCCTCGAGTGGGGCGAGAAGCTCGTCGGCCAGCTGGTACAGAAGGGGCTCGTGCGCGAGCCCCGCGACCTCTACCGCCTCACGGTCGACGACATCGCGGCGCTCGAGCGCCACGGCAGCAAGAGCGCGGAGAACGCCCTGCGTGAGCTCCACGCGCGCCTGCCCCTCGCGCTGCCGACGTTCCTGGCGGCGCTCGGTATCGAGGGTTTCGCGCTCGAGACCGCACGCCTGCTCGTGGGCGCCGGGCTGGGAGATCTCGCGGCCCTGCGCGCGGCGACCGAGGAGGAGATCGCCCGCATCCACGGCCTCGGCCCCGCCAAGGCAGCGGCGATCGTGCGCGGTCTCGCGGAGCGCGCGCCCGAGATCGAGCGCTTGCTCGCGGCGGGCATCGTGCCCGTGACGGCGGCCGAGGCGGGGCCGCTCGGCGGGCGCAGCTTCTGCATCACCGGCAGCCATCGCCGCGGCCGCAAGGAGCTCGTCGCGCTGATCGAGCGCCACGGCGGCCGCGTCGCCAGCGGCGTGACGAAGGACCTCGACTACCTCGTCATCGCCGACCCCGCCTCGACGTCGAGCAAGGCGGACAAGGCGCGCCGCTACGGCACGCGACTCATCAGCGAGAGCGAGCTCGACGCGCTCGTCGCCGGCGGCGCCGCGCGCGAGGCGTGAGCGGCCGCGCTGCCGGGCCGGCCCGCTGCGGCGGCGGACGTTGTGGCTCGGGCAACGGGGTAGTATGCCGCCCGCATGGTCCACAAGCCGAACGCGGTCGAGCTCACCATCGCGCGGGTCGAGACCCTGCTCAAGGACAACCCGGCCTTCGCCCGTGTGGAACACGGGTTCTACGTCGTCCGGCAGGGCAGCGCCTACGTCTACGTGCAGGTCGTGCCGTGGGAGCCGGGGCGCGCCGTGGTGCGCCTGGTCGCGCAGCTCGCCGGTGGCGTCGAGATGACACCCGAGCTCGCCATCAAGCTCCTGCGCCTGAACGCCCGCATGCGGTTCGGCAGCTTCGGCTTCGTGACCGATGGCGCGTGCGTCATCTTCACGCACAGCCTGCTCGGCGGCGCGACGCTCGACGGCGAGGAGCTCGTCACGGCGCTGCGCCAGCTCGCGGTGGTGGCCGACGAGTACGACGATCGCATCGTCGACGAGGCCGGCGGCAAGCGCATGCAGGATCTGCTCGACGACGCGGCGGCCGCGAGCCTGCTCGAGCACACGCGCGCGGGCGAGTCGTGGGAGCACTGAGCGGCAGCGCGCGAGGCGCATGAGCACGGCGCGCGCCACCCCGGCGTCCGGACCGGAAGGGCGGGCGCGCTTGCGGCCCTGGCTCACCGCGCTCGCGCTCGTGGCGGTGGTCGCGGGCGTGCTCGCGCGCGGCCTCGGACCGGCCCTCGCGGGCAGCTCGGTGGGCCTCGACGCGCTGATCGTGGTCGTCGACAAGACGGTGGCCATCGGTGCGCAGCTGTTCGGCATCGGTGCGACGGCGGCGCTCATCGCGCTCGCGGTCGCGATCGTGAAAAGTCCGCTGTCGCGCGCCCTGCGCGGCTGCGCCGTGGGCACCGCCGCGGTGGCGGGCTTCGGCGTGCTCTCCGCCACGGCGGCGCCCGTGCCCTACGGTCCCGCGGTGGCGCTCGGGGCGCTCGCCGCCTTGCTCGGCCTGCTCGTGTCCGTGGACGGGGCGCGCTCGGCCCACCTGCGTACGCCCGCCCTGGCGCTCGGTGCCATCGCGGCCGCGGCCATCGTGCGCGCCGTGGCCATCGTGCTCGCCGCCACCGCGCTCGCGGCGAGCCCGCGCGCGGTGCTCACGGCCGAGGGATTGCCCTGGCTGCAGTGGGCCCGGGCGCTCGCCACCCTCGGCTTCGGCCTCGAGCTCACCGCGCTCGGGCTCGCGCTCGACTGGTTCACCGCCGGCAAGGCGCGCCGCGTCCGGTTCGCGGTGGCGGTCGTCGTCGTCCTGCTCGCCGCCCTCGCCGTGCCGCTCGCCCTCGCCGGCTCGGAGGCCGACGCGGGCCTCGGCAGCGTGCTCCTCAATCGCTCGCTCGGGCGCCTCCTCAGCGTGCCCGCGCCGTTCGCGCCGGATGCGGTCCGCGCCTTCGTCGAGGTGCTCGGCTGGCTCCTGGCGCTCGTCAGCCTGCTACGCGCCTTCGGCCGCGACGTCGCGCCGGCGGCCGTGTGTCTCATGCTGGTCTCGCGCGGGGCGGCCGAGACGGCGCTCGGCGCGGCCTCGCTGACGCTCGCGGCGCTCGCCCTGGCCGTCGAGCGCGCCGAGGACCTGCGCCACGGCCTGCGCCCGCGGAGCCCGAGGGCGTCCGCCTCGGCCTGGCGACCCGGCTAGTGCCCCCGGCGAGCCGGCCCGGACGGGCCGTCCTTGACAGCGTGCTGCGCTCACGGATATTGGCGCCCGACACGGAGGATTCACAGATGCACCGGCGTTCTTCGAGTGGGTGGCTGGCGGCCGGGAGCGTGCTCGTGGCGCTCGGCTGCTCGGACGGTGCCGGCGGTGCCGCCACCGGCAGCGCTTCGGGGCGGCCCCGGTCGAGCGCGCCCGCGGCGAGCCACCCCGCGCCGAGCGCGAGCGCGCCGGCGTCGGCCGCGCCGAGCGCTGCGGCGCGAGCCCCGAGCGGCAGCTACGGCACCGGCTCGATCCGGGGCGTCGCATCCTTCCAGGGCCAGGCCCCGGAGATGAAGGTGCCCGAGAAGCGGCTCAAGACCGAGTTCTGCAAGGACACGCCCGTCAAGCACAACGCCGTGCTCGTCAAGGACGGCAAGTTGAGGGACGTGTACGTGCGCCTCGCGCCGGCCGACGTGAAGGGCGCGTACGTCGTCCCCGGCGCCGTGGAGCTCGACCAGAAGGACTGCGTCTACACCCCGCGCGTCCTCGGCGCCGTCGTCGGGCAGAAGATCCGCGTCACCAACAGCGACGCCGCGACCCACAACGTCAACCCGGAGCCGGTGTTCGACAACGTGACCCAGAGCCGGGGCTCGAAGCCGCTCGAGCGCGAGATCGTCGACGCGGGGCTCATCCAGTACCGCTGCGATCTCCACCCCTGGATGCGGGCCTTCGTGTTTGCCGAGAAGCACCCGTTCTTCGCGGTCACGGGCGACGACGGGCGCTTCGCCATCGAGAAGGTCCCCGACGGCCGGTACCATGTCGAGGCCTGGCACTCGCAGTACGGCTGGAAGAAGGCGGACCGGGAGGTCGACATCCAAGGGGACACGTCGGTGACCGTCGACTTCGGCTACTCCGCCGCGGACCCGCAGCCGGACGAGAACAAGGGCGAGCTCGACAAGCTGTTCTGACGGCGCGCGCGCCGACCCACGTTGGCGAGCGAGCGCCCGACGCGCTACCTTCGGCCCTGGCATCTACCCGCCGCACCCCGACCCATCCCACACGTGCTCGACGCGAACGGCAACGCAGACTCCGGGGTGGCGACGCTCGACGCCGCCCTGTCCCCGGGCGACGCGCCCCTGTCCGAGCGACGGCGCGGCTCGTCGGGTCCCCACGGCGCCCTCACCGCGGTCGCCGACCTCTGTCGGCTGGCGAAGCCGCGCATCACGCTGATGGTGCTCGTCACGGCCCTCGGCGGGATGTTCCTCGCGGCGCGCGCCACCCGCGTGGCGCTCGACTGGCGCGCCGTCCTGCAGGCCCTCGGCGGCATCGGCGCGGTCGTCGGCGGCGCGAACGCGCTCAACATGTACCTCGAGCGTCACACGGACGCCCTCATGGAGCGCACCCGAGACCGGCCGTTGCCGGCCGGACGTCTGCGCCCCGCGACGGCGCTCGGCTTCGGTCTCGCCCTCTCGCTCGCGGCGCTGCTCGCCCTCGGTCTCGCCACGAACGCCGCGACGACGGTGCTCGCCGCGCTGGCGCTCGCGCTCTACGTGCTCGTCTACACCCCGCTCAAGCGCCACACCGATTTCGCGCTGCTCATCGGCGCCGTCCCGGGGGCCATGCCGCCGCTGCTCGGCTGGACCGCGGTCACGGGGCAGGTCGGCGCAGCGGGCCTGGGGCTCTTCGGCGTGCTGTTCTTCTGGCAGCTGCCGCACTTCATCGCGATCGCCGTCTTGCGCTGCGACGACTACGTCCGCGCGGGGATCCGCGTGCTGCCGGCGGTCCGCGGCGCGCGCCAGGCGCGGTGGTACGCCGTGGCCTACCTCGCACCGCTGTACGGCGTGTCGCTCGCCCTCGCGCCGCTCGGCCTCGCGGGCCCCGGGTACGTCGCCACCGCGACCGTCCTCGCCGTCGGCTCGCTCTACGCGGCGCTCCGCGGCTTCGGCGCGCCGGGTCCGCTGCGCTGGGCACGGTCGCTGTTCGTGGCCTCGCTCGTCTACCTACCGCTGCTCATGGCCGCGGTGATGGTCGGCTGGTGATGGGGCACGACATGGGCGATGCACCGGAGCTCGCGCTCGGCCCCCCCGCCGCCGCGACACCGCCGACCGAAGGGGGTGCCACGCGAGGGGCCGTGGGGCGCCTGCGCGCGCTCGTCCTCGCCGTCGCCGTCGCGACGCTCGCGCTCTGCATCGGTGCGGCCGTGCTCCTCCGGCCGCGAGCTCCGCCCCTCGAGGTGCTCGGCCAGCTGCCGGTGTACCGGCTCGAGGATCAGCGCGGGCAGCCGTTCGGGACGGACGAGCTCCGGGGCAAGGTCTACGCGGCTGCCTTCTTCTTCACCTCGTGCCCGACCGTCTGCCCCCGCATCTCGAGCGCCATGGCGGCGGTGCAGGCGCGCTCCGAGCGGCTCGGCGCGGCGTTCCACCTCGTGTCGTTCACGGTCGACCCCGAGAACGACACGGTGGAGGTGCTCGCCGACTACGCGCGCGAGTACCGCGCCGACCCCGCGCGCTGGACCTTCCTGCGCGGCGACGAAGCGGCGCTCATGCGCGTCGTCGTGGACGGCTTCAAGCTCGCGATGGGCAAGGAGCCCGGGGGTCCGTCGGCGATCTTCCACAGCGAGAAGCTCGTGCTCGTGGACCGGGACGGTCGCATCCGCGGCTACTACGAAGCCACCGATGCGGGCGCCGAGGTGCTGGTCGACGCGGCGGCGCGCCTGGTCGACGAGGGCGAGTGACCGGCGGGGGCCGCGCGGCGGTCGCGGGCCTCGCGCTCGCCGCCGCGACCCTGGCGGCCTGCCCGCGCGAGCGTCCCGGCTGGGCCGAGCGGCCGTTCGAAGCGGAGGTCGTGCTCGCGGACGGTACGGTGCTCGGCCTCCCCACGCTCGAGGCGGGACGGCGATCGTACCTCCGCAACTGCTACGGCTGCCACGGGCTCGACGGGGACGGTCAGGGGCCGGTCGCGGCGGGGCTGCGTCCGCCACCGCGCGATCTCCGCATCGCGGTCTTCAAGTTCGGCGCCGTGGCGCGTCAGGCGCTGCCCACGGACGACGATCTCGCGCGCATCGTGCGCGACGGGCTCGCCGGCACGGCGATGCTGGGTTGGGACCTGCCTGGCGCGGAGGTCGATGCGCTCGTCGCGTTCATGAAGACCTTCCCCGCGCCGCCCTGCGAGCGCGCTCGGCGCGGCGCAGAGCCCTGTCGCGCCGACCTCGAGGCCGACCCCGAGGGCGCGCCGAATCGCTGGCGCGCCCGCCGCGAGGAGGGGCCGCTGGCCGGGCAGCCGCGCTTCCCGGTCGGCGAGCCGATCGTCGCTCCCGAGGACCCCTGGCGCGGGCGCGAGGACGACGCGGTCGAGCGCGGCAAGCTGCTCTATCACGCGCGCGCCGGGTGCGACGCCTGTCACCCGGCCTACGTGACGCGCGCCGAGTACGCCGCGCTGTCGATTCGGAGCGAGGGCGCGCCGAAGTCCGGCTACCGGGACGACATGTACCGCCCCGCGGTGCGCCCCGCCGCCGACAACGACTTCGGCGTCGACGTGGTGCCGCCGGACTTCACGCGCGACCGGCTGCGCTCCGTCCGCGACGGCCGCGCGCTCGACGACCTCTACGTGCGCATCGCGGCCGGGGTCGGCGGCGGTCTCATGCCGTCCTGGCTCGAGTCGGCGGAGCTCGCCGCCCGGCCCGGCGAGACGCCGAGCGAGCTCATCTACGCGCTGGCGCACTACGTACGGTCGCTCTGCCTGCTGCGCGGGACCGAGGGGGCCGCCGCCCTGGGGCGCGACCTCGCAGCGCAGCCACCGATTTCGACCCCCTGACGGCGGCCCTCAGCGGCCGCTCGGCACCGCGAGCCGGCGCATCATCTTGTGCAGGCCGAAGCGCGACAGACCGAGGAGCTTCGCGGCCTGCGTCTGGTTGCCGGACGTGCGCCGCAGCGCTTCGGAGAGCAGGCTCGCCTCGAGCCGGTCGACGCGCAGCCGCACGTCGAGGCCGAGCTCCACGGGCTCGCCTGCCGGGGGCAGCGACAGGTGCGCGACGTCGATGCGCTCGTCGCAGAGCACGAGCGCGCGGCGGATCTCGTTCTCCAGCTGGCGCACGTTGCCGGGCCAGGGCTGCTCCATGAGTCGTGCGAGTGCCGCGGGTGTGACCTCGATCGGGCGGCCGGCGTGCTTGTGCACCAGGTGCGCGACGAGCAGTGGGATGTCCGTCGGGCGCTCCCGCAGGCTCGGGATCGCGATGCTGATGACGTCGAGCCGGTAGTAGAGGTCCTGGCGGAAGCGCTGCTCGGCCACGAGCCGCTCGAGGTCGCGGTGCGTGGCGGCGACGATGCGCACGTCCACGCGGCGGGCGCGCTCGCTGCCCACGGGACGCACGAGACCGTCCTCGAGCACGCGCAGGAGCTTGGTCTGCATGCCGAGGCTCATCTCTCCGATCTCGTCGAGGAAGAGCGTGCCGCCGTGCGCCGCCTCGAAGAGGCCGACGCGCGCCGCGTAGGCGCCGGTGAAGGCCCCGCGGGCGTGACCGAAGAGCGCGGACTCGAGCAGGGTCTCCGGCAAGGCCCCGCAGTTCTCGCTCACGAAGGGGTGGCTGGCGCGTGCGCCGTGCCGGTGCAGGGCGCGCGCCACGAGCTCCTTGCCGCTGCCGCTCTCGCCGCGCAAGAGCACCGGCACGTCGGTGCCCGCCACGCGGTCGACCACGGCGAGCATGCGGCGCACGGGCTCGCTCTCCCCCACGATCTCGGGGTAGCGGTGCCGCGTCGGGCGGTGGCCGACGGTGCGGGCCAGCTCGCGCTCCGCGACGTCGAGGGCCGTCTCCTTCTGCGCCAGGAGCTGCTCGAGCTCGAGCCGGGTGCGCTCGGCGCGACGCACGGCTCGGCGCAAACGCACCTCGGTCATGGCGTCGGAGATGGCGAGCGCCGCGACGGGAGCCACGGCCTGGGCCCAGGCGACCTCGCGCGCACCGAAGGTCCCGGCGCGCATGCGATCGTCGAGGTACGCGACCCCCACCACCTCGCCGCGTGCGGCGAGCGGTAGCGCGAGCACGCTCCGCAGCTGCAGCGCGTGCGCGCTCTGATGGCTCGTGCCGAGCTCGTGCATCGCGTCCACGGCGACGACGGGCTCGCCGGTCGCGAGCGCCCGCTCCGCGAGGCTCTGCGAGAGCGCGAGCTCTTCGCGGGCGAGGTGGTCGCGCGCGATGTTGCGCGCGGCGCGCGGCACCAGGACCCCGCGCGGGTTGCGCAGCAGCATCAGCCCCCGCTCCGCGCCGGTCCAGCTGAGCAGCACGTCGAGCACACGGTCGAGCAGCAGGCCGAGGCGACGCCGCTCGCCGAGCGCGCGCACGAGCTCGCGCAGCTCGACGGACGGCTCGCCGACGGGCGTGCCGTCCTCCGGGCTCGCACCCGCGACCCAGGGGGTCCGGCGGGCGGCCTCTGCGGCGTCCGCCCCGAGCCCCGAAAGCACGCGGGCCGCGACCTCCCGTCGCACCGCTTCGAGCCGCGCGAGCGCCGCGGTGTCGCCGAGGCGAGCGGCGAGGCGGGCACCCGCATGCATCGCCGTGCCGCGGGCCGAGACGGGCGCGGCGAAGCCCGCCAGGGCGGTGAGCGCCGCGAGCACCGCGCGCCCCTCCGCGGCGTCGCCCGCCGCCGCACCGAGGAGCTCCTCGGCGCGCGCCTGCCACCACGCCAGGCGCGTCTCGATCGGCAGGTGGCTTCCTGGTCGCGCGAGCGCGTCGAGGCGCCGTCGCTCGGCCGCGTCGAGCGCTGTCGGCTCGTGCCGCGCGACGCGCGCGGCGGTCGCGAGGTCGTCCGCGAGCGCATCGCCCGCCGCGAGCGACGGGTCGCGCGACCCGTCGGCCGGTGCGAGCAGGCGGCGCGCAA
>JADLAB010000384.1 GCA_020848455.1 Polyangiaceae bacterium
CGTGCGGTCCCGAGTGCCGCGCGCTCACCAAGTCGAACAAGGCGCCGATGTACGACGGCGACGACGGCTTCGGGGCCACCGCGCCCGTCGGCTCGTTCCCGGCGGGGAACAGTCCCTTCGGCCTCACCGACATGGCGGGCAACGTGTGGGAGTGGACGGCCACGGCCTACTGCGCCGAGGGCACGCCGGATTGCGAGGCGAGCACGCGCGTCAGCCGCGGCGGCGGCTGGCGCGTGGTCGACGCCGCCAAGGTGCGCGCGACCTACCGGCTCGCGAGCCTCGGGGCGGGCCGCGACGGCAACCTCGGCTTCCGCTGCGCGCGCTGAGCGCGCCGAGCGCGCCCTGCGCTCGGGCGGCTCAGCTCGCCGGCTTGTCGGTCTGCTGGCCGGCGTCGACCCAGCCCTTGATGCCGGCGCGCATCACGTTCACGTCGGTGTACCCGGCCTTCACGGCGACCTCGGCCGCCTTCGGGGCGGCCGTGCACGCCTTGCCGCCGCAGTAGAAGACGAGCTTCGTGCTCTTGTCCGCGGGCAGCTCGCTCGCGTCGTACTTGCCGGAGTCGCTGAGGAGCACGGCGCCGGGCACGACACCGTGCTTGCCGCGCGTGTCCTTCGAGTTCGCGTCGACCGGCGTGCACTTCTTCGCGCCGACGAGGCTCGCCACCTCGTCCACCGACAGATCGGGGAAGGCGGCGTGCGGGTCGCTCGCCTGGGTCGGCGGCTGGTCGGTCGGCTTCGTGCCCCCATCGCAGGCGGCGAGGGCGAGGATCGAAAAGACGACGAGGGTTCGGGCTTGCATGGCATTCCTCCAGCGGCAGGGGTGACGCGTGACTCCCAGTTTCCGAGCCCCGAAAGCGTGGCACATGGACCCCCCGGCGCGCCAGTCGAACGAGGGCCGGTGCCGGAGTCCGGCCGGCGCGCTCGGCTGGCTGCCCCCCGCGCCGGTCGCTATGCTGAGCGGTCCCATGGCTGCCCCGCTCGAGCTCTTCCACCCCGCGGTGGCGCGCTGGTTCGCCGCGAGCTTCGCCGAGCCGAGCGAGGCGCAGCACCGCGGCTGGCCGGCGATCCGACACGGCGAGCACACCCTCATCGCGGCGCCCACCGGCTCGGGCAAGACGCTCGCGGCCTTCCTCTGCGCCATCGACGAGCTCGTGCAGCGCAGCCTCCGCGGCGAGCTCGAAGACGAGGTGTACGTCGTCTACGTCTCACCCTTGAAGGCGCTCGGCAACGACATCGAGAAGAACCTGGCGCTGCCGATCGCGGGCGTGACGCAGGCCCTCGGCGAGCTCGGCCTTCCGCCCGTCCCGCTGCGCACCATGGTCCGGAGCGGCGACACCCCGCAGGCGGCGCGCAGTGCCATGGCGGCGCGGCCCCCCCACATCGTCGTCACGACGCCCGAGTCGCTCTACATCATGCTCACGAGCGAGGGCGGCCGGCGCATGCTGCGCACGACCCGCACGCTCATCGTGGACGAGATCCACGCGCTCTGCGGCAACAAGCGCGGCGCCCACCTCGCGCTCAGCATCGAGCGGCTCGAGGCGCTCGTGGCCGGCGCCGGGCAAGGCGCGCCCGCGCGACGCCTCGTGCGCATCGGGCTCTCGGCGACGCAGCGTCCCATCGACGAGGTGGCGCGCTTCCTCGTCGGCGCAGCGCCCGAGGGCGAGCCCGCGCCCGGGTGCACGGTGGTCGATCTCGGGCACCTGCGCCGGCTCGATCTCGCGATCGAGCTCCCGGGCGCGCCGCTCGAGACGGTGATGAGCGGCGAGGTCTGGGAGGAGCTCTACGAGCGGCTCGCGGCGCTCGTCGTCGCCCACAAGAGCACGCTCGTGTTCGTCAACACGCGCCGGCTGTGCGAGCGCCTGGCGCGCCACCTCGGCGAGCGGCTCGGCACGGACGCGGTCACGTCGCACCACGGCAGCCTCGCGCGCGAGCACCGCCTCGACGCCGAGCAGCGCCTGAAGCGCGGCGCGCTCAGCGCCCTCGTCGCGACCTCCTCGCTCGAGCTCGGCATCGACGTCGGCGACGTGGATCTCGTGTGCCAGATCGGCGCCACGCGCTCCATCGCCGCCCTGCTGCAGCGCGCGGGCCGCTCGGGCCACTTCCGGGGCGGCGTGCCACGCGCCCGGCTCTTCCCGCAGTCGCGCGACGAGCTCGTCGAGTGCGCCGCCCTGTGCGACGCCGTCCGGCGCGGCGAGCTCGACACGCTCGTCATCCCGGAGGGGCCGCTCGACATCCTCGCCCAGCAGATGGTGGCCGCCGTGGCCGCCGAGGAGTGGTCCGTCGACGCGCTCTACGACCGCGTGCGCCGCGCCTACCCCTACCGCGCGCTCGAGCGCGAGCGCTTCGACGACGTATGCGCGATGCTCGCGGACGGCATGACCACCCGCCGCGGCCGCCGTGGCGCGCACCTGCACCACGACGTCGTCGCCGGCAAGCTGCGCCCGCGCCGCGGCGCGCGCCTGGCTGCCATCACCTCGGGCGGAGCCATCCCCGACAACGCCGACTACGAGGTGCTGCTCGAGCCCTCGGCCCAGCGCATCGGCAGCGTGAACGAGGACTTCGCGGTCGAGAGCTCGGCGGGCGACGTGTTCCAGCTCGGCAATGCGTCGTACAAGATCCTGCGCGTCGAGCCCGGCAAGGTGCGCGTCGCCGACGCCCACGGCGCGCTGCCGAGCATCCCGTTCTGGCTCGGCGAGGCACCGCCGCGCTCGGCCGAGCTGTCGCACGCCGTGTCGCGCCTGCGCGCCCGCGTCGCCGCCGAGCTCGAGGCCGACGACGGGTCGCAGCCGCCGGGCAGCGGGCCGGGCGCCCAGGCCGCGCGCAGGCACCTCGAGGGCGAGCTCGGGCTCGGCGCTGCGGCGGCCGAGCAGATCGTGGCGTACCTCGCGGCCGCCCACGCCACGCTCGGCGCCTTGCCGACCGAGGACCGGCTCGTGGCAGAGCGCTTCTTCGACGAGACGGGCGGCATGCACCTCGTCATCCACGCGCCGCTCGGCAGTCGCGTGAACCGCGCCTTCGGGCTCGCCCTGCGCAAGTGCTTCTGCCGCAAGTTCAACTTCGAGCTCCAGGCGGCGGCCACCGAGGACGCGCTCATCCTCGGCCTCGGGCCGACGCACTCCTTCCCGCTCGAGGAGGTGTGGGGCTACCTCCGGGCCCCGACGGTGCGGGCCCTGCTCGTGCAGGCCCTGCTCGATGCGCCGATGTTCGCGACCCGCTGGCGCTGGAACGCGAGCCGCGCCCTCGCCGTGCTGCGCTTCCGCGGCGGTCGGCGCGTGCCGGCGCCGCTCTTGCGCATGCAGGCCGACGATCTCTTGACGCTCGTGTTTCCCGATCAGGTCGCGTGCTTCGAGAACATCGTGGGCGACCGCGAGGTCCCCGATCACCCGCTCGTCGCGCAGACCATCGCCGACTGCCTGTTCGAGGCGATGGACGTCGTTGGCCTCGAGCGGCTGCTCGCGCGCATCGCGGCGGGCGAGCTCGAGCTCGTGTCGCGCGATCTCACCGAGCCCTCGCCCCTCGCGGCGAGCATCCTCAACGCCCGCCCCTACGCCTTCCTCGACGACGCGCCGCTCGAGGAGCGGCGCACGCAGGCCGTGCAGAGCCGCCGCTGGCTCGACCCGGCGAGCGCGGCCGACCTCGGGGCCCTCGACGCGGAGGCGATCGCGCGCGTGCGCGCCGAGGCCTGGCCCGAGCCGCGCGACGCGGACGAGCTCCACGACGCGCTCGTGCTCCACGGCGTGCTCACCGCGGCCGAGTGCGAGCCGTGGCGCGCCCTGTGCCAGGAGCTCGCCGCCGGCCGGCGCGCCACCCTGGCGCGACTCGCGGGGCCCGCGGGCGAGGTGCCGGTGTGGGTCGCGGCCGAGCGCCTGGCGGAGCTCGCGGCCGTGCACCCGCGCGCGGCGTTCGCGCCGGCCATCGAGCCGGCACCGGCTCGTCGCGGGGCGGTCGCACCCGAGCGCGAGGCGGCCCTCGTCGAGCTCGCGCGCGGGCGGCTCGAGGCGCTCGGGCCGGTGACCGCCGCCGCGCTCGCGGTCTCGCTCGCGCTCGAGCCGAGCGACGTCGCGGTGGCGCTCGCGGCGCTCGAGGGCGAGGGTTTCGTCCTGCGCGGCCGCTTCACGCGCGCGGCGGCCGAGAGCGACGGCGCCGTCGAGTGGTGCGAGCGACGGCTGCTCGCGCGCATCCACCGCGCCACGCTCGAGCGGCTGCGCCGCGAGATCGAGCCCGTCTCGCTCGCCGACTTCACGCGCTTTCTCGCCTCGTGGCAGCGCGTGCTGCCCGCCGAGCGCGTGCGCGGCGTCGAGGGGCTCGCGTCCGTGCTCGCGCAGCTCGAGGGCTTCGAGGCGCCGTCGGCGGCGTGGGAGGCCGACATCCTGCCGAGCCGCGTCGAGGGCTACGAGCCCGGCATGCTCGACGCCCTGTGCTTCGCGGGCCGCGTCGCCTGGGCTCGCCGCAGCCCGGCGAGTGGCACGGCGCGCGGCGGTCCGCTGCGCTCGACGCCGATCGCCCTCATGGCCCGGCCGACGCTCGAGGCCTGGCTCGCGGCCCCGCGCGCGGACGAGGCGGAGCTGTCGCCGGCGGCGCGCGCCGTCCACGCCGCGCTCGCGGCGCGCGGCGCGAGCTTTCCCGAGGAGCTCGGGCGCGCGGCCGGGCTGCTCCGCGCCGAGGTGGAGACGGCCCTCGGCGAGCTCGTGAGCCGCGGCCTCGTCGCATCCGACGGCTTTCACGGCCTCCGCGCCCTGCTCGCCGGCCGGCGCCCGAGCCACCCGCGCGGCCGCGGGCTCGAGACCCAGAGCTCCGGCCGGTGGTCGCTTCTGCGCCCGCCGGTCGTGGAGGCGGCTCGCGGACCGGGCGGCGCGAGCGCCGTGGCTGCGAGCGCCGGGACGGGCGGCGCCGACGAGGCGGTCGCGGCCTCTGGCTGGGCGCTCTTGCGCCGCTGGGGCGTCGTGTTCCGGCGCCTGTGCGAGCGCGAGGACGTGCCGGTGCCGTGGCGCGACCTCCTGCGTTTCTACCGGCGCCTCGAGGCCCGTGGCGAGGTGCGCGGCGGGCGCTTCGTCGACGGCCCGACCGGCGAGCAGTACGCGCTCGCCGACGCGGTCGCGCTCCTGCGCCGCATTCGGCGCACGCCGCCCTCGGGCGAGCTCGTGGCGGTGAGCGGCGCCGATCCCCTGAACCTCGTCGGTGTCCTGTCCCCGGGCGCCCGCACCCCGGCCCTCGCCCAGAACCGCGTTCTTTACCGCGACGGCCTGCCGCTCGCGGTGCGCGAGGGCGGCGCGGTGCGTTTTCTCGCGGATCCGCCCGAGGGGTCGCAGTGGGAGCTGAAGGGTGCGCTCCTCACGCGCGCCGTCTCGCGTCAGGTGCGCGGGTACCTCGGCAACGCGGTGTGAAGGCGGGCTCGCGGACGGCGGGTTCTGGCGTCGCGCTGGATTTCCCGAGCCAACAGGAATATCCGAGCGGGATGCGCCTCGCCTCGATCGTCCTCGGGCTCGCCGTCGTACTCCCGCTCGGCTGCAAGTCGGCGCCTCCGCCGCCTCCGCCGCCTCCGCCGCCTCCGCCCACGCCGGTGGCGCCGACCGACGGCTACTACCTCCTGGCGCGCGACGGCGTGCACTGTGCGCTCCAGGGCTGGGGCAACTTCCCCCGTCACGATCAGGTCCTCGCCGAGGAGAAGAAGCGCCTGCAGACCTTCGGCGTCGAGCCGCGCGAGATGTGGGCCGGCGAGCAGCTGAACGCGCAGTTCGTGCAGGCCGACTGCATCCCGCCGGGCGACGCGCGCGGCATGCAGTTCTTCGAGAACCACCCCTACGCCAAGACGGGCCTCCAGAAGTGGAACGTGACGGCCCTCTGTCAGGAGTGCGGCTGCCCCGACATCAACTACGTCTGCGTGCTCGCCACGACGACGCCCGCCGCGATGCAGGCCGCGGGCTACGCCTTCGTGAAGTGACGGCCGCGGCGCGCGTCGCGTCGCGCCGACCTCACCTTGGCTGCGAGCCGGCGGGGGCGGGGACGCCGCTGCCCTTGGGGTCGTTCATGTCGTAGGGCTGAAAGGTCGGGTCGGACACCTGCGACGGCGTGTAGCACTGCGTGCCGTACTTCGGGCCCGACTGACAGTAGGCCCCGCTGTCGCCGCAGGCTGCGGTCGCGGCGCCGAGCACCGCGACGAGGAGCGCGCCCCGCGCGGCCGTGCTCACGGGCAGAGCCCCGCCGGTGCTGCGGCCTTGGGCGAGGGCAGGTGTCCCGAGTCGGTGGTCTTCCAGGCCACCGCTCCGCTCTCGCTCGTCTCGTCGTGGCCCGTGAGGCCGTTGCCGCCGGCCTTCGTCTCGCTCGTCTCGGCCGTGTCGCAGCGGTGGGTCGAGTAGGTCGAGGTGCCGCCCGTCGGGACCTGGCTCGTCGCGGCGGTGTCCGCGGCGTACGTCTGTCCGCCGACCGTCACGCCGGTCTTGTCCATCCTCGGGGTCGAGGTGCTGCCCCAGGTCACGTAGTCGACGTCCTCGACGAGCGGCGACACGCCGTCCCAGTAGAAGAGCACCACCATCTCGTTGGCGTCCGTGAGCCCGACGCTCGAGCCCACCTGCCCGAGCATGTCGGGGGCGTTCGTGTCGGCCGCCACGCAGTCGAAGTCCGGGTAGAAGCCGAATTTGGTCTGGAAGCCCGTCGCCCCGTGCAGCGCCACGACGAGGAAGCCGTGCGCCGCGATCTGCGTCCCGGCCGGGAAGCGCACGCGGAAATCGCTGGTGCTCGGCGCCCCTGCTCCGGTCGTGATCTGGAAGTAGGTGTTGTAGTCGGCGAGGTAGTAGTTCGTGAGATCGATCGCCGCACCGGTCGGATTGTAGATCTCGATCCATTCGTCGGCGGCTGCGGAGACCACCCACTGCACCTCGCTCAAGAGCAGGTGGCCCGCCTCGAACGTGCACGTCGAGGTGCAGCCGTCGAAGGACACGGTGTTCGAGTCGTCGCACTCCTCGGCGCCGCCCGGGAAGCCGTCGCCGCACACGGGCGCCGCGCAGGTGCTCGCGGTGCAGACGCCGCTGTCGCAGTCCGTGCCGCCGTTGCACGGGCTGCCGAAGGGGCAGCCGTTCGGGCAGCCCCCGCCGCAGTCGACCGCGGTCTCGAGCCCGTTCTTCACGCCGTCCGAGCAGGTCGGCACCGCGCACAGGTTGCCGGTGCAGACTCCGCTCTGGCAGTCGCTCGGCGCCGCGCACGCGAGCCCGTTGCCGCACGCCGGACACACGCCGCCGCCGCAGTCCGGGGCCGTCTCGTTGCCGTTCGGCTGCCCGTCCTGGCAGCGGCACTGCCCCGCGCCGTTGCACGTGTCGTTGCCGGCGCACTCGCTCGCCGGATCGGTGCCGTCGGGGATGGGTGAGCAGGTGCCCTCGAGGCCCGCGAGCGCGCAGCTGACGCACGGCGTGTCGCAGGCGCTCGCGCAGCACACGGTGTCGGTGCAGGCCGGCGTCGCGCAGTCGGCTCCGACGACACAGTCGAGGCCCTGCGCGCAGGTGCCGGAGCTGCCGTTCACGCACACCCCGCCGCAGTCGACGTCGGTCTCGTTCGGGTCCTTCGTGCCGTTGTTGCACGGCGTCGGGCCGCAGGTGTGGTTGGTGCACACGTCGGTGCCGCTGCAGTCGCCGTTGCCGTTACACTCGACGCAGCTGCCCGCGCCGTCGCACACGTTGCCGCCGTTCTCGGTGCAGCTCGTGCCGGCGCCCGCGTTGGTCGCGCCGCAGCTGTGATTCAGGCACGTGATCGTGTGGCAGGTCGTGGTCGTCCCGGGGCAGTCGCCCACCGCGTTGCAGTCCGGTGCCGCGCCGCCGCCGCCGAGCGCGCCCGAGCCGCCGCCGCCCGTCGCGGTCGAGCCGCCCGTCGCGCCGGCGCCGCCCGTGCCGGCCGGCTCGAGCAGGTCCTCGGTGTAGACCGAGCAGGCCGCGGCCCATGCGATGGCGCCGGCGAGGCCGGCGAGCATCGTGCCCAGGCGGGCGCGGCGCCCGGGTGCGGCACGCGAGGATCCGGCGATGGGTCGCTGCGATGTCACGAGATCGAGGCTATCCCAGGGGTCTGCGGGTGTCGATGCGCCGGCCCGACTTGACGCGCGCGATCCGCGTTCCATACCCTTCGGAGGCGCATGGCTCGCACCCGGCTCTCCCGCGCTCGCATGGCCGCCGTCGCGCTCGGCGCGCTCGCGCTCGTGCTCGCACCGCGCAGCGCGCCGGCGAGCGTGTCGGAGCAGCGCGCGCGCCTGCCGCCGCCGGCCTTCTGCGAGGACCCGGTCGTGGGCGTGTGGCGCGCGCACGTGTTCCACGAGCGGCACGGCTTCTGGGGCATCTACGTGCTCGACATCCACCGCAAGAGCGGCAGCCCGAACGAGCTCGTGGGCACGATGACCGGCGAGGAGTGGCCCGGCGGCGCCGGCGACGCGGAGCCGGGTACCTGCCAGGGCGCCGTCCGCTGGCGCTTCCACGTCACCATGAACGCCACCGGTCGCTACGACGCGGGCGAGGTGCGCTTCGACGGCCTCGACTGGAAGATCGACCGCGTCCTCTGCGGCACGCTACCGGAGGGCTTTCGCTACAACCCGGACCACTACTCGGGGCGCATCGACCCGGCGATCCAGGAGTTCCAGTCGGTGAACAACGACGGCGGCATCGCCGTCAACGAGCCCATCGTCTTCCGGCGCGTCACCTGTCGCGACGAGTCCGGTCCGAAGCTCGCGCCGCACGTCGAGCCGCCCCCGTTCCTCCCGCCGGCGCGCGAGGGCTGCTGACGGCTCGCCGCGCGGCGCGCCCCTTGCCGGCCGCGGTCAGTTCTGCGTCGGCTCCTGCTTCTCGTCGACCGGCGGCGCCTCTTCGGCGGCGGGCTTGCCGAGGCGCGTGGCCACCTCGCCGAGCGTCTTGGCCGTGATCTCGAGCGTGCGCGCGCTGGTGCGCAGAGCCTGCTGGCCGATCTCGAGGCCGTGGGCGGCCCACGTACGGCCGATCGTGAACAGCCCCTCGAGCGCGCCCCCGAGGGCGGCCTCGAGGCCGCGGGCGTGCGCACCGCTCGGGTCGGTCGCGGGGGTCTTGGTCTCGGGAACGTTCGTCGGCTGGTTCATGGCGATTCTCCTGTGTCGGTGAAGGTCGGGCGGCACCGGCGGCGAGCTCGGCTCGACGCTCAGCCGTCGCGGAAGGGGCGGCACTCGGGGCCGAGGACGACGCGCGGGCCGGGCGTGTCGCGCATGCCGAGGAACGCCTCGGTGCCGGCGGCGAGCTCGCACCCGCAGCGGGTGCAGCGCCCGGCGCGCGCGAGCAAGAGCGGCTGGAACCCGACGATCCCGTCGTCGTCGGTCCCGGGCGCGGCCGGCGGCGGTGGGGTCGCGGCCCCGACGCCCGTCTCGACGGGCGCGGCCGCCGTGGCGTCGCCGGCGGCGTCGTCCTCGGTGGCCCCTTCGGGGACCGAGCCCGTCGCGCGGGCGATGAGCCCGAGCCGGCTCTTGTGGAGGCGGTCGGCCACCGTGCGCAGCTCGCCCTCGGCGTGCCGGCCCACGGCGTCGACGGCGTTCACGGCGTCCTCGAGGATCGTGCGCACCACGTTCGACACGGGCACCCGCAACGACTGGGCGAGCCGCTTCAGCTCGCGCTCGAGGACCGCAGGAACGCGCGTGTGGATCACGCGTTCTTTCCGCTCGTTTTCCTTGTCGTCGGGCTGTGTCACGCCGGCAATGTAACACGAGGTGATACGCTGTCAACGCTGACGTGTCACTTTGTATCACGAAGGTGGGCGACCCGCGCGCTCCGCGGTCGCGGCTCTTGCCAAGGTCCGCGCCGCGCGGTCTGATGGCGCCGTGGCTCGCGCGCGCGCAGCAGCAGGTGCTTTTCTCGGGCTCGGGGCGCTCCTCGCGAGCGGCGTGGCACGGGCCGACCTTCCACCGCCGCCCAACTCGCCCGATCGCTTCTGCACCCCCGAGCAGCAGTGTCCGACCGGGTTCATGAAATGCCCGTACGCCCGCAAGCCGAGCGAGCTCGGCCGGCCGCCGCCCCCCGGCAAGAAGGTCGTCGGCGACGACTGTCGCGCCTCGGCCGCGGAAAAGGGCCTGAAGTACCGCTGCCGCACGGGCGGCAACTACAGCGGCGACCAGATCTACTGCCCGCCCGGCGAGAGCGGCTCCTGGCCCGGCTCGACGGCGCTCGCACAGGCGGCGGCCTCGGCCTCGTCGTCCGCGACCGGTGCGGGTGCGTCGAGCACCCCGAGCGCCGCGCTCGCGGCCTCGGCGCCCGCCTCGACCGCGGGGCCCGCGGCCGCGGCCCCGACCGCGAGCGCGAGCGCCGGGCCCGCGCCGCCCGACTCGGGGTGCTGTGTTTGCAGCACCGTCGCGTCCGGCCTGCGCCGCGACGGGCCGGCGCTCGCGCTCGGTCTCGGCGCGCTCGGTCTGGCGCTGCTCCGCGTCGCGCGGCGCGGACGGCCGGCGCCGCGGTCGGGCTGAGGGGTCGGCGTTCGGTCCGGCCGCCCGATGGTCGCTCAACGCCTGCAGCTCCACCGGGCGCTCTCGAAGCTCGGCCTGTGCTCGCGCAAGGTGGCCGCGCGCTGGGTGGCCGAGGGGCGGGTTCGCGTCCGGGGCGTCGTGGTGCGCGATCCGCTCGTCTGGGTCGCGCTCGGAGAGGATGCCATCGCCGTCGAGCGCGGCGCCGCCGAGCCCCCCGCCGCGCTCGGGCCCCCGACCGGGGCGCGCGTCTACGCCCTCCACAAGCCGCGCGGCGTCGTCACGACGCGCGCCGACGAGCGCGGCCGCGGCACCGTCTACGAGCTCCTGCCGCCGGACGCCGGCGGCGGCTGGCTCTTCCCGGTCGGCCGCCTCGACCGCGACTCGGAGGGCTTGCTCCTCTTCACGAACGACGGCGTGCTCGCCGACGCGCTCACCGATCCGCGCCGCCACGTGCCGAAGACGTACCGGGTGCGCCTCGACCGCGCGCTCGAGCCCGCCGAGCAGGCGCGGCTCCGGGCGGGCGTCGAGCTCGACGGGCGCACGACCGCTCCAGCGGCCATCACCTGGGAGCGCGGCCACTGGTACCGCGTCGTGCTCCGCGAGGGGCGCAACCGGCAGCTGCGGCGCATGTTCGCGCTCGACGGACGGAAGGTGGAGCGCCTCGTGCGACTCGAGGTCGGTCCCGTCGCGCTCGGCGATCTCGCGGTCGGGGCGGGGCGCTGGCTGTCGCCCGTCGAGCTCGCCGCGCTGCGGGCGGCCGCGGGGCTTGCGGTCGGCGACGAGCCGCCCGTCGAGGCGGGCTGAGAGCGCTCAGGCGCTGCGGCGCGAGGCCTTGGCCGGCGCCCGCTGCTCGGGCACGACGAGCCCGAAGCGCCGCTCGCGCTTCTGGTAGCTCGCGATCGCCGCGAACAGATCTTCCTCGGTGAAGTCGGGCCAGAGCCGGTCGGTGAAGTAGAGCTCCGCGTAGGCGGCGCCGTAGAGCAGGAAGTTCGAGATGCGCTTCTCGCCGCCTGTGCGGACGATGAGGTCGGGCTCGCCGAAGCGCAGGCTCGGCAGCTCGGCCGCGACCCGGTCGGCGTCGATCGCCGCGGGGTCGATCTCGCCGCGGACCGCCTTCTCGGCGAGCGCGCGCGCCGCCCGCGCGATCTCCTCGCGGCCACCGTACGAGAGCGCCAGCGTGAGCACCATGCCCCGGTTGTCCGCCGACAGCCGTCGCAGCTCGTCGAGCGCCGTGCGCACGAGCGGCGGCAGCCGATCGAGATCGCCCACGGCCTCGAGGCGGATCCCGTTGCCGAGGATCTCCTCGCGCTCGCCGACCAGGTACTCGACCAGGAGCTCCATCAGCGCCGAGACCTCGTCGGCGGGCCGGTCCCAGTTCTGGAAGCTGAAGGCGTAGAGCGTGAGCGCCTCGACGCCGAGCCGCCGCGCGACGCGCACGACGCGGCGCACCGCGTGGCTGCCCTCGCGGTGGCCCGCCTTGCGCGGCTCGCCGCGCAGGGTGGCCCAGCGGCCGTTGCCGTCCATGATGATGCCGACGTGACGCGGGAGATTGCGGGCTTCGATGAGCAAGACGGCGGTCCGTGGTGCTGGGGTGAGTGCGGGTGCTTCGCGGGGCGGATGGTTATGCCATCGCGGCCCCGCCGTGCAACCATAGCCGCCCCGGACCGGGTCCCGTGTGATGACGCCGTGGAGACATCGTGGAGCGCGGGCCGCCGCCGCGCCCGGCGGGCCGCCCCCAGGCACGCCGCGTTTCCTTGATCGCGTCAAGGATTACGCGCTGTTGCGTCTCCCGATCGCGCTCGTGATCGCCGGGCTCGTCGGCTGGGTGCGGTGCGCGGCCGGCCCGCCGGCGGCCCCCGGTGTCGAGGGCGTCGCCGCGCTGCTCGGCCGGGCGGTCGGCGGCTCGGTCGCGCCCGACGAGCTCGTCTGGGAGGGCAGCACCGGCGCCCTCGGCGATGCGTTCCTCGGCCGGCCGGTCCTGTTCCTGGCGGCGCGCGGCGACGGCCCCCGCGACCTGTTCCGCGCGCGGGTCCGCATGGGGCGCGAGGGCCGCCCCGTCAGCGTGCTCACCTACCGCGATCTCACCGACACGCCGCTCGGCGACGAGGCGCAGCTCGTCGCACGCGGCCATCGAGCGGCGTTCGTGACCACCGCGGCCGGCGCCATCCAGAGCGTCACCGTCCTCGATCTCGACGGCCATCCCGTCGGCGAGCTGCCGCTCGGTCGGCGCCTCATGGCCTACGTGCAGAGCTGGCTCGACGCGGCGACCCTGCGCGGCGTCGCGCGCACCGAGCTCGTGTTCGGCCGGCCGCCCCCGGCGCTCGACCTCGAGCTGCGCGGCGATCTGCTCGTGCTCGCCCTCGGAGCGGAGCGGCACCCGGCGGCGCTCGCGCTCGCCGAGCCGGGCCTGCCGTTCGACGCGGGAGGCACCAACGAGTTCGCCGCCGAGGCGTGGAGCATCCCGCGCACGGACAAGCCCTTCGCGCACTTCGCCATCGACGTGGCGCGGGAGCTGCTCGGCACCGAGGCGGCCGACACGCTGAAGGCACTCGTGTTCGACGCGCGCTCGGGCTTCGTGCGCGCCGCGCACCGGCCGGCGCCGTCCGCCGAGCCGGGCGAGACGGCGCCCGGGCCGCTCGGGGCGACGCCGCCCGCGGGCTGGCCACCCGTGCGCATCGCCCCCCTGTTCAAGCACCCGCTCGAGCACGAGGGCGAGTGGCGCGCGCCCGAGGTCGACTGGCTGCCGCCGAGCATCGGTGCCCCGGGCGACGGCGCGGGCTCGGAGCCGTACCTGCTCGAGACGACGATCCGGCCGGATCCGGCCGAGCCCTTCGCGCTCGTGCGCATGGTGGCGATCGACACCCGCCAGCTCGAGCTCGCGATCGAGGCCGGCTTCGAGGAGCCGCGCCCCCTCACCGGCCCGCCCGGGCGCGGTCGCATCCCCAAGGACCGGCGCGAGCGCGCCGTCGCGGCGTTCAACGGCGCCTTCCAGACCAAGCACGGCGCGTACGGCATGATGGTCGATCGGCGCCTGCTCCTGCCGCCGAAGCCCTACGCGGCCACGGTCGCCGTGGACGCGCTCGGCTTCACGCACGTCGGCAGCTGGGGCGGCAGCGACGCCGTCCCCGAGGACTTCGTGTCGCTGCGCCAGAACCTCGATCCGCTCGTCGAGGACGGGGGCGTGAACCCGCGCGGCCGCACGACCTGGGGCTTTCCCCTCGACGGCGCGAGCTACCTCACCGAGCGCTCGGCCCTGTGCCTCACGCGCTCGGGTCACCTCGTCTACGCCTGGGGCATGGAGACCGACGCGGACACGCTCGCCCGGGCGCTGTTGCTCGCCGACTGCGTCTACGCCCTGCACCTCGACATGAACCCCGGGCACGTCGGCTTCGTCTACCAGTCCGCGCCCGCGAGCGGCGAGGTGCACACGGCGCTGCTCGCCCGCGAGATGTCGATCGCCCCGCGGCGCTACCTCGACGCCTCGCCGAAGGACTTCTTCTACTTGACCCTGCGCGACACGCGCATGGCGCCGCACGGCGACCTCGCCTGGCAGCCCGACGGCGGGGAGCAGCCCCCGCCGCGGGCGCGCGTCGCGGTCCTCGCCGCCCAGCAGCGCCGGCTCGGCGTCGACGTCGAGCTCACCGCCTTCGTGGCGCGGCGCTTCGAGTGGCGCGTGGTGCCCGGCGCGCGCGAGACCGCGGGGCGCACCGCCGACGCGAGCCTCGAGCCCGCCGACGTCGCGCGGGCGCTCGCCGCGATCTCGCTCGGCGTGGCCGAGCGCAAGAAGAACCCGCGCGGCCTCGTCCTCGGCGGCATCGTGGCCCTGCCGATCCGCGAGGACCTCGGCGTCCTGCTCGCGGGGCCCGCCCCCGGGGAGCTCGCCCTCGCCCTGTCCGTCGCCGACCAGGCGGCGGCGGGCGACGCGAGCGAGCTGCCGCTGCTCGCCGAGGACGGTGAGCTGCGCAGCGAGGCGCGCCGCATCGGCGAGGCGCGCCATCGCAGCGCCGCGTGTCTGCTCCCCGACGGTACCTTCGTCGTCGCGCGCTCGCGGCTCGACAGCTCCGAGGCGAGCGCGGCGGCGCTGCTCTCCGTCGGCTGTCGGCGCGTCGTGGCGCTCGACCGCGGCAAGCAGCTCGACGCCTTCGTGCACCGCGCGGGCACGGAGACACCGCCGGCCGCGAGCTACGACGACACGGTGCTCTACGCGCTCGCCATCCCGGAGCCTGGGACGGCCCGGCGCCTCGCGCCGCCGTGACGGCGGCCGCTCACTGCGCCCGGAGATCCGCGAAGGCCTTGTCGATGTCGGCCTGCGTGACCGGCCGACAGGGCTCACCCGGGGCGTGATTGTGCACGATCGCGACCTCGGCCACGGGGGCGGGCGACGCCGGTGCCGGGGCCGCCTGCGCGGCGGCTGCACCGGAGGCGGCCGCCTGCGCGCGGGCCGGCGCGGGCTCGGCGGCGTGTGGCACGGCGGGCCGGGCGCTCGCGGGCAGTGCCGGCTGGGCGGCGCCGCCGAGGGGCACCGGCACCTGGTCGCCGGAGTGCAGGATCACCGGCTCGATGCGCGTCGGCGTCCGGGTCGTCGTCGGCCGCGTCGCCGTGTCGACCGGCGGCCCACTCGGCTTGTCGCCGCAGGCCGGCAGCGCCCCGAGCCCGAGCACGATCGGCAAGAGCTTGCGGTCGAGGTTCCTCGAAGTGCCCATGGGCCCAGCCTAGCCCGGGCCGTGCGCTCAGTGGAAGGTCGCCGTCAACGTGTAGGCGTTGGCCGCGCCGCTGTAGCCGTAGACGCGCAGCGTGTAGGTCCCGCCGCCCGTGGCGCTCACGCTCTCGAAGTCGCTCGTCCCCTGGCTCGTCGCGATCGCGCTGCCATTCTTCGTGAGGGCGATGTCGAGATCCCCCTCGGCGTGGTCGAAGTCGATGCGGAGATCGACGCCGCCGGGGACGGTGAACGAGAACCAGTCGTCGTCGCCGGAGCACACCGCGAGGCCCGCGTGGCTCCCCGCGCCGAGTGGCTTGGCGCTCGCGGCGGCGTCGTTCGGCTCGAAGCCGTCGTCGGCGCAGCCGCCGCCGGTCGAGCCGCCGTCGTCGATCGAGCACCAGGGCTCGGCCTCGCTCGCGGCCTCGGTGTCCTCGACCACGTTCGCCTGCGGGCAGGTCTCGTCGGCGCTCCAGGCCTTCCAGAGCGCGCCGCGCCCGGTCTGCTCGGCGTACGCCTTGAAGGCGTCGTAGCCACCGCCCGCTGCCTTGAACACGACCGGGGACTGGCAGCCGGAGCCCATGAGGCTCTCGTTGTAGTCCATCGCGATCTGGTACATGGCCGCGGTGGTCGAGTTCCAGCAGCAGGTCTTGCTCTTCGTGTACTCGAGCTCGCCGAACACGTAGTCCTCGAGCGCGCGGTACTCGGCGTCGGTCTCGGCCGTCGACAGGCCGAACTTCTGGGTGTTGAGGGCGTAGAGCTCGTGGAACGCGTCCTCGCGCTTGGTGCGCGCCGAGCAGCTGCCCGGGTACTGGCGCAGGTGCTCGCGCGCGTCCTCGATCATGTGCACGAGGGAATCGCGCTTCTGCTGCGGCGCGACCTCGCCGAGCAAGGTCTCGAACTGCGTCGGCCGCACCTTGAGGTTGGCGTAGTCGGTGTCGCTGATCCACGAGGCCTCGTCGGCCTTCATCCAGGTGTTGGTCCAGAAGCCGCCGACGTTCTTCGTGACGCGAAAGCGCTTGAGGCCGCCGCCGAGCTTCACGTACTCGTGGCCCTCGAAGTTCGTGCCCTCGCCGCCCGTCTCCTCGGACGTGAAGTACGTCTTGCTCGCGACCCCGTCCTCCCACTTCGGCTGGCGGCGCGGCATGGAGCCGCTCACGAGCTCGGCCTCGAGCGAGCCCTCGCCGAGCGGCTCGACGTGCTTGACGACGAGCGTGTGGCCGATGCCGTTCTTCTGCCAGCGCTCCACGAGCACGTCGCCCTGGCGCACGGCCTGCGGGCGCAGGTTGAAGGTGTTGCGCGCGTCGGCGAGGCTCGCCGAGCCGAAGTAGTCGAGCAGGAGGACGAGCAGGTGCCCCACCCGCTTGTTGAGGTGGATTTCGTCGAAGTACGCGCCGGCGTGCGCGCCGGGGGCGACGAAGTCCATCTGGTCGTCGCCGTTGCCGCCGGCGAGGCCCTTCTGGCGGAGCTTGTCGTCGTGCGGCCAGCCCTGCGAAGCCAGCTCCGCGGCCGTCAGCGCCGAGTAGTCCTTGTAGGCGGACGCGAAGAGCGGCGTGTTCTTGTAGCGCAGGCTCTTCGTGCGCGCGCCGAAGTGGCCGAAGTAGACGCGCACGCCCTTGGCGTCGACCGCCGTGAGGTAGAACGGCAGCTCGTACCAGGCGGCGAAGGTCGCGCGCAGGAACAGCGCGACCTCGGCGCACTCGAGGCGCGGCGCCGGCATCGTCTTGCCCCACGGAGTCGTGAGCGTGAAGGTGTCGTAGTAGCTCCCGGGCGTGCGCTGCATGCTGTCGAGCCACGCGGCGTACTTCTGGTCCCAGGTGAGCCCGCTGTCTGCGCCCCAGGCGAGGCCCGCCTTCTTGGCGGCCACCGTGGTCGTGTCCTCCCACTTGTTGCGCGCAATCCAGACCTGCGTGTCGCTCGTGTTGGTCGCGACGGCCGGCCCCGGCACGCCCGCGCTGTCGGCCTTGCCGAGCTCCTCGCCGAACTCGAACGGTCCGTCGATGCCGAGCTCCTCGCCGCCCTCGGCGCCGACTGCCTCGTCGGGGGCCGAGCAGGCTGCGAGGCTCGGGCCGAGCGCGCAGGCGAGGGTGACGAGCAGCAGGGTCGGGAAGCGGTAGCGAGCCATGGTGAGCCTCCGTGGGGGCGAGCGCGAGTGCGGCGCCCTTCGCACGAAACGTACCAAGCCACACCTTGGGCACCATGATGCGCAAGTGTAGGACAATGCATGTGCGGGTCGGCTGTGGTGGGTCACGGCGTGTGGATCGTGATTGATCCAGGATCTGGATCCTGTTCGATCCATCGGCAGCGGGGCGGGGCTTGCCTTCCGGCCCGGGCGGCCACCACATTGACCACGCCATGACGACGCCGACGGCTGGCGCTCTGCTGCGTGACGGGCGCTACGTCGTGACCGGCCTGCTCGGCGAGGGCAGCCAGGGGGCGACGCTCGAGGCCGTCGACAAGCGCGACGGCCGGCTCGTGGCGATCAAGCGCTTCGAGGTCAGGGGGGCGCGCAGCTGGAAGGAGGTCGAGCTCGCCGAGCGCGAGGCGCGCGTGCTCGAGTCGCTCGCGCACCCGGCGCTTCCCGCCCACATCGAGCACTTCGAGGAGGCCGGCGCGCTCTGCCTCGTCATGGAGAAGATCGACGGCGAGCGGCTCGACGCGCTCCACGCCGAGGGCGCCCTCGATGCCGCCGAGGTGCTGCGCTTCCTGCGACAGGCGAGCGAGGTGCTCGGCTACCTGCACGGCCGCAGCCCGCCCATCGTCCATCGCGACGTCAAGCCGGGCAACTTCGTCCGCCGTCCCGACGGCCGCTACGTGCTCGTCGATTTCGGCTCGGTGCGCGACAGCCTGAAACCGAAGGGCGGCTCCACCGTGGTCGGCACCTTCGGCTACATGGCACCCGAGCAGCTGCAGGGTCGGGCGCTGCCCGTCACCGACGTGTACGGGCTCGGCGCGACCGCGCTCGCGCTGCTCACCGGCGTCGAGCCCGAGGCGCTGCCCCACAAGGGGCTGTCGATCGACGTGGCGGCGTCCCTCGCCGGCCGCGCCGAGCCGGCGTTTGCCCGTGCGCTCGAGGCGATGCTGCGGCCGGATCCCGACGAGCGCGCGAGCGACCTGCCGGCGCTCGTCGGCGAGCTCGAGCGCGCGCTCGCCCGCGGCGGGCGCGCCGAGCGACCCGGGCCGGCCGGCCGGGAGCGAGCGAAGGAGCGTCCGGGGGACCGCGCGCGGGGGCGAGCGGCGCCGCGCGGGGGCGAGCGTGCGCCGCGCGGGCGGCGCATGCCCGACGACGACGGCTGGCGGCCACCCCGTGCGGCCGGCGCGGCACCGGTCCGCTCGCTCGCACCTCGCGGGCGCGGCGCACCGCTGCCGCGCTTCGTGCTCTTCGTGGTCGTGCTCGCGCTCGGCGTCGCCCGTCTCGCGGTCGCGGGCGCCCTGCGACTCGTCGTGCCGCTCGTGCTCCAGGCGCTGTCGCTCGTGCTCGGGGCGCCGCTCGCGCGCGCGGCCGCCACGGTGCGCGCGGCGGGGCGGCGCGCGGACGCGGGCATGCGGCGCGCCATCGGCGAGCTCGAGGGGGCGCCGCTCGACGCACAGCGGCGCGGCGACGGGGCGGTGCCCGACGCGCGCGTCGGCGCGGAGCGGGGTCACGCGGCCGCGGCGCGCCCTCGGGGCGCCCGCATCGAGGCGGCCGGGGCGGGTGAGCCCGATCTCGTGGACCGCGCCGCGCACGAGCTCGACAGCGCGATCGACGAGATCGATCGCACCGGCGACGAGCTCGGCGACGCCGTGCGCCGCCGCCGGCGTTGAGCTCGTCAGTCGCCGCTGGCTCCGGCTTTCTCGGCGCCCGGACCCCGCTGGCGCAGCGCGTCGAGGCGCTTCAGATCCTGCGGCCGCTCCTCGGCGAGGTCGCGCGCCTCGCGCGGATCGGCGTCGAGATCGAACAGGAGCAGCCGATCGCGCTTCTGCGTGCGCTTGACGAGCAGCTTGAGGGGCCAGTCGACGACCGCGACGCGCCGCTCGGCGGCCGCGAAGACTGGCGGATGGCCGCGCTCGAGGTCGCCGGCCGCAATGGCGAGCAGCGACACGCCGGCCGTCTCCGCGAGCGGCGCCCCCGCGAGGTCGAGCACGGTCGGCCCGAGGTCGAGCACGCTCACCGCGGCGCGCGTGTACCGGCCGGCCGGCCCGCGCGGCGGCGCGACCACGAGCGGCACGCGGAGCAGCTCCTCGTAGAGCTCGCCGCGGCCCTTCTTGCCGTGCTCGCCGAAGCTCTCGCCGATCGAGCCGTGCACGAGCCAGGCGGTGCGGGCGGCGCGCGGCCCGCGGTCGACGAGCTCCACGAGCTTGCCGAGCTGTCGGTCGACGAAGGCGATCTCGCCGTCGTAGCGCCCTTCCTCGCCCTTGCCGAAGTCGAGGCCCTCGTGGCTCAGGTACTTCTCGTGCGCGTCGAACAGGTGCACCCACAGAAACAGCGGCCGGCGGTCGCCCTGCATGCGCCCGTAGATCTCGGTCGCGGCCGCCACGGCGTGCTCGCCGGTCGTGCCCCGCTCCGGGCTCTCGCGCCGGAACGGCTCCTCGGAGAAGTGATCGAAGCCCTGGTCGAAGCCCCGGTCGCGCCGCAGCCAGGTGAAGGAGCCGACGGCGCCCGTCTGGTAGCCGACCCGGCGCAGGCGCTCCGCGAGCGTGTCGACCGCGTCGCGCACGGTGGGCCACTCGGCGTCGTCCTTGGCCGTGTCGGTGAACGTGCGGCACGAGACCAGCGGCAAGAGGGCGTGCTGCGTGTCGCCGCCGGCCGCGTACGCGTGCGCGAACCACGTGCCGCGCGCCGCGAGGGCCTCGAGTGTGGGCGTGGTCGCCTTGCCGTAGCCGTAGGCCGACGTGTGGTCGGCTCGCACGCTGTCGAGGGTGACGAGCACGACGTCGGGCGCGTCGGGGCGGGCGGCGACCGGCGCGGTCGCGCTCGGTGACGGCGCCGGGGCTCCGCTGCCGCCCGGTGCAGGCGGCGCCGTGGTGGGGGTCGGCGGCAGGGCAGCGAGCTCGGCGAGCGCCTCCTCGCCGTCGCAGTCGTTGTCGATGCCATCGCCCGGGACCTCGTCGGCGCCCGGGTGGCGACGCGCGTCGCCGTCGTCGCAGTCGCGTCCACCGAAGTGCGCGCCGTAGCCGTCGGCGTCGTGGTCGGTCCAGCGCTCGAGCGCCTCGAGACACGCGGCCGCGAGCCCGCCGGCCGACTGCAGCGCGCGCCCGCTGTGCTCGAGGCGCACGACGCCACCCACCACGACGAGCGCCGCGAGCGGGAACGCGGCGAGCTGCGCCGGACGCGCCAGGGAGCGGGGCAGGCGCACCGCGAAGAGCAGGCTCGCCGCCGCGAGCACGAGCACGCCGTCCGTCAGCGCCGCGCGCGTGGCGCGCTCCTCGGCCCCGAGGCCCGCGCCGAGCAGCGGCAGCGAGAGCAGCGCGAGCGGTCCGAGCGCGAGCAGCGCCAGGGCTCCGAGCGCCACGGGGCGCGACAGGCGGCGGGCCCCGAGCCGCACGAGGCGCGGCACGACGATGGCCACCGCCGCGGCGGCGCCGAGGCCCACGACGGCGAAGGTCGCCCCGGCGAGCGCGCGGTGGTTGGTGTGCGCCTTCAGCAGCGACGCGAGCAGCGTGAAGAGCGTTGTGCTGAGGCCGGCCCAGAGCGCCAGGCCCGCGGCGAGGTGGCGCGGCGCATCGCGCCCGACGAGGCTCCGGTAGCCACGCCGCGCGCGGTCGTGCAAGAGCGCCACCGGCACGAGCAGGAAGGCGGTGAGTGCCGTGGCGCCGAGCCAGCCGTCGAACAGGGCGCCCTGCGCGCGCAGCGCCGTCGGCACGGCCGCGACGAAGGCCGCAGAGAGCGCGAGGGCGACCTTCTCGCTGGCGAGCGCACGCCAGTTCCCGTCCGGCGGCAGGCTCGGGCGCAACGCCGGCGCCGGCTCGGGCGCCGCGGTGTGGGGCTCCGCTGCTGCCACGGGCGGCGGCGGCTCGCGCTCGCCCGCGAGCGGCCCTTCTGGCGGCGTACTCGTCGGCACGGCTCAGGCGGGGTCGTGACCCGCGTGGCCGCTCCTGTCAACCGGAAGCTCGACCTCGAACACGGCACCGCGCGGGGTGCGACGGCGCGCCGAGACGCGCCCGCCGTGGTCCGCCACGATGCCCCGCACGATGCTGAGGCCGAGGCCTGCTCCGTGGCCGTGCGGCTTGGTCGTGACGTAGGGCTCGAAGATGCGCTCGAGGTCCGACTCCGCGATGCCGACGCCCTCGTCCGCGACGGTCACCCGGACGCGCTGGCCGTCGCGCGCCGCCGTCACGACGAGCTCTCCGCCAAGCCCCTCCATGGCCTGCACGGCGTTCGTCACGAGGTTCACGAAGGCCTGCGTGAGTGCGCTCGGCGAGCACGCGACCGTGGCCCCCGGCGCGCGGTCGCGCCGCAGCGTCACGCCGTGCGCCACAAGCAGGTGTCCGCAGTACCCGAGGGCCCGGTCGAGCACGACGTCGAGCTCGAGCGGCGAGGTCGGTTGTGCGTCGGGGCGCGTGTAGCTCACGAGGTCGCGGGCGAAACCGATGAGGCGCTGGCTCGATTCGCGGATGTGCGCGAGTCGCTCGAGGTCGACCGCGTCGGCCGTGCGCCCCGGCAGCGTGCGCAGGAGCATCTCCGCGTACGCCACGATGGCGGTGAGCGGGTTGTTGAGCTCGTGCAGGATCCCCGCCGCCAGCTCGCCGAACACCGCGAGCTTGTCGCGCTGCGCGTGGAGCCGCTCGACCCGCTCCTGCCGGACGGCGCGCCACACCACCGCCACGAGGACCGCCGCCTCCTCCAGCGCCGCGGCGTGGACCGCGACCGCGTCCGGGCCGAGCGCCGGCGCCGCGAAGGCGAGCTCTCCCTGCCCGGGCACGGACACCTGGAGCTCGAGCGGCAGCCCCGCGAAAAGCCGGTCGCCAGCGGGCGCCCCGGGCGCCGGAGCCACCGCGCCGCACCAGCAGAGCTCTGGCTCGCCGCCCGCGACCCCCGCCAGGCGGAGAGCCGCCGCGGCGCCGGGCTCGAGGCCCGCGAGCTCGGCGAGCAACGGCGCGAACAGGAGCTCGGCCGTGGCGTTCGGCGGGGTGTCGGCCGCCAGGGCGAGCAGCCGGCGGCGGGTGGCCGCGGAGGGCCAGCCGTCGGCCGGGCTCCTCGCGCGCTCGCCGCTCGGCGGCACGTCGCTCAGGAGGCGCGGGAGGGTCACGCCGGAGACCTCCCCGGCGCATCGCTGTCGGCCGAGCGGTCGAGGTCGAGGATCTGGGCCTCGCCCACGTAGGGCTTGGTCTCGTAGTGGGTGAGCTTGCCGATCTTGCGCACGATCTCCGCCATCCGCTCGGTCTCGCGCACGATGGCGTCCGAGGCCTGGCCGAGCTGCCCACCCTGCAGGCGGCGACCGAGCAGGTCGGCGTACCCCATCACGGTGGTGAGCGGCTGGTTGAGCTCGTGGGCGGTCGCGCCCGCGAGCTCCGCGATGACGGCCTTCTTCGCCTGGACCGCGAGCTCCTGCTGGGTCGCGAGCAGCCGGCCCTCGATCGCGAGCCGCTCGCGCAGATCGGTGAACACGCCGACCGAGCCGATGGGGCGGCCGCGGTGCATGATGAGCGCCGCCGACAGGAGCACCGGCACCTGGATGCCGCCCGCGCCGAGCATCACGGTGCGCAGCCCGCGCAGCTGACCCTCGCCGCCCATCTCGGGGCTGCGGATGAGGCGCATGATCTCGCGTGCCGTGCCCTCGGGGTAGAGCTCGGTGACGTTCATGCGCCCCACGACCTCGGCGGCCTTGTAGCCGTAGACCCGCTCCGCGGCGGGGTTGAACAGGCGCACGGCGCCGCGCATGTCGGCCGACACGACGGCGTCCACCGAGCTGTCGATCACGCGCTGCAGGAACTCCTTGGTCTTCGTGAGCTCGCGCGCCGTGGCGCGGTCCTCGGTCACGTCGCGCAGCGAGACGATGATGCCGCTGTCCTCGACGCCGTCCTCGCGCAGAACGCTGTTGAAGCTCACGCTGAGCACGCGGCGCTCGGCGTGGCCGGTGCGCACCGCGAGGTCGACGTTGCTCGGGAACACGCCGTGGGCGAAGGACTCGCGCAGGCGCTCGAAGCGCCGGTGCGAGTCCTTGGCGAGCAGCTCGTCGAAGGCGCAGCCCTCGAGCTCGCTCTCGCGGCGGCCGAGCACCGCGCAGGCGGCCGGGTTGCAGAACAGGACGCGCCCGCCCGGGTCGATGACCATGATGCCGTCGGCGCTCGCCCGGAAGAACTCGGCGTAGGGCTCGAGGCGGCGCAGCCGCTGCTCGGCAGCCTTGCGCGCGTGCTCGGTGCGGCGCGACTGATCGCGCAGGGTCTGGACCAGCCGCGCGTTGCGCAGCGCGATCCCCGTGGCGTTCGCCACGGCTCGCAGCAGGAACAGGGCGTCGGCGTCGAGCGCGCGCGGCTCGCGCGAGCGCAGGAACAGGACACCGGTCGTGCGGTCCTCGAAGCAGATCGGCACGAGCCCGAGCGAGCGGAAGCGCCGCGGCACGTCGCGGTGGCTGAGGTCGAACAGCGGGTGGTCGGCGGCGTCGCGGATGACGAGCGGCTCGCCACTCGCGAGCACCTGGCCGATCTCGGGGTAGTCCGCGAGGCGCACCGGCAGGTCCCGGAGCTCGCGATCGTCGCTCGCGGTGATGACGTAGGCCGTGGGCTCGTCGAGGTGCGCGAGCACGATGCTCGCCCGGTCGACGCTCACCACCTCGGCGACGCGCTGGACGACGAGGTAGAGGATGTCGCGGATGTGCAGCGCCGAGCTGAGGGCCTGGGTGAGCTCGAGCACCATCGCGGCGCCGCGCGCCTCGCGGCTCGGTCCGTCGGTGGCGCGCCGGTGGCGCAGGCGGGCCTCGATGCGCGCCCACAGGTCGTCGTCCGCGCCGGCGATGTCCGCGACGTCGTCGGCGCCCGCGCCGAAGGCGGTCGCCGGGCTCGGCCCGTGCTGGCGGTCCCGGAGCACGAGCACGGTCGCGTCCTCGAGCGCCTGCGCCTGGCGCAGCTCGCCGATGGTCCCGACGAGCGCCGCGCGGTCGGCGCCCGGCGCCGCGAGCAGCACCAGGGCTGGCACGTGGCGCGCCGCCGCGAGCGCCGCCGGCGAGGCGAAGGCCTGGCACGCGAAGCCGCCGCGCGTCACGCGCTCGGCGAGCTCGTCGCCGGGCGCGCCACCGAGGGTGACGAGTGCGATGTTCTCGTTGCGGGTCACGTCCTGCTGCACCGCATTATTGCGGAAGCGGTCGCGGAACGCGAAACAATGGGGCGCCGCCGCAGCGGCCCGGACTCAGCGCTCGAACAGACCGCGCTGCGGCTCCTCGCGCGCGTCGGCGTCGTCGCGCTCGCGCGGCGCGCGCCCGAGCAGCTCGTAGGCCTTGCGCGTGGCGACGCGCCCGCGCGGTGTGCGGCCGAGGAAGCCCTGCTGCAGGAGGTAGGGCTCGTACACGTCCTCGAGCGTGCCGCGCGGCTCGGAGAGCGCCGCGGCCAGGGTGTCGATGCCGACCGGGCCGCCGTCGTAGTGGTCCACGATGATCTCGAGCAGGCGCCGGTCCATGGTGTCGAGGCCGTGCGGGTCGATCTCGAGCCGGTCGGCCGCCACGGCGGCGATGCGGGCGTCGATCTTGCCGGTGCCGAGCACGTCGGCGAAGTCGCGCACCCGGCGCAGGAGCCGGTTCGCGATGCGCGGCGTGCCGCGCGCGCGCCGTGCGATCTCGAGCGCGCCGCCGGCGTCGATCGGTACCGCGAAGAGGGCGGCGCTGCGGTCCACGATGCGCACGAGCTCCTCGACCGGGTAGTAGTCGAGGCGCATCACGTGGCCGAAGCGCGACAGGAGCGGCGCGCTCAGCATGCCGGTGCGGGTGGTGGCGCCCACGAGGCAGAACGGCTTCAGCCCGAGCTGGATGGTCGACGCGTAGGGCCCCTCGCCCGTCACGATGTCGATCTCGAAGGACTCGATCGCCGGGTAGAGGCTCTCCTCGACGGTGGCGCTCAGCCGGTGGATCTCGTCGATGAACAGCACGTCGTTCTTGCCGAGCTTCGTGAGCAGCCCGGCCAGCGCGCCCTTGTGCTCGACCGCCGGGCCGCTCGTCGCGTGCAGGGCCACCCCGAGCTCGTTGGCGAGAATGTGGGCGAGGGTCGTCTTGCCGAGCCCGGGCGGGCCGCACACGAGCATGTGATCGAGCGGCTCGCCCCGCCGCCGCGACGCCTCGACGAACACGCGCAGGTTCTCGACGTGCTTCTGCTGACCGACGAAGTCGTCGAAACCCTTCGGCCGAAACAGTCGGTCGAAGCGGTCGTCCTCGGGGCTCGGCGCCGCCGATACGAGCCTTTCCGTCATGGGACGAGCTTTGCGCACTTGGCCCGGCGCGGCTACTGCCCGCTCGCCGCGGGGCGGGATCGGCCGCCGAGGCGGGACCCCGACAGCCGAACGAGCGGGGGGCCGGCGCGCTGTAAGGAAGCGCCGGGCGCACCGTTGTTCCGGCGCCATGCACGCTCCTGCGCTCGCTCCCCGCTCCGCGCCGCGCGCCGCCGCGCCGCGCGCGTCCGCGCTCTTCGCGACCTCGCTCCTGCTCTGGGGCTCGGCGCAGTCCATCGACGCCGGCGAGCTCGAGCGCAGCGCCGCGGCGTGGCGCCCGGGCGACTGCTTGCCCGCGGAGCTGCTCGCCTACCGTCCGCGCGCGGCCTGCCTCCACCTGCCGAGCGACAGCGCGGTCGTCATCGGCGGCATCGACAACCTGCCTCTGCTCGTGGCGCTCGCCACGGCCACCGGCGCGCCCGAGCCCGTCGTCGAGCTCTGCCTCGAGCAGGCGCTGCGCGTCGCCGGTCCGGCGCGTGTCTACGCCGAGCTCGGGCGCGCGTACCGCGAGCGCCCGGAGCTCGCCGCCGAGCCGGTGCACCAGGCCGCGCAGGCGCGGGCGCGCGAGCCGCACGCCTGGGTCGACGCGCTCTACGTGCGCACGAGCGATCTGCCCGAGCCCGAGGCGCGCGCGCTCCTCGCCGCGCTCGGCGCCCGGCTCGAGGCCGGCGAGCCCCTCGAGCGCGTCTACCGCGAGGCGCTCGGACGCGAGCGCGGCCTGCGCGGGCCCGACGCCGGTGCCGAGCGGGCCGTCGTCGGCAACCTCGGCGACCTCGTGGTGTCGCCGAGCAAGCGCGACGCCGCGCCGTACCGGTACGCGCAGATCCCCGAGGAGCACCTCGGGGCCCTACTCGCCGCGCCACCGGGCGCCGTCCTCGTGCTCGCCGAGCGCGGCCGGGGCAGCACGGCACCGGGCGGCGACCGGATCGTGCTCTACCGCGTCCGCGAGCACTACGCGCCCGCGAGTGTCTGAGCGACTCGCACCCCACCGCGGTCCGCTGTAAGAGGTGGGCGGCGGACCGCCGGCGGCCTACAATCCCTCCTGGACTCACTCGCCGCTTGGCGGTAGCCAGAGGACCTTCGATGTGTGGGGCGCCGGCCAGCCGTGCGCCCCGCGGAGCCGGCTCACGATGAATTGCCCCGCCTGCAGCGCCCCCCTCCCGGACGGCTCTGCGTTCTGCACCACCTGCGGCCACCGCATGATCCCGAGCGGCGGCGGCCCCACCGTCCCCGGCGGCCCCGGCAACACCGGCGGCGCGGCCGGTGCACCCGGCGAGGTCAACCGCCCGAGCACCAACTACGCGGCGACGGGCGCCATCGTCGACGGCAAGTACACCATCGAGCGCGTGCTCGGTGAAGGCGGCATGGGCGTCGTCTACCTGGCGCGCGAGCTGCACACCAACATCCAGGTGGTGTTGAAGGCCGTGCGCGGCGAGATCGCGCACCGCGCCGACATGCGCGAGCGCACCCTGGCCGAGGGGCGGGCGCTCGCGCGCATCGATCACCCCAACGTCGTGCAGCTGAAGGCCGTCGTCGTCGAGGGCGGTCGCATGTGGCTCGTGATGCAGTTCGTCGAGGGCGAGAGCCTCGAGGACCTCATCCAGCGCCACATCCAGCAGCGCCTCCCGATGCAGCTGCCCGAGGTGCTGGGCGTCTTCCGTCAGATCCTCGCGGGCGTCGCCGCCGCCCACAACGAGGGCGTGATCCACCGGGACCTCAAGCCGGCCAACATCCTCATCCGGCGCAAGGACAACTGCGTCAAGGTCACCGACTTCGGCATCGCCAAGGGCGAGGACGACGCGCAGAAGGGCAAGGGCCAGACCCAGGGCATCATCGGCTCCTTGTTCTACATGTCGAGCGAGCAGGTCCGCGGGCAGCGCGACCTCGATCGGCGCGTCGACATCTACGCGCTCGGCATCGTGCTCTTCGAGATGCTGACGGGCCAGGTGCCCTTCAACTCGGACAACACCTTCGAGCTCTTGCGCATGCACGTGGAGGGCGTGATGCCGAGCGTGCTGCAGGTGCGCCCCGACCTGCCGCCGCAGATCGACCAGATCATCCAGAAGGCCTGCGCCAAGGACCGCGAGCACCGCTACCACAGCTGCGAGGAGTTCCAGGCGGCCATCGACGCGTTCCAGGCATCGATGGGCCTCGCGCCGGCGCAGGGCGCGCCCCTCACGAGCGCGCTGCCGCAGATGGGTGCGCCGCTGCCGATGGGCGCGCCGCCGATGGGCGCGCCGATGGCGATGGGCGGTGGGCGCACGCAGATCCCGAGCCAGCCGCTCGTGCCCATGCCCGGCATGATGGGCCACGCGCCCGGCACCATCACGGGGCAGCCGGCGGTCTACACGGCCCAGGCGCCGCGCCCGAAGAGCAACGTCGGGCTGTTCGTCGGCATCGGCGGCATCGCGGCCGCGGGCGCCACCGTGGGCATCCTGTTCGCGACGGGCGTGATCGGGGGCGGCGACGGCAACGCGACCGCGACGGACTCCACGCCGAGCGCGCACACCACGACCACCAAGCAGTCGACGACACCGAGCCCGACGACGGGGGGCGGGGCGACCACGACCTCGTCGCCCGCGACCTCGTCGGGCGGCGCGGCGAAGTCTCCGCTCGAGGCGCTCGTCGGCATCTGGCGCGACGAGGGCAGCGGGCGCGTGCTCGAGGGCTTCGTGCGCTCGGCGGGCGACGCCGTCGAGCTGCGCGTGACCGACGCGAGCCAGTTCCGGGAAGAGGACTACCAGGCCAACGAGGTGCGCTTCGTGCTGAAGCCGGCGCCCGACGGCCCGACCGTGTTCTACGTCGAGGATCGGCGCCGCCCGCGGCCGCCCAACAAGATGAGCTACGACTCGAGCTCGGCGCGCGCGACCTGCCTCGCCATCTACGCCGACGCCCGCGGCGCGCCCTTCGTCGCGCACCTCGACGGCGACCGGCTCGAGCTGCAGGTCGCCAAGATCGCGCCCGGGCCGGCGAACTTCCAGGTCGTCGGGTCGGAGGTCATCGGCTGCAAGGATCTCGAGCGGCTCGACGTCGTGGCGGCGCCCGCGACGCTGGTCCGAGGCCGCTAGCAGCGTCTCGGCCGCGCGCGCCGGGTCGTGGGCGTGGACTCGAGGGACTGATTCGCTCCCTCGAGTCTCGTGCCTGAGGTGTGGAGCCTGATCCCTGTCGCCGCGAGACTCTCGCCCGAAAGGGCGAAAGTCGATCAGACGCCCGAGCTCGCCGGCACCACGATGGGGGGCGCCGCGTTCACGACCGGGCACTTCACGGTGACCTTGCCGCTCGCCTCGCCCGACTTGCCGCCGCCGCGCTGGAGCGTGGCGAGCGTGTTGAC
>JADLAB010000385.1 GCA_020848455.1 Polyangiaceae bacterium
GACTGGCTCGTGGCCGAGTCGAGGTTGCCCGTGGGCTCGTCGGCGAGCAGGAGCTTCGGCGACAGCACGAGCGCCCGGGCGAGGGCCACGCGCTGCTGCTCGCCGCCCGACAGCTCACCGGGCCGGTGCGTCGCGCGCGAGGTGAGCCCCACCTCCTCGAGCAGCGCGCGCGCCATGGGCTCGAGCTGCCGGCGGCTGCGGCCCTGGATGAGGCCCGGCATCATGACGTTCTCGAGCGCGTTGAACTCGGGCAAGAGGTGGTGGAACTGAAAGACGAAGCCGATGCTGCGGTTGCGCACCTCGGCGAGCCTCGCGCTGCCGAGCCCCACGAGGTCGCGGCCCTCGAGGCGGATGTGCCCCGAGCTCGGCAGATCGAGCGTGCCGATGCAGTGCAAGAGCGTGCTCTTGCCGGCGCCGCTCGGCCCGACGATGGCGAGGAACTCGCCCTCCTCGACCACGAGGTCGATGCCCCGCAGCACCTCGAGCTTCTGCCCCATGTGCTGGAAGGACTTGGTGAGGTCCTCGATGACGATGAGCGGCGTGGTCATGGTGGCGGGTCCGGGGCGCGAGCGCTCACTCGTAGCGCAACCCCTCGACGGGGCGGATCTTCGCGGCAGTATAGGCGGGGTAGATGGTGGCGAGCGAGCAGATGACGAGCGCGGCGATCGCGACCATGGAGTAGTCGCCCGCGTCGACGTTCACGGGTAGCCGGTCGATGTAATAGACCTCGGGGTCGAGGCGCATGCCGGTCCACGACAGACCGAGGCAGATCGCCAGCGCGCTGACGACGCCGAAGAGCGTGCCGATGGCGCCGATGATGATGCCCTCGAGCATGAAGATGCGCATGACGGCGCCGTCGGCCGCGCCGAGCGCCTTCAGAATGGCGATCTCCTTCGACTTCTCGGTGACCATGAGGAGCAGGGTGCAGATGATGCAGAAGCTCGCCACGGCGATCGCAATGGACAGGATGACGAAGGTCGCGACCTTCTCCAGCTTGAGGGCGCTGAAGAGGTTCTTGTTCATCTCCATCCAGTCGCGCACGCGCAAGAGCAGCGGCGCCGCCTTCTTCGGGCCGCCTGCGCCCTCGGCGTCGCCGACCGCGTCGCCGTGCCCGAGCTCGTCCGAGTCGACCTTGCCGCCGTTCAGCTCGAGCACCACGGCGTCGATGGCCGGGCGCAGCTCCCCGACGAGCTCCGGGTTCTGCGCCCGGATGTCGATGTGGGTGATGCGCCCCGCCGTCTTGTGGCTCTTGTCGTCGAGGCTGAAGAAGCGCTGCGCGTCCGCCATGAGGACGTAGGCGTGCGACGCGTCGTACTCGTACATGCCGCTGTAGAAGATCGCCGCCACGCGGAAGCGCTTGGCGCGCGGCATGATGCCCGTCGGCCCGAGCTCGCCCGTGGGCGACAGCAGCGTGAGCTCCTGCCCCACGAAGACGTGGAGGGCCTTGGCGAGCTCGCGCCCGAGGATGATGCCGGGGTACTCCTTCGGCCGCGCCACTTCGGCGGCCGAGGGGTCGCGCGGGAAGGGCATCTCCGGGCCCTTCAGGTAGGCCTCGCCCCCGGAGCCGCGCCCGATGATCTCGTCGGGCGGCATATCGAGCAACCGGGCGGGCTCGGTGAGGTACTCGAAGCGCCCGACCTCGATGTTCTGCCGCAGGTTGATGACGTCGCCGATGGTCTCGGGGTCGATGCCGCGCAAGAGCGCGCCCGCAGTGTTGGTGTCGCTCGAGGCCATCGCCTCGCCGCCGGCCACCGGCGTCGCCGCGCCGCCCTTCTCGCGCGCCGCCGCCTGGATGACCTCGAGCTTGGCCTGCCAGTCGCCGAAGCCGCCGGGGCGCCGCACGTCGATGACGACGTGCGCCGTGTTGCCGAGGATCTTGCGCTTCAGGTCGTGGCCGAAGCCGCCCATGATCGACGTGACCGAGCAGAGCGCACAGGAGCTCACCGCCACGCCCGCCATCGACAGGACCGAGATCACGGTGAGAAAGCCGCTCTTCGTGGCGCGGATGTGGCGCGCGCCCACGAAGGGCGCGAAGCCGCGGCGCTCGAGCGCATCGAGCGCGAGCGGCAGGAGCATCGCCATGACGGCGAACACCACCACGACGCCGCTCGCGAGCACGCCGAAGCGCACGGACTCCTGGCTCAGCTTGTAGGTGCCACGCTCCTCGACGAACTGCGTGCGCACGGTCGCGAGGACCGAGAAGACGACCGCGTCGACGGCCGCGCCGAACCAGAGCGCCGCCTTGCGCGGGTGCTTGGGCACGCGCGCCAGACCCTTTCGTACGAACAGGTAGGCGAGCACGGCCGAGACCGCGTAGACGACCCACATGATGGGCGGCAGCGCGAAGCCGCCCTCCACCACCGCCGACTCCTCGCCCGTCACGGACGCACCTCGGCCCACGCGCGGCCGCGCGGGGCAGTCGGACGTGGCGCTGTGCTCTCAAAGGGCATCGGTGGCTTCCGGGCGCAGGAGCGGGAACAGGATGACGTCGCGGATCGACGCCGCGCCGGTGAGCATCATGGCGAGCCGGTCGACGCCCATGCCGAAGCCGGCGGCGGGCGGCATGCCGTGCTCGAGAGCGCGGATGTAGTCGGCGTCGTAGTCCATCGTCTCCTCGGCGCCGCGCGCGCGCTTGTCGAGCTGCGCCAGGAAGCGCGCCGCCTGGTCCTCGGGGTCGTTGAGCTCGCTGAAGGCGTTGCAGAGCTCGCGGCCGTGGACGAAGAGCTCGAAGCGATCGACGAAGCGCCCGTCGGTGTCGCTCTTGCGCGCGAGCGGCGAGACCTCGGCGGGGTACTCGGTGACGAACACCGGCACGCTCTGTGCCCCCTCGCGGTAGTCCTCGGCGAGGAAGGGCTCGGCGAGGTACTCGTAGGCGCAGAAGAGGCGCTCGCCGTCGTTGTCGCACTTTCTCATGCCGGCGCGGTAGTTGTCCCAGTCGATGGCGCGGCCCCGCTGCTTGGCCGCCTTGGCCCAGGGGCCGATGGGCGCGTCGGCGCGGCCCGCGTCGGTCGAGGCCTCGACCGGCATGCCGGCACGCTCGAGCCCGGTCGCCACCGCCTGGCGCATGGTGACCCGCGCGAAGCGGCCCAGGGTGAAGGGCCGCGCCGCGAGCCAGGCCGGGTGCTCCTCGGGCATGCGGCGCGCGAGCTCGGCGTCGACCGCGCGCAGCAGCTCCTCGGTGAGGTCCATCAAGGTCTCGTAGGTCGCGTAGGCCTGATAGAACTCGAGCATCGTGAACTCGGGGTTGTGGCGCGTGGACAGCCCCTCGTTGCGGTAGCAGCGCGCGACCTCGTAGACGCGCTCGAAGCCGCCCACGAGCAGGCGCTTCAGGTAGAGCTCGGGCGCGATGCGCATGTAGAGGCGCAGATCGAGCGCGTTGTGGTGCGTGACGAAGGGCTTGGCCGCCGCGCCGCCGATGACCGTGTGCATCGTCGGCGTCTCGACCTCGAGGTAGCCGCGCGCGTCGAGGAAGGAGCGGAGCGCGCTCACGATGGTGCTGCGCGCCCGGAACACGCTCGCGACGGGCGGGTTCGCGACGAGGTCGACGTAGCGCATGCGGTAGCGCGCCTCGACGTCGCGAAAGCTCGTCTTGGTCGGCAGCGGGCGGTAGGCCTTCGACAGCAGGCGGAACGACTCCGCCTGGATCGACAGCTCGCCCTTCTTCGTGGCCGTGGCCGTGCCGACCGCCTCGACGAAGTCGCCGAGGTCGAGCTCCTCGAGCCGGGCGTAGGCCGCGCCGAGCACCGCCTCGTCGCAGTAGAGCTGCAGCTCGCCCGTGCGGTCGCGCAGGCGCACGAAGGTGACGCCCCCCATGCCGCGCAGAAAGAGGATGCGCCCCGCCACGCGGAAGCGGCCGGCCGGCACGGCGTCGGCGGCGTAGCGACCGTCGGGCCCCCGCGCCGGTGCCGCGTGGGCCCGCACCTCGGCGAGCGCCACGAGCGCGGGGTCGCGGCCCACGTCGTTCGCGAACGGGTTGTCGCCGCGCGCGCGGACGGTCGCGGCCTTGTGCTTCCGGACGGCGATGAGCGCCTCGTCCGGGCGTGGCTCCGCGCCCGCGCCCGCGCCCGCCTGTTGCTTGTCCCGTGGTTCGTTCATCTCGGTCGTGGCGCGGGCCGGAGCCCGTGCGCCTCTCGGTCTCTCACCCTCGGAGCGACGGGCGGCCCCGAACGGCTCACGCCCGGCCACCCGAGCCGCCGCGCGCCGGCTCGTCGTCGAGGGAGCGCGCCGTCTTCAAGAGGTATGCCTCGACGAAGCCCTCGAGGTCGCCGTCGAGCACCGCGTCGACGTTGCCCGTTTCGTGCTCGGTGCGCAGATCCTTCACGAGCCGGTAGGGCGCGAGCACGTAGCTGCGGATCTGGCTGCCGAAGTCGATCGCCGCCTTGCTCGCGGCCACGGCCGCCGCCGCGTCGGCGCGTTTCTGCAGCTCCATCTGGTAGAGCTTCGCCTTCAGCATCTTCATCGCCATGGCGCGGTTCTGGTGCTGGCTGCGCTCGGCGCGGCACACGATGTTGAGGCCGGTCGGGAAGTGCTTGAGGCGCACCGCCGTCTCGACCTTGTTCACGTTCTGCCCGCCCTTGCCGCCGGCGCGCATGGTCGTGATCTCGACGTCCTTGTCGGCCACCTCGATGTCGATGTCGTCGTCGAGGTCGGGCGTCACGTCGACGGCGACGAAGGAGGTCTGGCGCGTGTGGTCGGCGTTGAAGGGGCTCATGCGCACGAGGCGGTGGACGCCGGTCTCGCTGCGCAAGTGGCCGTACGCGGCCTCGCCCGACACCGTGAAGGACGCGCTGTCGATGCCGGCCTCGTCCGCGTCCTGGTAGTCCACGATCTCGGTCTTGTAGCCGGCGCGCTCGCAGTAGCGCAGATACATGCGCAGCAGCATCGCGGCCCAGTCCTTGGCGTCCGTGCCGCCGGCGCCCGGGTTGAGGGTGACGATGGCGTCGTTGTGGTCGGCCGGGCCGCTCAGCATGCGCTCGAGCTCGAGCCCGCGCACCCGGTGCTCGAGCGCGAGGATCTGCGCCGCGGCGTCGCCGGTGGCGCCGTCGTCGTTCTCGGCCACGGCCAGCTCGAGGTACTCGCCCGCCTCGTCGAGCTTCTGCCCGAGCTCCCCGAGCGAGGCGAGCTTGGCCTCGACGGCGCTGCGCTTGCGCAGCACGCCCTGGGCCTTCTTCTGGTCGTCCCAGAAGCCCGGGGCGAGCGTGAGGGCCGTCAGCTCCTCCAGCTTCCGTTCGAGCTTCGGGGCGTCAAAGATGCCTCCTCAGCGCCTCGAAGCGGCGCTTGAGGTCGACGAGCTTGTCGCGAGCCTCCGATAACATGACGGCGCTCTCTCTATTCCATGTCGCGCCCGCGCGCCAGGGGTCCCGGAGTCCCCCGATCCGGCGGCAGGGTTCTCGTCCTCTTCTGGGGCTCCGTCACGAGCCCGATGCTCATCGGTGAAGGAGCCCGCGCGCCGTCGCGAGCGCCACGACGCGCTTCTTCACGGCCTCCATGCGCTTGCGCAGCCGCGCCGACTCGCGCTTGCGCACGTCGGCCGGGAGCGGGCTGCCACGCTCCACGCCCTCGGCCTGCTCGAGGAAGATCGGCACGAGCTCGTCCCACGGCAGGCCGCGGTCGATGCGCAGCACGAGCAGGAGCTGGTCGTCCTCCGGCAGCTCCTCGCGCACGCGCTGCATCGCCGTCTTTGTCTCCGTGCGCAGGAACGTGGCCGTCTCCGTGCGCACCGCGGCCGCCACGGCCTCGATCGCGGAGCCGGGACCGAGCGGCTCCTCGCGACGCCGCCGCCGGCGCTCGCCGCGGCGCACGTCACGCGAGGCGTGCCGCGCGAGCAGGTAGACCCACGAGCGCAGCGAGCAATCCCAGGCGAAGCGGCCGAGCGTGCGCCAGAGCTTCTCGCTGAAGACGGCGAACGCGTCGTCGGCCTCGCCCTCGGCGCGGTGGAGCGCCGCGAGCAGGCCGTAGATCTCGCCGCCGTAGGCGCGCAGGGCGAGCGTGGTCGCGCGGTCGATGTCGCCGACCGCACACGCCGCGCGGACGGCGGCCTCGGCCTCCGCGTTCGCGGCCGTCATCGGTGGCTCGCGCCCTTTTGCTCGAGCGCCCGCACCAGCTTGCGCATCTCGTCGACCGCAGGGATGGTCGCGTCCGCCCCGCTCCAGGCCTCGATGATGCGCCTGGCGAGATCGAGCGCGCGCGCGTCGTCGCCGGCCTTGGCGGCCCGGCGGGCGGCGCGCAGCATGGCGAGGCTTCCGCCGTTGTGCTCGCCGGCGTGCGCGAGGTCGTAGCCGTCGATGCGCTCGGCGACGTCCGGCTCGCCGGCCTCGTCGAAGGGCGGCGCGAGCGCGACCGAGAGGCGCTGGAGCATCAGCGACGGGCGCCTCGTGAGCGGGCGCCACGCGTCGAGGGCCGCCGCGCGGTCCCCCGCGGCCCAGGCCTTCGCGCCCTCGAGCTCGGCGAGGCTCCCCGGGACGAAGCCCCCGGTGAACCAGCGCCGATCGACGAGCTCCTGGAGCCGCGCGTAACAGCGGCTCGCCACGGCGCGCGCCCCGAGCGCGCACGTCGTCACGGCGACGGACACGCCGTACTGGTCCGTCGACTTGAGCTTGGGCGTGGGGGGCGCGACGAACGTCTCGAAGTACCACTGCCCGAACGCCTCGCCCTCGCCCAGGATCACGGCCAGCTCGCGGCTCTGGCCGACGGTCCGGAGGTAGGCTGCCGGCGCGTCCGTCGGGTCGACCTCGACGAGGAAGCGCCGGTAGGCGGCGAGCGCCTCAGCGAGGTGCCCTTCGGCCGCGCGGGCGCGCACGAGCAGCGCGCGGCCGGTCGGCTCGGTGCGCGGCTCGGCCGCGAGCTTCACCCCTACCGCGCGCGCGTCCTCCACGCGCCCGGCGTGCAGGAGGACCTCGGCGTACCCGATGGCGATGACGTCCGAGCGGGGCGCGAGCACGTAGGCGCGGTGCGCGGCTGGGAGCCGGTCGGCGACGGCGCCGCTCAGCTCGGCGCGCGTGAGCGCGTTCCAAGCGTCGGCGCACCAGGGGCGCCAGACCGCCACCGCGCGCGCCGAGGCGGGCGCGTCCGGGCCCTCGGTCGCTATCGCGATGAGCCCCCACGCGTAGTCGTTGCGCGGGTCGAACCCGAGCGCGACGAGCGCTCGCTCGCGTGCCTGCGCGGCGTCGCCGAGGACGAAGCGCAGGTCCGCCTCGGCGGTCGCGAACGCCGCGCGCCCGGTCGGCGACGTCTCGGCGTCGAACGCGGCGCGGAGCTCCTGCGCGAGCTCCGCCTCGTGCCCCCTCGCGCCCTCGGGCGTGAGGCTGACGAGCAGCGCGCGCGGCGAGCTGCGATCGAGCGGCACCGCGGGCCCGCTCGGCGTGGCCTTCACGTACGGGCGGCACCAGGCGCGCCCGCCGGCGAGGAGCGCCGGGCCGAGCGCGCCCGCCTGGGCCTCGATCCAGGCGCAGGCGCGCGCGGCGTCGTACGACTTGATGCGCGCCAGCGCGTCGTGCCAGTCGACGAGGGTCGGCACGTCGAGCGGCGGCCCCCAGCGCGCGACCTCGGGATCGAGCGCGGCGGCGAGGGGGACGCTGCCGCGCCGCCCGAGCGCGTCCACCGCCGCGACGGTCGCGTCGATGAAGCGGCGGTCCGTCGCGCTCGCGCGGTCGAGCACCGCGTCGCTCTGCGAGCGAAGCTCGAGTGAGACGGTGAACGTGTCGTCGCGGACCTGGACCATGCCATCGAGGTACGCCGCCCCACGGGACCTCGCGGCGGCGAGCGAGCGCTCCCGCGCACCCGGCGCGCCGTACGGATCCGGCCCGAGGCTGGCGGTCGGGGTGCGCGGCAGATCGAGCAGCTCGGCGGGCACGAGCGTCCGCCCCGCCCCGTCGCCGAACATCGCCGCGGCGCGGTTGCACGCGAGGTGCGCGGCAGCGGCCCCGAGCCACCCGGCGGGCTCCTCGACGCCGCCCGCGTCGAGGATCGGGCAGGCCAGGATGGCCTTCGGATCCCGGAGCGGCGAAGGCGTCGGGGCCGAGGCCGACGGGACGGCCGAGGCCTCCTCGGCCCGCGGCGCGTAGGCGCGGGCCGCGAGCCAGGCGGCCCCGAGCAGCGCCGCCCCGGCGACCGCCGCGATCCCGCGGGAGCGCGCGCGACCCCGGCGCGGCGGCGGTGTCGCGTTCGCGAGGCCGGCATCGGTCGCCGCACCGACCGCCCGATCCGGCGCGCGCGACGACGGCGCGGCGTCCGAGAGGGCGCCCGCGTCGATCGCCGCGAGCGCGGCGGCGACCTCCGATCCGCTCCCGTAGCGCCGCGCCGGATCCTTCTCGAGGCAGCGGGCCACGACGTCCGCGAGCGCGGTCGGCCTCCTTGCCTCGATCGCCTCGATCGCGTCGAGGCGCGGCGCCGCGTCGCGATCGGCGGCGATGATCGCCTCGAGCCCGGATCCCTTGAACGGCCTCCTGCCGGCGGCGAGCTCGAAGAGCGTGACGCCGAGCGAGAACACGTCGCTGCGCGCGTCGACCGCGTGGCCCTTCGCCTGCTCGGGCGCCATGTAGCCGGGGGTGCCGAGGACGCGGCCGACCTCGGTGGCGGCGGTGCTGTGCGCGCCGATCTCGACCGTGGGGTCCGACGCCCGCGCCTCCAGCTTCGAGAGCCCGAAGTCGAGGATCTTCGCGGTGCCGTCGACGTCGAGCATGACGTTGTCGGGCTTGAGGTCGCGGTGGATGACGCCCGCCTCGTGTGCCCGCCCGAGACCGTGGCCGATCTGCCGCCCGATGCGGACGACCTCCGCGCTGGGGACCGCCCCCTCGGCGATCCGATCGCGGAGCGAGCCACCGCGCACGAGCTCCATGGCGATGAAGAGATCGTCGCCCGCCTCGCCGGCCTCGTAGACGGTCGCCACGTTCGGGTGCGCGAGCCCCGCCGCATGTCGCGCCTCGCGCAGGAACCGGCGGCGATGCTCGGGATCGCCGACGCGGTGCGCCGGCAGCACCTTGAGCGCGACCTCGCGGCGCAGCGTCGTGTCCTCCGCGCAGTAGACGACGCCCATCCCGCCGGCACCGAGGAGCGCCCTCACCCGGGACTTGCGGATCGTGCTCCCGAGCCGATCGCGCGCGTGGCCGGCGCGATCCTGACCGGCGCTCGGGGGCGTGCGGGCCGGGACCCGGGCGACCTCGCGGAGCACGGCGTCCGAGGGCGATCCCCCGGCCGAGGACGCGGTCGGGGCCTCGGGGTCGACCGCGCTCGGGGTCGCACCGCCCTCCTCGCCGCTGCCCCGCTCCGCCTCCACTCGGCCACCGTACCAGATTCGTCCGCGCGTGGAGGGCTCACACGCGCGGCCGGGCGGCGTCTCTCTTGGTCGGAGGCACCCCGGATGCCGCTCGCCACGA
>JADLAB010000386.1 GCA_020848455.1 Polyangiaceae bacterium
GCAGGGCCGCGCGCGCGAGGTGAGCCGGGGCACCGCCGCGGTCCGCGCTGTCTCGCCGACGTCGCATGTTTCGCCGTTCCGACAGAGGTGCACCCGCCCGCCGCGCGTGGCAAGGGGCAAGGACCGGGCGGGCGCGCTCCGCGCGTAGTAGGATCCCGGTCACACGGGCCGGAGGCTGCGACATGGGACGGCGCACCATCGAACGGGCGACAGACGACGGGCAGCGGGCGCGGGGGCGGCGGGGAGCGGCCTCCGCCGTCACGGCTGCGCTCGCCGCGGCGCTCGTCGCGGGCGCGGGTGCGTGCACGCACCCCGAGCCAAGGACCGGCTCGACCGCCGCGGCGCCGAGCGCTGGCGAAGAGTGCGCCGCGAGCACGCCCGCTCCGACCGCGCTCCCGACCCTGCCCATCGAGCCATGCAAGGCGACCCCGCGCAAGCCGTGAGCCGGTAGCGCCGGGCGTGCCGGCACGCGGGTCGACCGAAAGTTGACGCGCCCGCGCCGCGCGGGCCTACTCGACGTCGAGCCATGCGGTGCCTCGTCCTCGGTCTCCTCGCCGCGCTCGCGCTCGGCGGCTGCGTCACCTGGGCCCCGAAGCAGGCGGCCCCCGCTCCGCCGGCGCCCAAGGACTGCGGCTGTCCGCTCAAGGCTCCGAGCCGCTGAGCAAGCGCACCTACATGGCGGGTGTTAGGATAGGCGCGACATGCGGTTCCGGCTGTTCAGCGTGCCCGTCGAGGTCCATCCGGGCTTCTGGCTCATGTGCGTGTTCTTCGGGTTCCCGATGCTCACGGCGGGCAAGACCCTCGAGTTCCTGCTCGGCATTCCGATCGTGTTCCTGTCGATCCTCGTGCACGAGTTCGGCCACGCCATCGCGGTCCGCCGCTACCGCATGGAGCCGACCGTCACCCTGTACATGCTCGGTGGCCTGACCGCCTGGCGCCCCGGCGCCGTCCGCGTGAGCCGCCCCGGGCGCGTGCTGATCTCCTTCGCCGGCCCTGGCGCGGGCTTCGTCCTCGCCGGAATCCTGTTCGCAATCAAGTACCTGGCTCCCGAGGCGTGGGGCTCCATGCCCGGGCTCGCGCGCTTCGCGGCCGAGTACCTGCTGTGGATCAACTGGGTGTGGGGCCTCTTCAACCTGATCCCGGTCCTGCCCTTCGACGGGGGCCACATCCTCGAGCACGTCCTCGGGCCGAAGCGCATGCGCACGACGGCCGTCGTGTCGCTCGTGTGCGGGCTCGGCATCGCGGGCTACTTCCTCATCGCCGAGCAGAGCATGTGGATCCCCTTCCTGGTCGGCATGGGCGCCGTCCAGAGCTACCAGCGCTTCCGGGCCGAGGCCGACGGGGCCGCCCACGCCTCGCCCGCCCGCCGCGAGCCCACGGCGCCGCCGCTGCCGGCCGAGCTCGCGGGCCAGATCGCGGCCGCCAAGAAGGCGCTCGCCGACGACGAGCACGAGCACGCGATCGCGATCGCCGAGCTCCTGCTCTCGAGCGAGCTGCCGGACCAGGCGCGGACCCAGGCGCTCGAGGTCGTGGCATGGGCGCAGCTCCTGCGCGATCGACTCCCCGAGGCGCGCCGCGCCGTCGCCGAGCTCGAGCGCATCGGTCCCGTCGACGCCGCGCTCGCCGCGTCGCTGCTGCGCGCCCAGGGCGACGTCGACGCCGCGCGCAAGGTGCTCGAGGCAGCCCGGGCCAAGGGCGACGAGCGCAAGGAGGTCGTGGGCCTGCTCATCCAGGTCCTCATCGCCCGCGGCGAGGTCGCCCGCGCCGCGGCCATCGCCTACGACATCGTCGACTCGCTGAGCGACGACGACACCCGGCACATGGCGCGCGTCGCCTTCGACGCCGGCGCCTACGAGTGGGCCTCGCGCCTGAACGAGGCGATGTTCACGCGCTCCGGCCGGCCGGACGACGCCTACGAGGCGGCTCGCTCCCGGGCGCTCGAGGGCGACGACACGGCGGCCCTCGCCCTCTTGCGGCGCGCCGTGGCGGCTGGCTTCACGGACACGGCACGGGCCTGGTCCGACGCAGCGCTCGAGGGCCTGCGCGCCGCGGGCGAGCTCGACGCACTCTTGCCGAGGGCCGATGCCGGGAGTTGACGACCCGCGTGCCGGCACCGGTCCCGCCCCGGTCGCGCTCCTGTTCGCGCGCGTGGGCGAGTCCGAGGCCCCGCTGCCCCGCTACCACAGCGAGCTCGCGGCCGGGCTCGACCTCTGTGCCGATCTCGCCGCGCCCGTGACCTTGCCGCGCGGCGGCCGCCAGCTCGTCGGGACGGGGCTCGCGGTGGCGATCCCGCTCGGCTACGAGGGGCAGGTTCGACCGCGCAGCGGGCTCGCCCTGCGCCACGGCGTCACGGTGCTCAACTCACCCGGCACCGTCGACGCCGACTACCGCGGCGAGGTGAAGGTGCTGCTCGTCAACCACGGCGACGAGCCCTTCGTGGTCGAGCCCGGCGCGCGCATCGCGCAGCTCGTCCTCGCCCCGGTGGCGCGCGCGCTGCCGGTGCTCGTGGCGGAGCTCGGTCCGACCGCGCGCGGCAGCGGCGGCTACGGCTCGACCGGGGGCTGAGAGCGTGACCTGCGCGACGCGCTCCACGTCCCGGGGCGTCGTGCTAAGGTCGGCGCGGGTCCATAGCTCAGTCGGTAGAGCTGCGGGCTTTTAACCCGTAGGTCGAGGGTTCGAGTCCCTCTGGACCCACCCTGCGACGACTCGCACCTCGGGGCTACTCACGGCCGGGCCCGCCCCCGAGCGAGCGGCGGATGGCCGCGAGCGGCACGAGCGCGCCCTGCCCGCTCCCCGGGCAGCCCTGCTCGACCTCGGCCCAGCGCTCCGGGCTCGAGACGTTCTCGGGCCAGAAGGGCCAGGTGCGGCACTGGGTCGGACGCGCGGGATACACCCGACAGCGCCGGGCGCTCTCGTCGAAGAACACGCACGCGCCGGTCGCGCGCTCGAGGAGCGAGCGCCGCGCTCCGACCCGCCGCACGTAGCGGCGCTCGAAGTCGACGGGCTCGAGGTGCATGTGCTCGGCGAGGCGCGCGATCTCGGCGTCGTCGACCCACACGTAGCCGGGCGCACCGGTGCAACAGTCGCCGCAGGCCGTGCAGGCGAAGCGCAGGCCGTCCTTGTACCAGGGATCGGGCGGGGGAGCAGACATGGGGCAGAGCCTCAGCCGAGCAGGAAGAACTTCTTGATGCGCGCGAGCAGCTGGGTCTTGTGCTCGTCGAGCTCGCGCGCGCGCGACTCCGGCGAGACCGTCGCGTGGCGCTCGAGCTCGGCCTGACGCTCGGCGAGCACGCCGGAGATGCGCTCGGCGAGCTCGGGCGAGCGCAGGAACAGCTGCTGGGCCGCGTCGTGACCGACGACGAGGATGCGGCAATCGCCCGCGGCCCGCACGTTCGCGTTGCGCTTCTCACCGGTCATGAACGCCATCTCGCCGAAGAACTTCCCGGCCCCGAGGCGCGCCACCTCGAGGTCCGCCTGCCCGGCGCGCTGCACCGACACGACGACCTCGCCCGTCTCGATGATGTAGAACTCGCGGCTCTCGTCACCCTGGTGCACGATGGTCTCGCCCGTGCCGTAGAGCCGCAGCTCGGTCCGGTCGGACAGCCACCGGTGGTCCTCGGCGGGCAGGACTGCGAGGAAGTCGACGCCGCGGAGGGCGGCCTCGCGCGCCGCGCTCTCGCGCTGGCGCTCGACCTCGCGCGACTCGCTCGTCACCTGGTGCATGTCGAGGGTGCGCCGCGGATACGGGATCGACAGGCCCTCGCGGCGCAGCGCGTACCAGATGCGGTCGCGCACCCCCGAGTCGATGAGATCGCGCCGGTGGAACTCGGTGATGAAGTACCGCACCCAGTACTCGACGCCGGACTCGCCGAAGTTGTTGGTCACCACCGTCGGCGCCGGCGCCGCGAGGACGCCGGGCGACTCGCGCACCGCGCCGAGCAGGATCTCCCGCACGCGGCCCGGCGGCGAGCTGTAGGCCACCTGCAGGAACACGCTGCGCCGCGTGGCGTCGGTCGGCTTCGAGTAGTTGCGGATGGGTGCCTTCGCGAGCGCCGAGTTGGGCACGATGATCTCGAGCTCGTCCAGGGTCACGACCTTGGTCGCGCGCCAGTTGATCTCGACCACGCGCCCGATGTTCTTCGACTCGGCGTCGAACTGGATCCAGTCGCCGACCTCGAAGGGGCGCTGCATCTGGACCGCGAGCCCGGCGAACACGTTGCCGAGCGTCTCCTGCAGCGACAGGCCGAGCACGGCGGTGAGCACGGCGCTGGTCGTGAGCAGCGAGCCCGGATCGGCCCCCGCCTGGCGCAGGCTGACGATGCCGATGCCCGCGAACACCACGACCTGCACGATGTCGCGGATGATGCGCGGTAGGGGACGGCCGAGCTTGCGCCCGAGCAGGACGTCGAGGCCGAGCAGCACGCCGCTCCGCCCGATCGAGGCGAGCACGAAGAACATGGCGAGCGGGGCGAGCACGCGCCCCACGCTCGACTCGGCCCCGGCGACCGGCAGGAGCGCGAGCGAAAGCACGTGCAGCACGAGCAGGCCGAGCGGCGCGCGCACGAGCTTCTTCTGCTCGCGCGGCAGGAGCAGCGCGAGCGCGACCGCGAGCACGAGCGCCACGAGCACGCCCACGAGCTCGGCGAGCAGATCCTCGCCCGCGAGCAGCTTCTGCAGAAGACCGTCCATGCCGTCAGCCCGCCGGCCGCGGGCCGGGTGACGTTAGCATCATTCGCGCGCGGTCGTGGCCCCTCCGAGGTGGCGCGCGATGGTCGCGAGCAGCCCGGGGCCGCCACGCGCGAACACGTCGTTGTGGCCCGCGCCTGGCACCGTCACGAGGCTCGCGCCCGGGATGGCGCCCGCGACCGCCGCGCCCATGGCGTACGGCACGACCCCGTCGCGATCGCCGTGCACGACCAGGGTGGGAATGGCGACGCGCGGTGCCTTGCCGAGGTTGTCGAAGGTGTCGTCGAGGAGCCAGCCGAGGGGCAAGATCGGCAGGTAGCGCGCCGCGACGGCGGGGATCGAGGTGAAGGGGGCGCTCAGCACGAGCCGCTCGCCGTGACCGCGCAGCGCCATCTCGACCGCCACGCCGGTGCCGAGCGAGCGCCCCCACAGCGCGAGCGGCCCCTGCCCTTCGCGCCGCAGCTCGGACAGGACGGCCTCGGCGTCGCGGTAGAGGACGGGCTCGCTCGGCGCGCCCGCGGACGCACCGTAGCCCCGGTACTCGACCGCGACGAAGCCGAGGCCGTGGGCGCGTAGCTCCGCCCCGAGGCCCACGAAGTCCGAGATGGTCTCGCCGTTGCCGTGGAAGAAGACGACCGTCGCGCCGCCCGGAGGCGCGCGGTACCAGAGCGTCGCGACCTCGGTGCCGTCCTCCGACGCGAAGCGCCGGAGGCTCGCCCCGGCGGGCGCCGCATCGAGGGCTCGCCGCGGCGCCGGATAGAGGACGGCCCGGTAGCCGAGGCGCGTCGCGGCCGCGAGCGCCGTGTAGCCGCCGGCCACGACCGCCATGCCGCGCCACAAGAGCCGCCGCGAGCCACGCTGGTCGGGTCGTCGCCGCTGCATGCCGCCGTCGTGTAGCACGGGGTGCCCGCGGCTTGCGCCACTCGCCGCTCGACGCTCCTCTGCGGCGCGCGTGCCGGAAAAGCGCGCGAGGCGCTGCGACGCCTGTTAGGCTTGGCGCCCGGCGAGCGGGCCGTCCCCGGCGATCCATGGCGAAGAGCAAAGAGGTGGCTGCGCCGTCGGCGCGCGCGATCGAGACGAAGGGCGTCTTGCACGCGGCCGGCGAGGCCCTGCTCTCCATCGCACAGACGACCGGAAGCATGGGCCTGGTCGCGGGCCGGCTCCTGTCGCGCCTGGTCCGGCTGCGCATCGATCGCGACGAGCTCTTCCGCAGCCTCTACCGCATGGGCGTGAAATCGATGCCCATCGTGGTCGTCACGGCGCTCTTCACCGGCGCCATCGTCGTCATCCAGGCCGCGCCCCTGGTGCAGCGCCTGCAGGCCCACGCTCTCGTCGGCTGGGCCGCCGGCTTCAGCACCTTCCGCGAGATCGCGCCGCTCCTCACGGCGCTCATGATCAACGGCCGCGTCGGCGCCAACAACACGGCCGAGCTCGGGACGATGGTCGTGACCGAGCAGATCGACGCCATGCGCGTCCTGGCCATCGACCCCATCTCGTTCCTCGTCGCCCCGCGCTTCCTCGCCATCGTGTGCACGCTGTTCCTCGCGACCGTGCTCGCCGACGCCCTCGCCATCCTCGGCGCGTGCGGCGCCGGCATGGTCCTCATCGGCGTCAGCCCCGCCACCTTCTACAACAGCCTGACGGGCGGCCTCATCGGCGTCGGCGACATCATGAGCGGCCTCGTGAAGAGCGCGCTCTTCGGGGTCGTCATCGGCCTGTCGAGCTGCCACTTCGGTCTCGCCGTCACCGGCGGCGCGCCGGGCGTCGGCCGCGCCGTGAACGCCACGGTGGTCGCCTCCGCCGCGGGCATCTTCGTGCTCGACTACTTCGTGTCCTTCACGCTCTGAGCCCGATGTCGACCTCCCACGGCTCCGCTGTGCCGACCCAGGCCACCCCGGCCGGTGCGCGCGCGGGCGGCAGCCACGAGCCCGTGCCGGTGACGCCGCCGGCGCCGGGCTTCGTCGCCAAGCTCGGCGGCGGCGTGCTCGAGCTGTTCCGGACGGCGCGGGAGCTCTACTCGCTGTTCGTACGCACGCTCTACTACGTGGTGCGGGGCCGCCGCGAGAAGGGCGCGGTCGCGTACTACATGTACGAGATCGGCAACCGCTCGCTGTTCTTCCTCACCGTGGTGATGGGCTTCATCGGCATGATCCTCGTCTACCAGGCGGGCGTGCAGAACAAGCGCATCCTGCCGGATCTCTCGATGCTCGGGGCCACCTACCTCGAGTACCTGGTGCGCGACCTCGCCGCGTCGATCGGCGCGCTGATGCTCGCGACGCGCGTCGGGGCCGGCATCGCCGCCGAGGTCGGCTCGATGGTGGTGACCGAGCAGGTCGACGCGCTGCGCATGTGCGCCGCCGACCCCATCGACTACCTCATCAAGCCGCGCTTCATCGCGAGCATCATCATGGTCACCTGCCTCATCATCTGGAGCGGGCTCGTGGCCTACGTGATGGGCCTTCTGACGGCCTGGGTCATGTTCGACCTGAACCCCCAGACGTTCATGAACCTGCAGATGGTCAAGTACCCGGCCCTGCTCACCGGGCTCGTGAAGTGCCTGGCCTACGGCGCGGCGATCCCCATCGTGTCGGGCCACGCGGGGCTCTCGACCTTCGGCGGCTCGGAGGGCGTCGGCTCGGCCACGACGCGCGCGGTCGTCAACACCTCGCTCGCCGTCATCATCCTGAACCTCATCATCTCGGCGACCAGCTTCCTCGTGTTCGGCTGAGCGGCGCGCGCGGCCGGGCGGCGCGGGCCCTCGTCACTCGATGGGCCCCTCGGCCGCGCCGGTGATGAACTGCTGCACGACGGGATCGGGCGAGCCCCGGAAGTCGGCCGGCGAGCCCGTGAGCTTCACCAGCCCCTGGTAGAGGAACACGATGCGGTCGGCGATGCCGAAGATCGACACGAGGTCGTGGCTCACCACGACGCTCGTGACCCCGAGCGTGTCCGACAGCTCGCGGATGAGCTTGTCCACGCGCCGTGCGCTCACCGGGTCGAGGCTCGTGGTCGGCTCGTCGAACAGCACGTAGCGGGGCTCGAGCGTCAGGGCCCGCGCGATGGCGACGCGCTTGCGCATCCCGTCGCCGAGCTCGGCCGGGAACTTCTCGGCGAATTCGAGCATGTGCACCTGCTCCAGGCGGCGCTTCGCCTCGCGCCGCGCCTCCGGCACGGCGAGCTTCTTGTGCTTGCGGAGCGGCAGGGCGACGTTGTCGAGACAGCTCATCGAGTCGAACAGCGTGGAGTGCTGGAACACCATCGCGCACTTCATGCGCACCCGGTACATCTGCGTCTCGGTGAACCGGCTCACCTCCTCGCCGTCGAGCCAGATCTCGCCCGAGTCGGGCGCCAGCAGGCCCACGAGGTGCTTGATGAGCACGCTCTTGCCCGCCCCGCTCTGGCCGATGATGAAGAACACCTCGCCGTCCGCCACGTCGAAGGACACGCCCTTCAGGATGGTCTTGGGGCCGAAGGACTTCTTCAGTTCGCGGTAGGAGATCACGCTCGCCTGCATCGTGCCGGCCGGCTCGCGGCGGCGCAAGCCCACACGCTCCCCGGCTCCGTCGCGCCGGCCCGAAGGCGACGAACGACGCCCCGGCCGTCGAAGTGCTTGTGAGCCAGCCGAGCGATGAAGGATGATGGCAGGCCATGGCGAGCCCCCGCTCGATCGAGGTCAAGGTCGGCCTGCTCATGCTCGTGGCCCTGGCCATCCTGGCCGGCTTCATCCTGATCATGGGCGGCATCAACTTCCAGCCCACCTACGACGTGCTCGTGGGCTTCGACGACCCGGGCGGGCTGCAGCAAGGCGCGCCGGTGCGCATCGCCGGCCAGAAGGTCGGCAAGGTCGCGGACATCGTGTTCCGGGGCAAGTGCACCGCCCCGGAGAGCACGGCGCAGCCGCTCGTGTGCGTGCGGGCCAACCTCGAGAAGCGCTTCCAGGCCGACATCCACGCGAACGCGACCTTCTACATCACGACCGCCGGCCTGCTCGGCGAGCAGTACCTGGCGATCGAGCCCGGCAGCGACGACGCCGCCCCGCTCGCATCCGGCGCTGCCATCCGCGGCCTCGACCCGCCGCGCCTCGATCGCCTGCTCGCCGAGAGCTACGATCTACTCACCACCACGGTGAGCGCGCTGCGCGAGCACCGCAAGACGATCCGCGAGGCGTTCCTCGGCCTGACGGCCACCCTCAAGGGCACCGGGGCGTTCATGGAGCACAACCAGGACCGCCTCGACCGCATCGCCGCCAACCTCGAGGACCTCAGCATCGAGAGCAAGGGCGCGATCACCGACGCGCGCGAGAAGCTCATCAACAACCCGCGCATCGAGCGCATCCTCGAGCGCACCGAGGCGCTCACCACCCAGGCGGCCAACCTCAGCGCACGGGACGTGCCGGCGCTGCTCACGGACGCGCGCGCGGCGCTCGCCTCGGCCCGTCGCGTCGTCGACGTCCTCGGCTCGGAGGAGCAGATCGCGCTCATCAAGAAGACGCTCACGGACGTGAGCAGCACGGTCGAGACCGCCAAGGGCATCGCGGGGGACGCGGCCGCGATCACGGCTCACATCCGGCGTGGGCGCGGCACCGTGGGCGCCCTCGTCATGGACGAGCAGCTCTTCGACGATCTGCAGGAGATGGCCCGCGACCTGAAGCACAACCCCTGGAAGTTCTTCTGGAAGGAATGAGCTTGCGGGCGGGGGCCGGTCGCGCACGCGGCCCGCGGGGCGCGGCGCCTCGCGGGGCGGACCATCCCCCCGGGCGGGGCGGTCGCTCAGCCGTCCAGCGTGACGAGCGGCTCGCCTTCCTTGACGGGCGCGCCCTCGCTGGTGTGGATCGCGGTGACGACGCCGGCGTCCTCGGCCTCCACGGGCATCTCCATCTTCATCGACTCGAGGATCGCGACGACGGTGCCCTCCTCCACCCGGTCGCCGGTCTTGACCTCGATCTTCCACACGGTCCCGGTGATGTGCGCCTTGATGACGACGGCCATGGCGCGCAAACTACCATGGAACGGCTGCGATGGAAGTGGGCGTTCCGGCCCGCTCTCGGTCACAATCCGAGAGCAGTTTTCCCGCGTGCGCCGATTTGGTACTAAAATGGTCGAACGCGGTCGGCGTACGTTGAAAGGAGCTCGACGGGATCATGGCTGAGGAACAGGAAAGCTCGGTTCTCTTCTCTCTCAAGGAGCTGATGACGATCGAGGAAGATCGCATCAAGTCCGAAGAGGAAACGCGCCAGCAGGCCGCCGCTCGCGCGGAGCAAGAGCGCCTCGAGCAGGAGCGCCGCGCGCGCGAGACCGAGGAAGCACGCATCCGCGAAGAGCAGCGTCGCCGCGAAGAGGACGAGCGCCGCGCCCGCGAGGAGCAGGCTCGCCTCGAGGCCATGCAGCGGGCCGAGGTCGAGAAGGCCCGCGCCGAGGCCGAGCACAAGGCGCGCCTCGAGGCCATGACGGCTCAGCAGCACCACGAGCGCCAGCTCGTCGCGCTGAAGGAAGACAAGTCGAAGAAGACCCTGCGCAACGCCCTCATCGGCGGCATCGCGGCGGTGCTCATCGGCGGCGGCCTGACGACCTACTTCGTGGTCAAGGCGTCCAACGAGGCGGAGGCCGAGCGCATCGCGGCGAACGCCAAGGCGGCGGCCGAGAAGGCCGATCTGCAGCGTCAGCTCGACGAGCTCAACGCCAAGATCGCGCAGAACGAGAAGGACAAGGAAGAGCTCGCGGCGCAGATCAAGGCCAACGAGGGCAACCCCGAGAAGATCGCCGAGCTCAAGGCCATGCTGCAGGCGAAGGAGAAGGAGGGGTCGGCGCTGAAGACCCAGGCGAGCCGGACCGGCACCGGTCCAGCAGCCGCGGGGCCAGGCCCGGCGAAGGCCTGCCGCAAGGGCGATCCGCTCTGCAGCGACATCTGACGGCCGCGACGCGGGTGTCGGGAACGACGTGACGACCGAGCTCGAGCGCGCAAGGGCGCGGGCGCGCCTGTGTTTCGCGCTGGATTTCCCCACTTCTGACGAGGCAGCCGCGGTCGCCCGCGAGCTCCAGGGGGCCGTGGGCCTCGTCAAGGTGGGGCTCGAGCTCTACGTCGCACACGGGCCCGAGGTCGTGGCGCGCATGCGCGCACTCGGCTTCGAGGTCTTCCTCGACCTCAAGCTCTGCGACATCCCGGCGACGGTGGAGCGCGCCACGGCGCAGGCCGCCCGGCTCGGCGCGCGCCTGCTCACGGTGCACGCGCTCGGCGGTGCGGCGATGCTCGCCGCCGCCGTTCGCGCCGCAGGCACGAGCGGCACGCAGATCGTGGCCGTGACCGTGCTCACCTCGCTCGACGCGGGCGATCTCGAGGCGCTCGGGCTGTCGCGCTCACCGGGCGAGCAGGTCGAGCGCCTGGCCGCCGTCGCGTGGGGCGCCGGCGTGCGCGCCTTCGTGTGCTCGCCCCAGGAGCTCGGCCGGCTCCGGGCTCGCTTCCCCGAGGCGACCCTGATCGCGCCCGGCATCCGCCTGCCCGGTGACGCCACCGGGGCCGGCGATCAGAAGCGCGTGGCGAGCCCCGCCGAGGCCCTCGCGGCGGGTGCCGACGTGCTCGTGGTCGGGCGCCCGATCCGCGACGCCCGCGACCGCCGCGCCGCGGCCGACGCGGTGGTGGACGACATGGCCCTCGGCCCGCGCAGGCTCACGTGAGCCGGCTCGTGTTCGGGCTCCAGCCGGTGCGCGAGACCCTGCGCGCCCACGGTGCCCGTGTCGCCAAGATCTACCTGCAGGCCGACGGCGGCCCCGCGCTCGAGGCGCTCGGCCGCTTCGCCGTGAGCTCCGGGTCCGTGGTCGAGCGCGTGAGCCGCGCCGCCCTCGATCGGCTGAGCGAGGGCGGCCGCCACCAGGGAGCTGCCGCCGAGGCGCCGGAGCTGCGGCTGTGGCAGGTCGACGACCTCGAGCTCGGCCCGGACGCCGCCGTCACCCTGCTCGACGGCGTGACCGACCCCCAGAACTTCGGCGCGACGATCCGGAGCGCCGTGGCGCTCGGCACGGGCGAGGTCGTGTTCGGAGAGCACGGGGCAGCGCCCCTCACCCCGGCGACGTTCCGCGCCTCGGCCGGCGCCGTCGAGCATGCCCGCCTCGTGCGGGCGCGCTCGCTGCACGGCGCCGTGGCCGCGCTGGTCGAGTGCGGGCTCACCGTCGTGGCCCTCGACCCCACGGCAGCGGCCCTGCTCTCCGATCTCGATCTCTCGGGCCCCGCCGCGGTCGTGGTCGGCGCCGAGGACCGCGGCGTGTCGCGCTCGGTGAAGCGCGCCTGCTCGGCCCTCGCCCGCCTGCCGATGAGCGACCGCGTGGGGTCGCTCAACGCCTCGGTCGCGGCCGCCGTCGCGCTCTACGAGGTGCGGCGCCAGCGCGGGCGCGACGAGGCGCCGGCCGACGTCCCTGAACGTGCAGACAGTACCGCGGACGCGTGCGAATCCACTGAGTAGATTGCGTCGAGTGCCGCGCGCGGCCGTCCATGCGGCCTTTGCATTCGAAGCTTTGCGCGGCACACCTGGAGGCGACACGCGAGAGGGCGGCGCCCTTGCTGAGGTCGTTTCGACGAGTGAACGCTCGCGCAGCCTCAGGGCTCCCGCGCGGGCCCACGCGCGAGCACACGACGGAAGGCCTCGAGCGCCACCTCGACGTCGCGGGCCGTGGTGGTCTCGCCGAGCGACAGTCGCACCGTGGCCTCGGCGCGCGCCCGACCGGCCACGGCGGCGACGACCGCGGACGCCTCGGGCGTGCCCGCGCTGCACGCGGCGCCGCTCGAGACCGCGACGCCCTCGAGAGCGAGCGCCGCGCAGAGCTCGGCGCCCCGCCAGCCGACGAACGCCAGGCTCGAGACATGCGCCACGCGCTCGGACGTCCCGTTGCGGAGGACCTCGATGCCGAGTCGCGCACCCGCAGCCACGAGCTCTCGCTCGAGCTGGTCGCGGAGCGGACCGACTGCCGCCGTCGCGGCGCGGTGCTCGGGGGCGCGCCGGCACGCGACGGCGAGCCCGGCGGCCGCCGCCGCGTCCTGCGTCCCGGGCCGCAGGCCGCGCTCCTGGGCGCCGCCCGCGAGGAGCGGCACGAGCCGTACCCCGCGGCGCCACGCGACGGCACCCGTGCCCTTGGGGCCCCGGAGCTTGTGGCCGGCCATGGTGACGAGGTCGGCCCCCTGCCAGGCCGATCGGTCGAGCTTGCCCGCGCCCTGGACCGCGTCCACGTGGAGCAGCGCCCCGGAGCGATGCGCCAGCGCGGCCACCTCGGCGACGGGCTGCAGCACCCCGAGCTCGTGGTTCACGCTCTGCAGCGACACGACCCGCGGCCCCGCCACGGTCGGCAGCGCCGCGAGGGCCCGCGCCACCGCGGCGGGCTCGACGCGCCCGCTCGGTGCGGGCGGCGCCACCTCGACCGCGACGCCGCGCGCGGCGAGGCCCGCCGCCGCGCGCGCCACCGAGGGGTGCTCCACGCCACCCACCACGAGCGCCCCGGTCGCGCCCGGCGGGACGAGGCCGACGAGCGCCAGGTTGTTGGCCTCGGTGCCCCCGGAGGTGAGCGCCACGTCGGCGGGCTCGAAGCCGAGCAGCACGGCGACCGCCTCGCGCGCCTCGTCGAGCAGGGCACGGGCGCGCTGACCGGCTCGGTGCACGCTCGAGGCGTTCGCCCAGCCGGACGAGACCGCGGCGCGCCACGCCTCGACGACGCTCGGATGGGGTGGCGTCGTCGCGTTCCAGTCGAGGTAGACGCCGCCGCCGGGCGCCGTCACGAGGACGCCTCCGAGGTCTGGCGCGCGAGCGCCGCCTCGACCTCGTCCGGCGCGCGCTCCGCGATCGTCATGACGAAGGCGGCGCCACCGAAGCGCACACCGCCGAAGGCCTCGCTCGAGGGCGGCCGCACCCGCAGCTCGCCGCCGTGTCCGCGGGCGGTGCGGCGCGCGATGGCGAGCCCGACCCCCACCCCGCCGTGCTCGCGCGTGACGGAAGCGTCGACCTGGTAGAAGGCCTCGAAGATCCGGTCGCCCTTGTCCGCCGGGACGCCCGGGCCGGTGTCGGCCACGCACACCTCGTAGCTCTGCGTCGGGAGGCGCGTCACGCGCACGCCGATGACCCCGCCGCCGGGCGTGAACTTGAGCGCGTTGTCGAGCAGCTGCGCGATGGCGCGCTGCACGCGCACCCCGTCGCCGAGGGCGGGCATGGGACCGCGCGGCAGCTCCTCGACGAGGCGCAGGTTCTTCTCGGCGGCGCGATCGGCCACCGACGCGATCGAGCGGCGCGTGGCGTCGAGCAGATCGTACTCGACGCGCGCAAAGCGCAGCCGCCCGGTCTCGAGCCCCGTGACGTCGAGCAGGTTGTCGACCGTGCGCCGCAGCCGCGCCGTGCACTCCTCCATCGCGCCGAGCGCCCGGCGCTGTGCCGGCTCGAGCGGCCCGAGCTCCTCGTCGAGCAGGAGCTTCAGGTAGCCCACGATGGGCGTCATCGGGGTCGCGAGCTCGTGGGAGATGTTGCGGTAGAAGGCGCTTCGCGCCGCGTCCACCTCGCGCAGCCGCTCGTTGGCGCCGGACAGCTCCGCGACCTTCTGCTCGAGGTGCGCCACGATGCGCTGGCTCTGCTGTCGCAGGCGCGCGCTGCGCATGGGAGGCTGGCTGTCGCGCGCTCCGCCGAGGTAGCGGTCGATGGTGCTCGCGAACGTGCGCGCGTCGATCGGCTTCTGCAGGAAGCCGTCGCAGCCGACCGCGAGGCTCGTGTCGCGATCTCCCTCGGCCGTGATGGCGATGATGGGCACCCCCCGCAGGGCCGGCTCCCCGCGCAGGCGCAGCGTCACCTCGTAGCCGTCGAGGCCGGGGATGTTGAGGTCCACGAGCACGAGCTCCGGGCGCGCGCCGAGGGCCGCGCGCACGCCCTCGATGCCGTCGGCGGCGTCGAGCACCTCGTGGCCGGCGCGCTCGAGGAGCTTGCGCACGAGCAGGCGGTTGGCGGGGTCGTCTTCGATGTGAACGATTCGCGCCAAATTCGCTCGCCTCGGGGCAGCGTACCACGCCGGGCGGGATGCGGCAGCCGCTCACGGGGCGCGTACCGGCGCCTCCAACTGTGGTAGAGGCCCCACCGAGCGCCCATGAGCGACCGAGAGCACACGACGGCACCCGCAGCGCGGCTCCGCGCCGCCCCGGCCTACGCCCTCGCCGCGCTGTCGGCGGCGCTCTACTTCCTCGCCTTCCCCGGCGTCGGCCTGTGGCCGCTCGCGCTCGTCGCGCACGTGCCGCTCCTCGTCGCCGTGCGCGACCAGCCGGTGAGGCGCGCCTTCGCGCTCGGCTGGGTGAGCGGCATCGTGGGGACGCTCGCGGGCTTCTACTGGCTCTACGAGATGCTCCGCACCTACAGCGGCTTCGGCTGGCCGTTGTGCCTGCTCTTCATGTTCCTGCTGGCCTGCTACCAGGGCGGCCGCATGGGCTTCGCCACCTGGCTCTACGCGCGCGGCGCGGTGCGCGGCTGGCCCCATGCGCCGGTGTTCGCCGCGGCGTTCGTGGCGAGCGAGCTCGTCTACCCGCTGCTCTTCCCGTGGTACTTCGGCGCCACGCTGCACGCGGTGCCGCTCCTCATCCAGCTCGCCGAGCTCGGCGGCCCCATCGCCGTGAGCCTCGCCCTCGTCGCTCCGAACCTGGCGCTCGCCGAGCTCGTCGTGGCACGGCGCGCCCGGCGGCGCCCGGGCCGAGGCGTCCTCGTCGCCGGGCTCGCGGCGCCGGTCGTGGCGCTCGGCTACGGGGCGCTGCGCCTCGCGGCGGTGGAGCGCGACATGGAGGCGGCCGACAAGGTGCGGATCGGCATCGTGCAGCCGAACCTGCCGCTCACGCGGCGCGTGCCGCGTGTGGCCGAGCGCCACATCGCGCACACCCTCGAGCTCAAGGCTGCCGGCGCGGAGCTCGTGCTGTGGAGCGAGGGTGCCGTCCAGAACCACTACGGCGAGGGCGACTACCGCGAGCGCGTGCCGCGCGAGCTCACCCAGGGGCTCGGGGTGCCGACCATCGTCGGCACGGTGGTGTCGCGGCCGCGCCCGGACGCCGACCCAGAGGACCCGCGGCGCCGCCTGCAGGCCTTCAACACGGCGCTCGTGACCGACGCGACGGGCGCCGTCGAAGGGCGCTACGACAAGCAGTTCCTGCTCATGTTCGGCGAGTACCTGCCGCTCGGCGAGACCTTCCCGTTCCTCTACGACATCTCGCCCAACTCGGGCCGCTTCTCCCCGGGCACCTCGCTCGCCCCCCTGCCCCTCGGCGCGCACCGGCTCTCGGCGATGATCTGCTACGAGGACATCCTGCCGAGCTTCGTGAACGAGCTCGTGCGCGTTGGCGACCCCGATCTGTTCGTCAACCTCACGAACGACACCTGGTTCGGCGACACGGCCGAGCCGTGGGTGCACCTCGCGCTCGCCAAGTTCCGGTCGGTCGAGCACCGGCGCTACCTCGTGCGTGCGGCCAACAGCGGCGTCAGCGCCATCGTGGAGCCGACCGGACGGCTGGCGCTCGCGAGCGACACCTATCGCGAGGAGACGCTGCTCGGGACGGCGGGCTACATGCGCGCCACGACGCCTTTTGCCGTGCTCGGCCAGGCGCCGTGGTGGCTCGTGACGGCCGCGAGCGTGTTCTGCGCCGTGTGGCGCCGCCCGCGCCGCGGTGAGAGCTGGCGCGACGTGGCGTGGCCGTTCCGCCGCAAGAAGCCCCGGTCGGCCGCGCCGGCCGAGCCGCCCGTCAGCCCTTCAGCGCCTTCTTGAAGCGCTTCGCGTCCGCGAACATGTCGACGTTCGTGAACACGTACGTCGCCTTGTCGTGCGGCGCCGCGCTGGCGATCTCGGCCAGCTTCTCGATGGCGGGGTCCTCGTAGCGCGACTTGTGGCCGGCGGGCCCGTGCAGGCGGTAGTACGCGACCTTGCGCTTCGACAGCCCGTGGGTGAGCGGGTCTCGCGCCACGAGCGCGTCCACCTGCTCGGCGAGCCCGTCGCACTCGTCGAGGTCCCAGCCCTCGCACGGCTCGAACACCACGACGTCGAAGCGCTTGCGGACGTCCGCGAGGAACTCCTTCAGCACCGCCTTGTTCGCCCGGCCGGGCGTGAACTCGACCGGCGCCACGAACACGGCGATGGTCGCCTGCAGGGCGTCGGCCACGCTCACGATGCTGTCGAGCGCGGTCTCGGTGACCTTGCCCACCCGGAAGCCTTCCTGGCCGACGTTGCGCGGACCGAGGAGCGCGAACCGAAAGCCGCTCGGCGCCTCGCGCCGCCAGCGCCGGATGGTCCCGCGCCCCGGCATCGACAAATGCGTCTCCTGCACTTCCACGAACGAAAACTCGCGGAAGTACCGGGTCGCCGGCACTGGAAATCCCGCGCACCCGACGGTGATCATCGCGGCGACTCTAGCCTAGTGCCGCGCGGGAATCGAGCGCCGCCGCCGAACGAGGTGCGATGGTCGCCGCGGGCGGGCCTCAGCGCGTGCGCAGCTTCCGCACCAGGCGCTGGCGCCGCCGTTCGCGCGCGGGCTCCGGCTCGGCCGTGCCCTGCTCCACGAGCTCGAGGGCACGCGCCGGCGCACGCACGTGGTGCTCGTAGAGCTTCGCGAGCTCGAGGCGCGCCGCCGGGTCGTCGACGCCCGCGAGCAGGATCTCGAGGTCCGCGAGCGCCGCCGCGACGTCGCCGCGCGCCTTCTGGACCTCCGCTCGCACCCGCAGAGCGCCGGCCGAGCGCTCGCGCCCGACCGCGAGCTCGGCCGCGTCGAGCGCCCGGTCGAGCGCCCCGGCGCGCCGGAAGACCCGCGCCACGTCGGCGAGCTCGTCGGCGGCGAGCCGCTCGAAGGGCTCGCCGTAGAAGCCGACCAGGCCCAGCATGGCGAGCACGTCGGCGGCGTTGTGGTCCACGACCGGCCACAGCGGCTCGAAGTCGCCGCTGCGCAGGTAGTGGTGGTAGCGCGCCGCGATCTCCTCGCCGGCGACGTCGGGGCCACGGCCGAGCCCGAGCACCTCGACCTCGACCGTGCGCAGCGTCTTGCGGAAGGCGCGCGAGCGATGGACCCGGCGCGCCAGGTGGAGCAGGTCGAGCATCGGGCGCGGGGGCAAGGGCTCGGCGCGGTGCAGCGCCAGCCGGCCGCGCAGGAGCGGCAGATCGAAGCTCTTGCCGTTGTAGCTGACGACCACCTCGCTCGCGGCGATGCGTGCGGCGACGCGCAGGATGAGCTCGGGCTCGTCGTCGGGCTCGGTCAGCAGCAGCTGCTCGAGCACGAAGCGCCCGCCCTCGAACCAGCACATGCCCGCGAGGAAGGCGAAGCACCCCGTGCCCCCGAGGCCCGTCGTCTCGAAGTCGAGGTAGAGGGCGCGCTCGAGGTCGACGCCGGCGAGCTCGGGCGACAGGGCGAGCAAGGACAGCACGGCGCGATCGGCGGTGAGCGCCGAGCCGAGCGCCAGCGTGCCCGTGACGACGTCGCGGTCGAGCTCGGCGCGGCGCACCGCGACGCCGGTGCCCGCACCGAACGCGCGCACGGCGCGGACGACCTGCAGGGCGTCACGCGGCACGTAGGGCCAGCCCGGAGCGGGCCGCGGGGTCGTCGTCGGTCCGCACGGAGGCGAAAGCCCCGCCTCCGCGTCGCGCGGCAGGGCGAAGTCGGGCACCGCCACGCGGGGCGTCCGCGCTGCGAGCTGCCCCAGTCTGTCGCGAAAGGACCGCACGGATGTACAGTGTCGCCTTTCGGGGCGCGCCGTCAAGGCGACCCGACCGCACCGCACCGGCCCGTCGAGGGCCGCGGCCGAGCGAGATCGCGCGCCCTCAGGCCGCCCGGTCGGGCGCGGGCCCGGCCGGCGGCCGCGGATCGAAACGCGCCCGGATCTCCCCGAGCACCCGCGCCGCCTCGGCCTCGAGCTCGGCCGGGGTTCCCGAGTTGTCGATCACGTAGTCGGCGGCGGCGACCTTGTCGGCGAGCGGTCGCTGGGCGGCGATGCGACGGCGCGCCTCGGCCTCGCCGAGACCGCTGCGCGCCATCAGCCGAGCGAGCTGCAACGGCTCGGGCAGGGCCACGACGACGAGCGGACGGAAGGCGTCGGCCAGGCCGTTCTCGACGATGAGCGCCGCCTCGTAGCACGCGAGCCGCTTGCCGCGCGCCTCGAGGGCGGCCGCGCGGCGCACGGTCTCGAGCCCGATGCGCGGGTGCAGGATGGCGTTCAGACGACGGCGCTTGTCGGCGTCCGCGAACGTGAGGGTACCGACCCTCGCCCGATCGAGCTCACCCGTGGGCCCGAGCACCTCGGCGCCGAACAGCGCGACGATCTCGGCGAGCGCCTCGGAGCCGGGCACCACGAGCTCGCGCGCCAGGGCGTCGGCGTCGATGACGTCGAGGCCGTGACGCCGGAAGCACGCGGCGACGCTGCTCTTGCCCGAGGCGACGCCGCCCGTCAGACCGAAGAGACGAAACACCGAGGCCCGGCATACACGGGCACGACGGGGACGGAAACATGCGAATCCCGCGGCGTGCTGGTAGGCTCGTCGCACCCCGCGTGTCGTGTGCGCGGCGCGCCGACCCCGCCATGTGCCGCCTCTTTGCGTTTCGCAGCATCATCCCGAGCCAGGTCCACCGCTCGCTCGTCGCCGCCGACAACGCGCTCTGCGAGCAGAGCAACCGCCACCCGGACGGCTGGGGCGTCGCGTACTACGTGGACGGGGCGCCGCACGTGACGCGCAGCCCCGGGGCGGCGCACAACGACCAGCTCTTCCACCGCCTGAGCGGTGTCGTCTCGAGCGACACCGTGCTCGCCCACGTGCGGCGCGCGACGGTCGGCTCGAAGACCGTGCTCAACTGCCACCCCTTCCAGTACGGCAAATGGGTGTTCGCGCACAACGGCGACGTGGTGCGCTTCGCCGAGCACCGCGAGGCCCTCGTGCAGGAGATCGCGCCCCGCCTGCGCCGCTTCATCCTCGGCGAGACCGACAGCGAGGTCGTGTTCTTCATGTTCCTCACCGAGCTCGAGGGCTACGGCCCGCTCGCCAGCCGCCACGGCGTCGAGGACGTCATGCAGGCGCTGCGCACCGCCACCCTGCGCGTGCGCGCCATCTGCGACCGCCCGGGCGAGGTCTCGGTGCTCACCGTCATCACGACGGACGGGGCCACGCTCGTCGCGAGCCGTGGCGGGCGCGAGCTCTACTGGTCGACCCACAAGGTGCGCTGTTCGGACCGCGACAACTGCGCCCACCTGGCGCCGCACTGCGAGGCGCCGAGCGAGAGCGGCTTCGTGAACCACCTGCTCTTCTCGAGCGAGCAAATCGCCAGCGAGAACGTGTGGCAGCCGCTCGAGGACGGCGACCTCATGGGCGTCGACTGGCGCATGCGCCTCTGCCACAGCCGCCACGAGCGGCGCGCACTGCCGCTCGCCGACGCCCGCGACGGCGCGAGCGCTCCCGCGCCCACCCCGGGCCCGGGCAGCTGACGAGCCCCGCCACCGCGTGTGCTAACGTCCCGCGGCGATGACAGCGCGAATCCTCGACGGCAAGGCGGCAGCAGAGGCGTACCGGGCCAAGGTGGCCGAGGGCGTGGCCACGTTCGTGCGCGAGCACGGTCGGGCGCCCGGGCTCGAGGTCGTCATGGTCGGCGACGACCCGGCCAGCGACGTCTACACGCGCAACAAGAAGAAGGCCGCCGAGGCGGCGGGCATCCGCGGCGTGCTGCACCGGCTGCCAGCCGAGACGAGCCAGGCCGAGCTCCTCGAACGCGTCGCGGGCCTCAACGCCGACCCGGCCGTCGACGGCATCCTCGTGCAGCTCCCCCTGCCCCGCCACATCGACCCCGACCGCGTCATCGACGCCATCGACGCCGACAAGGACGTCGACGGCTTCACGCCGAAGAACGCCGGGCTGCTGGCGAGCGGCCGCCCCAACCTCGTCGCCTGCACGCCGAAGGGCTGCATGCACCTGCTCGATCTCGCGGGCATCGATCTCCTCGGCGCGCGGGCTCTCGTCATCGGCCGCAGCAACATCGTCGGCAAGCCGATGGCGCAGCTCCTGCTCGCCCGGCACGCCACGGTCACGATCGCGCACTCCCGCAGCCGCGACCTCGCGGGCCTGTGTCGCGAGGCGGACGTGCTCGTCGCGGCCGTGGGTCGCGCGCGCATGGTGAAGGGCGACTGGGTGAAGCCCGGGGCCGTCGTCATCGACGTCGGCATGAACCGCGACGCGGACGGCAAGCTGTGCGGCGACGTCGACACCGCCGCGGCCGCCGAGCGCGCCCTGGCCATCACCCCGGTCCCGGGCGGCGTCGGGCCGATGACCATCGCCTGCCTGCTCGACAACACCCTGCTCGCGGCGCGCCACCGCGCCGGCGCCGCGCGCTGACGAGCGCCCGCGGTCAGGCGGCGGCGGGCCGCCGGCTCCGGCGCTGATGGATGAGGGCCGCCACCACGACGAGCCCGACCCCCAGCAGCTGCGAGCTCGACAGGCCGAGCAAGGCGCCGCGCTCGTCGTCGCGCAGGTACTCGAGCAGGAAGCGACCGATGGCGTAGAGCGCGAGGAAGGCCACGAACACCTGGCCGTCGTAGCGCTTGCGCGGCGCGACGATCAGCATGCACGCCGCGGCGATGCCGAGGCACATGGCCGACTCGTAGACCTGGGTCGGGTGCACGTCGAGCGAGGGCAGGTCCGAGCGCTCGAGCTGCCCGGCGAGGTGCTGCGCCTCGCTCGCGGGGCTTCCCGCCGGGAACGACAGCGCCAGCGGGCCGTCGGAAGTGCTGCCGAAGCAGCAGCCCGCGAGGAGACAGCCCATGCGCCCGAACGCGAGCCCGACGGCGATGGCGACGGAGGTGATGTCGGCCGCCTTCCAGAACGGAAACCGGTCGCGCCGCAAGAGCCACACCGCGCCGAGCGATGCGGCGATGAGGCCGCCGTAGTAGGCGAGCCCGCCCTGCCAGAACTTCGCCCATGCGAAGCAGTCGGCGGTGGCCGGGTGGCAGACGCCCGCCGCCGCGTCCCACACGCCCTGCTCGGTGGCGCAGCGCGCCTCCGAGATCTTCCAGTCGACCTTGCCCGGGTCGGTGCAGGCGTGGACGTAGTCCCAGAAGTGGCCGTCCGCGACCACGTGCATCAGGCGGCCGCCGATGACGCCGAGCAGGAGCGAGGCGAGCGCGAGGTCGACGATCACGTCCGGGTTCAGGCCCATGCGCCGCGCGTGCACCACCGCGATCGCGGTCGCGAAGCAGAAGCCCACGAGCAGCATCACGAAGTACGCCGGAAACGAGACGTCGAGCGTGCTGCAGCCCTCGCCCAGGCACACGCGGAACAGGGTCGGCTTCACGCGGTTGAGCCTCGCAAGCGCGCGCGCCCGTGCCCAGCGAAAACCACCGGCCCCGCGCGCTTCACGCGGCCGGCGGTGCGGTCGGCGGGGTCGCGCCGTCCACCGACGGGTCCGAGGTCACCGGCGCCTCGGCCTTCTTCTTCTTCTTGGGGCGCGAGGTGAACATGTCGATGGCCATGAGGGCGACGCCCATCACGATCGCGATGTCCGCCACGTTGAAGGTGGGCCAGTGCCACGCCGGCCGGCCCTCGCGGGCCACGAAGAAGTCGATGAAGTCGACCACGAAGCCGTAGCGGATGCGGTCGATGAGGTTGCCGAGCGCGCCGCCGAGCACGAGCGGCAGGCCCCACCGGAGCGCACGCTGCGCGGGCGTGAGCTTGCGGTAGAGCGACACGATGAAGACGATCGCGGCGACCGAGACGACGAGGAAGAACGGGCGGCGCACGGCCTCGCTCTGGTCCTGCAGCAGGCCCCAGGCGCCGCCCCGGTTCTTCGCGTAGATGAACGAGAGGCTGAGCTTCGAGAACAGCTCGTCGATGAGCACGACCGAGGTCGGTCCGCCCTCGTTGTTCTCGAAGTGGGCCTTGGCCCACCCCTTCGACGCGAGATCGAGCCCGAGGCTCACGCCGGTCGTGACGGCGAGGAACACGTAGCTCGGGCGCGGCGGCTTGGCGGCCACCGACCCCGGCTCGGACGTGGCGCTCGGCGGCGCCGCAGCCGGATCGGCCCCGGGGGCGGCCTCGCTCGCGGCGTCCGGTGCGGGGAGCCCCGCGTCCGCGGCCGCGCCTTGCTCGGTCACGCCCGCCAGCGGCGCGCCCGCGCTCGCGTCGTCCACGACCGACACGGTCGCCCGCGAGGCCGCCTCGGCGGCGAGGCGCGCCCGCCGGATGCTGCCCTCCGGCACGGTGTCGAACAGCGCGCCACCGGTTCCCGGCTCGGCGGCGACCGGCTCGAAGGCCTCGGCCTCGTCGCGCTCGTCGTCGTCGAGGCGCGCCTGTTCCGCGCCACCCGGCACCGGCTGCTCCGTGGCCTGGACCTCTTCGGGCTCGGCCGGCCGATCTGCGTCGCTGCTCATCGAGGTCCCGCTCTTTACGCCATCGTCGCGAGGCCGGCAAACGCGCCGACACCGGCCGACACTGCGCATCCGGTCAGAAGCTTGGCCTCGAGGGGCACATCCGTTTAGTATTCGAACATGCCTGCTCCACCCTGGTCCCGACCCCGCGGCCTCGACGCGGTCGTCGCGCACTGGCTCGGCGCCCCCGCCACGCGCGCGTGCGTGGCCGCCCACCGCGTGCTTCCCGAGGTGCTGGGGCGCCACGGGTGCTGGCCGCAAGATCTCGCCCCGAGCGTGCTCTCCGCCCTCGGCGCGCGCGGCGCCGCTCGACCGTACCTGCATCAGCGCCAGGCGGTCGATCTCGCGCGCGCCGGTCGCGACGTCGTCATCGCGACCCCCACCGCGAGCGGCAAGAGCCTGTGCTTCCACGTGCCGGTGTTCGAGGCCCTGGCGCGCGAGCCGGGTGCGCGCGCGCTCTACCTCTACCCGACCAAGGCCCTGTCGCGCGATCAGGAGGCGAGCGTGCGCGCGCTCCTCACCGAGGCCGGCCTCTGCGGCGGCGCCAGCGTGTACGACGGCGACACGCCCGGGGACGCGCGGCGCACGGCACGCGACAGCGCCACCATCATCATGACCAACCCGGACATGCTGCACAGCGGCATCCTGCCGCAGCACACGAGCTGGGCGCGCCTCTTCGAGAACCTGCGCTACGTCGTCGTGGACGAGCTCCACACCTACCGCGGCGTCTTCGGCTCGCACGTCGCGCACGTCCTCGCACGCCTGCGGCGCGTGGCGGCCTTCCACGGCGCCCGGCCCACGTTCATCGCCGCGACCGCGACCATCGGCAACGCGCGCGAGCACGCCGCGCGCCTGTTCGGCACGAGCGAGGACGAGGTCGAGGTCGTCAGCGAGTCGAGCGCGCCCCGCGGCGCGCGCCAGCTGCTGGTGTACAACCCGCCGGTCGTGAACGCCGAGCTCGGGCTGCGCTCGAGCACGCTGAAGAGCGCGGTGCGGCTGACGACCGACCTCGTGCGCGCCGGGGTGCGCACGCTCGTGTTCGGCCCGTCGCGCAACGCGGTCGAGATCATGCTGAAGTACCTGCGCGACGCCTTCGTCGACGAGCCCAGCGTGAGCGAGCGCATCTTCGCGTACCGCAGCGGCTACCTGCCCGAGAGCCGCCGCCGCATCGAGCGGGGGCTGCGCCAGGGTGAGGTGGCGGCCGTCGTCGCCACGAGCGCGCTCGAGCTCGGCATCGACATCGGCGAGCTCGACGCCGTGGTCTGCGCCGGCTACCCGGGCTCGCTCGCCGACACCTGGCAGCGCTTCGGGCGCGCCGGCCGACGCGCGGGCACGAGCCTCTCGGTGCTGGTGTGCTCGAGCGACCCGCTCGACCAGTACCTGGCGCGCCACCCCGAGTACCTGCTCGACGGCAGCGTCGAGCACGCGCGCGTCGACCCCGGCAACACCGAGGTCGCCATCCAGCACCTCAAGTGCGCGGCCTTCGAGCTCGCGTTCCGCTTCGGCGAGGCGTACCGCACGCTCGGCGACGACACGGCGCCCGCGCTCGACTACCTCGCCGAGCACGGCGTGGTCCACGCGGGGCGCGAGCGCTACCACTGGGCGAGCGACGCCTTTCCCGCGAACCACGTGAGCCTGCGCCGCGTGGGCTGGGACAACTTCGTCATCATCGACGAGCCGACGGGCATCGCGCTCGGCGAGCTCGACTGGCACGCCGCGCCCGGCATGCTGCACGAGCAGGCCATCTACCAGCACGACGGCGCGCAGTACCAGGTCGAGCGGCTCGACTACGAGAACCACAAGGCCTTCGTGCGGCTCGTCGAGCCCGACTACTTCACGACCGCGCTCCGCCACCGCAAGGTGAGCGTGCTCGACGAGAGCGCGCGCGCGTCGCTCGGGTGCGCGCTCGCCGCGTGGGGCGAGGTGAGCGTCACCGAGAAGGTCGTGGGCTACAAGAAGGTGAAGTTCCACACCCACGAGAACGCGGGCTACGGCGACGTGCGCCTGCCCGACATCGACATGCACACGACGAGCTTCTGGCTCACGCTCCCCGCGCACGCACGACGCGACGCCGAGCTCGGCCGGAGCGCGCTCGTCGAGGGGCTCACCGGGCTCGGGCGCGCGCTCGAGCTCGCCGCCACGCTGGCGCTCATGTGCGACGGCCGCGACATCGGCTCGGCGCTGTGCGACGCCGCGCCGCCCGCCGAGACCCACCCCCGCAACGGCGAGGGCGACGCGGAGCCCGCCGAGCGCTCCGGGTCGCGACCCGTGCACCGCTTGCCGGGCGGCGAGCCGAGCAGCGAAGACGCCGACGGCGACAAGCGCTTCGAGCCGACCCTGTACCTGTTCGACAACGTGCCGGGCGGGGTCGGTCTCGCCGAGCGCATCTTCGAGCGCGCCGCCGAGCTGCTCGCCCAGGCCGGCGCGCTCATCCTGAGCTGCCCCTGCCGGGCGGGCTGTCCGGCCTGCGTCGGCGCGACCGCGACCGGCCTCGAGCTCGACGCGCTCCACGAGGCGGTGGCCGGGGCCGCGGCACCCGCGACCGTGGCTGCCCTGCCGGCCCGCAAGCAGGCCGCCCTCGCCGTGCTGGCCCTGCTCCGCCCTGCCGCCGACGCCCCGCTGCCGCTACTCGACGCCGACCAGCTGCCGCGCGCGCTACCGCGCTCGCGCACGGCCTGACGACCGAGCCGCGACGGGCTCGTAGAAGCCCCTCGCCGAGGCGGCCCCAGGGCCCCGGCGACCGCCGACCGCGCCTACAGCCGCTCGACCGGCGAGAAGGTCGCGTTGCGGCGCATCGACACGTTCATGAGCAGCGCGACGGCGAGGAGCACCGTGGTGACGCTGGACCCGCCGTAGGAGAACAGCGGCAGCGTGATCCCGACGACCGGCAAGACGCCCGCCGCCATGCCGAGGTTGAAGATGGCGTGCCAGAAGATGACCGCGCCGCAGCCGACGGCGAGCACGGCCCCGAATCGATCGCGTGCCCGCGCCGCGATGCGCACCGACCAGAGCACGAGAAAGGCGTAGAGCCCGATGAGCACCATGCTGCCGACGAAGCCCCACTCCTCGGCGAACACCGGGAACGGGAAGTCCGAGTACTGGTCCGGCAGAAAGCGGTACTGGTTCTGCATCCCCTGCGTGAAGCCCTGGCCGAGCAGACCGCCGTTGCCGATCGCCACGCGCGCGTGGTGGGCGTGGTAGCCGATGCCGCTGAGATCCGCCGTCGGGTTCAGGAAGGACGTGAGGCGTGCGCGCTGGTACGGCAGCGCGTACTGCCACGCGACCGGCAGGATGACGGCCATCGAGACCACGAAGATGAGCACGCTGCTGCGGCGCATGCGCGTCAGGACCACGATGGCCCCGAACACCAGCGTCATGATGATCGCGGTGCCGAGGTCGGGCTGCCGCACCACGAGGGCCGCCGGCACCGCGACCAGCACCGCCGGGATCGCCATGTCTTTCAAGGTGCGCGGCTCGCTGCGCGGGTCGTCGTGCAGGTACTTGGCCACGGCGATGACGAGGCAGAGCTTCATGAACTCGCTCGGCTGGAAGCTGAACGAGCCGATGTTGATCCAGCGCGCCGCGCCGCGAACGTCGCGCGCCAGCACGGCCACCACGATGAGGCTGAAGACCCCGAGCGTGTAGATGACGTAGGCGAAGCGCTCGATGTGCCGGTAGTCGATCGCCGCCACGACGGCGCCCGCCACGCCGCCGATCGCGAGCCAGTAGACCTGGTTGATGTAGATCTCGGCGAGCGCCGCGCGCGACGTCCCGATGTAGACGCTGGTCGCGCTGTACAGGTTCACGACCCCGAGCACCGCGATGAGCGCCGCGGCGATGAAGAGCGGCCAGTCGAAATGGTCGCGCGGCCGGCCGGCGAGCCCGCCGCGCATCATGGCGTGACCTCGAGCTCGCGCGGCCGCTCGCCCGCGCGCTTGCGCTTCAGATCCTCCCAGGCGCGCACGATGTTGAGCGCCACGGGAGCCGCGTGCTTGCTGCCGCCCCCGCCGTGCTCGATGAGGACCACCACCGCAACCTCGGGCTTGGTCGTGGGCGCGTAGCCCGCGAACCACGCGTGGTCGCGGTTGAAGTAGTAAACGCGCTCGAGGTCGGCACTGCCCGTGGCCTTGTGCGACACCTGCGCCGTGCCCGTCTTGCCGGCGACGTCGACGCCGAGCTGACGCCACGTCTGGTAGGCCGTGCCGCCGATCTCGGTCACGCCCGACAGCAGCGCCTGGTGCACCAGCGTGCGGAACTTCGGGTCGAGGTTGGTCTTGCGCCGCACGCGCGGCTGGAACTCCTGCACCACGTCGCCGCCAGCCGTCTCGACCGCCTGCACGATCTGCGGCTGGTAGAGCGTGCCGCCGTTCGCCAGCGCGGCGTAGGCGAGCGCCAGCTGCAGCACCGTGACGGTGGTCGCGCCCTGGCCGATGGCGGCGTTGACGGTGTAGCCCTGGCGGAACTGCCCCTTGTTGCGCAGCGTCATCCACGCCTTGGTCGGCATGCGCCCGCTCGCCTCGGCGTTGATGCCGATGCCGGTGCGGCGCCCGAAGCCGTAGCGCCCGCCCACCTCGGCGATCATGTCCATGGTGACGCCGTAGCTGGCGACGAGCTGGTAGAAGTACACGTTGCACGAGGCCGCGATGGCGCGGTGCAGGTCGCAGCTGCCGTGCGCCTGGGTGCACTTGAACACGCGCTTGCCGAAGGTGAGGTAGCCGCGACACACGGTGCGGACGTTCTTGTCGATGAGCCCCTTCTCGAGCGCGGCCAGGGCCGTGAACGGCTTCCACGTGGAGCCGGGCGGGTAGGCGCCCGACACGGTCTTGTCGAGCGCCGGCTTGAGCTGGTCCGAGAACATGCGCTGGAAGGCGTCGCGCACCACGCCCTTGCCCGAGCCGCCGGAGAGCTGGTTCGGGTCGTAGCCGGGCTTGCTCACGAGCCCGAGGATCTGCCCGCTCTCGACGTCCACGAGCGCCGCGCCACCCGCGAGCTCGCCGCGCATGGCGCGCTCGATCGCCGCCTGCACGTCGGCGTCGAGGCTGAGGCGCAGGTCGCGGCCGGGGATGGGATCGACGCGCGAGGGCCCGTCGATGATGCCGGGCCGCATGGGGCGGCGGGCACCGCGCGCGTCGACGATGACCTTCTCCCAGCCGCGCGTGCCACGGAGGTAGCTCTCCCAGCTGCGCTCGATGCCCGAGGCGCCGACGTGGTCGCCCTCGACGTAGCCCTGGCGCCGCATCTCGGCGAGCATCTCGGGGTCGACCTCGCGCATGTAGCCGAGGGCGTGCGCACCCACGCTCTTCTGCGGGTAGAAGCGCACGCTGACGTCGACCACGTCGACGCCAGGCAGCTCGTGGGCGTGCGTCGACAGGACGGCGACGTCGTCGAAGGAGATGTCCTCCTTCAGGAGGATCTGCTGATCCTTGCGCTTGCCGCCCTCGGCCACGATGGCGACGAGCTTCTGCTGCAGGCGTCCGACCTCCTCGTCGCCGAGGTTCAGGTAGGAGACGAGCCTGGCCCACACCGGCGTCATGACCGGCGGCTGCCCCTCCTTGTCGACCTTGGTCACGCGCTTGGGCGTGACGTAGAGGTTGTAGGCCGGGCGGCTGGCCGAAAGCGGTCGCCCGAAGCGGTCGCGGATGATGCCGCGCGTGGTCGCGAGGGTGACGCGCCGGACGATGTTCTCGCGCGCGATGGCCTGGTAGTCCTCGGCCTGCAGGAGCTGCAGCTGGAACAAGCGCCCCACGAGCACGCCGAAGCAGAGCAGCTGGAACAGGGCCAGCCACTTGAAGCGTCGGCGGAACTCGCTGACGTCCGGCCGCTGCTGGAGCACGCTCATCGGTTCGGGGTCTCGCCGGGTCGCGGGACGGTAATTGTGGCCTGATGCACGCGCTCCGCCAGCCGGAACACGAGCGGGGCGAACAGGGCAGTCGAGATCGCGTGCGGCAGGACCAGCGTGGCGAGCGCGCGCGAGCGCGCGGCGTTGCCGCCGAAGATGGCCGTGAGGATGACCACCACCAGGCCCTCGAGCAGGCAGAACGCGAAGGCGAGCGCGATCTTCGTGATGAAGGTCTGCGCGGCCAGGCGCACGCCCGCGGCACGCGCCACCACGAAGACCGCCACCACGTTGAAGGTGTAGAGACCGACCGGCGCCGCGCTCACCACGTCGAGCAGGTAGCCGAGCACGAAGCACAGGATGGCCCCGCGCCCGAGCGAGTACTCGTGGACGCCCATGAACACGATGAGCGGCAAGAGCAGGCTCGGCGTCGCGCCGGCGATGTGCAGCCGCCCGATCAGCCGGAACAGGTTCGACTGAGCCAGGATGAGGGCGAGCCCCAGGGCGACGAAGGCGGTGTTGCGCATGGCCCGCTCACGGAGACGGAGGCGCGCCGGAGGCCGCGCCCCGCGCCGGCGCCGCCGAGCCCTCGGGCGCCGCGGCCCCCACCTCGGGGGCGTTGACCACGATGAGCACCTCTTCGAGGCGCGAGAAGTCGACCGTCGGCTCGGCCTGTACCGTCTGGTAGAGCCCGAACTCGCGCCGGTCCACGCTGACCACGCGCGCCACCATCAGGCCCTTGGGGAAGCGCCGCCCGACGCCGCTCGTCACGAGCAGATCGCCGACCAGCACCTCGTCGGTGCGCTTGACGTACTGCACCTTGCAGAGGTAGCGCCGGTCGTCGCCGGTGCCCATGAGGATGCCGCGCGCGCCCGAGCGCTGCACCAGCACGTCGACGCCGCTGTCCGCGTCGACCACGAGCTGCACCTCGACCGTGTCGCCGGCCACCTTGCCGGTCGTGCCCACCACCCCCTCGTGGGTGATGACGGGCAACATGCCGTTGTTCGGGATCTCGCGGTCCGGCCGGTCGAGCACCACGTGTGCCACGCGGAAGAACTGGTTCGCGTCCTTCGCCACGACCTGCGCGCTCACGAGGTCGGCCCGGAGCTCGGTCTTCAGACCGAGCTGCTTGCGCAGGCGGCGGTTCTCCTCCTCGAGCTGCTCGAGCTCGCGCACGCGCTCGCGCAGCCGCGCGTTCTCGGCGCCGAGGCGCGCGTTGTCCTCCTTCACGTCGACCAGGTAGATGTAGTCCGTCCAGATGCTCGACAGACCGCGCGCCAGCGTCGTCGCCGCGAACTGGATCGGGGTGATGGCGCGCAGGATGAGCTTGTCGGGCCCGCTCAGGGTGCGCGGGTCCTTGGGGATCGAGTAGCGCAGGAACCAGAACGGCACCGCCAGCGCGACGATCACGATGGCAGCATCGCGGTAGCGCTTGACGTTCACGGCGCGCTCCCCTCCTCGATCCCGTCACCCGGCCGCCACCCGCGCGCCCGACGCGCCTGTCGGTAGCGGCCCATCCTCAGCTGATCGTGACCTGCTTGAGGAGCTCGATGTGGTCGAGCGCCTTGCCACTGCCGAGCACCACGGCGCTGATGGGATCGTCGCACACCATGACCGGGAGGCCCGTCTCCTCGCGCAAGAGGACGTCGATGTTCTTGAGCAGGGCACCGCCGCCGGTGAGCACGATGCCCTTGTCGCTGATGTCGGCGGCGAGCTCGGGCGGCGTGCGCTCGAGCGCCGTGAGCACGGCCTCGACGATGGCGTTGAGCGGCTCGGACAGGGCGTCGCGCACCTCGTCGGAGTTGACCACCACGGTCTTCGGGATGCCGGCGATGAGGTCGCGCCCCTTGACCTCCATCGTGAGCTGCTGCTCGAGCGGGTAGGCGTTGCCCACCGTGATCTTGATGCGCTCGGCCGTCTGCTCGCCGATGGCGAGGTTATATTTCCGCTTCATGTAGGCCATGATGGCCTCGTCCATCTTGTCGCCGCCGACGCGCACGCTCTGCGAGTACACGATGCCCGCGAGGGACACGACGGCGACCTCGGTCGTGCCGCCACCGATGTCGACCACCATGTTGCCGGTCGGCTCGGTGATGGGCAGACCGGCGCCGATGGCCGCAGCCATGGGCTCCTCGATGAGGTAGACCTCGCGCGCTCCGGCGCCCTCGGCGCTCTCCTTGACCGCGCGCTTCTCGACCTCGGTGATGCCGAAGGGCACGCAGATGATGATGCGCGGCTTGACCAGGGTCCGGCGGTTGTGGGCCATGGCGATGAAGTGCCGCAGCATGGCCTCGGTGATCTCGAAGTCCGCGATGACGCCGTCGCGCAGCGGACGCACGGCCGTGATGGTGCCCGGCGTGCGCCCGAGCATCTCCTTGGCTTCGCGCCCCACCGCGATGGCCCGGGTGCCACCCCGCGCGTCCTTGGCCACGGCGACCACGGACGGCTCGCAGGAGACGATGCCCTTGCCCTTCACGTAGATGAGCGTCGTCGCCGTACCGAGATCGATGGCGAGATCATTCGAGAACAGGCCGTAGAGCCAGTCGAAGATCATGGTGGGTTGGACGCTCGTGAAGGTGAGCCGGGGGTTCGCCCCGGAGAGGCAGTGCGCGTGGCCCCGTGCGGACCAGAGCGCTGGACCGTGGCAGCGGTCCAGCTCGGACGGTCCGGCGCGGGCGAGTTCCGCCGCGCGAGCCGCCGCGGTCGCCACGTGTAGCACGAGGCCTCGCGGGCGGCAAACGCCAAGCCAGACGGCTACCTACGTGCCGTCCTTCAGGTGCATCCACGAGGATCACGCGGCGGGGCCGCCCCGCGGGGCCAGCCGCGCACGGCCGCTCGCGCAGCCGCGCAGAAGGTCCAGCCGCTGCCCGTGGCGCGGCTCAGCCCTTCGAGATCTTGCTTTCCTTGTGCGGGTGGTGAGCCCGACACCCCGGACAGTACTTCTTGATCTCGAACTTCTGGGTCATCGTGCGCTTGTTCTTGTTGCGCACGTAGTTGTGGCGGCCGCAGTTCCCGCACTTGAGCATCAGGTTGTCGCGCATGGCCTACGTCCGGGCGCGCTCGGGCCCGGCCTCGAAGGCGCGCTCGTCGAGTCGCGGCGCGCCGGCTGGTACGGAATCGCCCGCTCCGAAGGCGGACGGTGGGGTTGCGCACTCTACGGATTTTCGGGCGCTTGTCAACCTGCGCCCCGCCCGGGGCTCGAGTCGGGCGTTCCGTCCGCTTCGTCGCTCGCCTCGCGCTTGGCCGCCTCGGCGCTCTCGTCGCCGCGCTTCTGCGGCGCTTCGGCTTTCGAGGCATCGGGCTCGGCGGGCGGCTCGGGCTCGCCGGACGCCTCGGCCGGCTCGTCGCTCGGAGCGCGCTTCGCGTCCGCCCCGGCCGCCTTCTTCTTCGCGCGCTTTCCGGCCTGCTGGCGGCGGGCCCGCGCCCGGTCGCGCGCCGTGCCCTCGTCCGCCGCGCCGTCGGCCGGCTCCTCGTCGGCGACCTTGACCGCCCGCGGCGCCTTCGTCGCCTGGGCCGGGGCGGCCGCGGCGCGCTTCTCGTCCTCTTCGGCGAGGCGCGCTTCCTCGGCGCGAGCGGTCGCGCTCGCGGCCGCAGCCGCGACTGCCGCCGGGCTCGTCGACCGCTTGAGCATGTAGATGCCGAGCGCGAGCGCCACGAAGCACGCCCACTGCGCGGGCGTGAGCCCGAGGTAGCGCGGGTCGCCGGCGCCGCCCATCTCCTCGGGACCGACGCGCAGGAAGTCGAGCCCGAAGCGGATCGGCGCGTAGTAGGCCGTCGTGAGGCCGACGTAGAACCCGGGGGCCCGGAACGGGCGCCGGCGCCACAGCCACCAGCACGCGAGCGCCAGCGGGATGGTGAGGACCATCTCGTAGAGCCCGAGGTCGTAGCGCCCGTGGTAGACGCCGTCGATGATCGCGCCGCCGTGATCGACCGGGTACTTGACCCCGATCCAGCTCGTGGTGAGCGCGCCCGGGTGGTCGTGCACCGTCGAGCAGCCGAGCCGCCCGAACACCCACGCGAGCGGAAACGCGCTCACGCACACGTCGACCGGCTCGAGGATCGGACGGCGGCGCACCTTCGACCAGAGGAAGGCACCGATCACGGCGCCGATGAGCCCGCCGTAGCTCGACAGGCCGTCCCAGATCTTGAGAAGGTAGAGCGGGTTCTTCGCGACCGTGTCCGGGTGGTAGAAGATCGCGTCGAGGACGTGGCTCAGCACGAAGCCCGTCGCGACCACCCAGAAGATGAAGTCGGTCATGCGCTTCGGGTCGATGAAGCGCTGGCGCGCGCGCCGGATCGACACCATCACGCCGACGTAGACCCCGATCGCCACCAGGATCCCGAAGATCTTGATGGACAGCGAGAGACCGAGAAACTCGAGCGGCTTCTCGGGGATCTGGACCGGGAGATCGATGTAGGGAATGAGGGGTGCGGACACGAGGGCAAGGCTGTAGCGCACCGCGTGCACGGGCGGCAATCGTAGTTTTCAGTTTTCGGTCGTGAGTGGGCCGCACGCTTGCGGCGTGCGCGCGACCCACGTAAGCCGCCGTCGTGGAGCGCGTGGCCACCCTCACCTTCAGCGACACCCGGACCTCGGCGGACGACGAGGGCGGCCGGCTGCTCGGCGCGCTCCTCGGCGACGCCGGCTTCGCGGTCCTGTCCCACGCCATCGTGCGCGAGGAGCGCGAGGCCCTGACGGCGAGCGTGCTCGGCCTGTGCCGCGACCCGTCCGTCGACGCCGTCGTGTGCACCGGTGGCACGGGCGTCGCCCCGCGCGACATCGCGATCGAGGCCATCGCGCCGCTGTTCGACAAGACGCTCGAGGGCTTCGGCGAGGCCTTCCGGCGCCTCTCCTGGGATCAGATCGGCCCGCGCGCCATCCTGTCGCGCGCGACGGCCGGCTTCGTCGCCGCCGGTGAGCCGCCGCGTCCCGTGCTCGTCGTGCTCCTGCCGGGCAGCCCCAAGGCCGTACGCCTCGGCGTGGAGTCGCTCCTCGCCCCGACGCTCGGCCACGCCGTCGCGCTCGCCCGCGGCGTCGGGGGCCACCACCACGGGCACGACCACGGCCCGCGCGGCGGCGCCGGAGGGCACGGCACGTGATCTCGTTCGAGGAGGCGCTCGAGCGGACGCTCGCCGGGGCGGCGCGCCTCGGTGTGGAGCGAGTCCCCACGGCGGAGGCCGCGGGCCGCGTGCTCGCGCGCGACCTCACGAGCCCGCGGCCGATGCCGGCCTTCACCTACTCGGCGGTGGACGGCTACGCCCTGTGCGCGGCCGAGCTCGCGGGCGCAGCGCCGCACACGCTGCGGGTCGCGGGCGAGAGCCGGGCGGGCGGTGCGCTGCCGGCCCACGCGCCCGGCTGTGCCACGCGCATCTTCACCGGTGCCGAGCTGCCCCCCGGTGCCGACACGGTCGTCATGCAAGAGGTCGTCGAGCGCGCCGGCGAGCTCGTGACGCTCGCAAAGACGCCGAAGGCGGGAGCGAACGTGCGCCACGCCGGTGAAGACGTGGCCGAGGGGGCGCTCGCCCTCGCCGCGGGCACGCGCCTCCACCCCGGCGCCGTCGCGCTCGCCGCGGCGCTCGATCACGCGCACCTCTACGTGGGCCGGCGACCCGTCGTCGCCATCCTGCCGACGGGCGACGAGCTGCGGGCACCCGGCGACCCGGCGCGTGCGGGCGACACGCGCTCGATCCCCGACTCGAACTCCTTCGCGCTCGCCGCCATCGCGCGCGCCGCGGGGGCGATCGTCCGCTGCCTGCCCCCGCTCTGTGACGAGGACGCGGCCACGGAGGCCGCGCTCCGCGAGGCGCTCGTCGCCGCCGACCTCTGCGTGACCATCGGCGGCGTGAGCGTCGGCGACCACGACCGGGTGCGGCCGGCCCTCGACGCCTGCGGGATCGAGCTCGCGTACTGGGGCGTCGCGGTCAAGCCCGGCAAGCCGACCGCCTTCGGGCGCAGGGCCGACGGCACGGGTGCGCGCGTCCTCTCGGTGCCGGGCAACCCGGCCGCCGCGACCGTCATGTTCACGCTCCTCGGCGTACCGCTCCTGCGCGCCCTGCAGGGCGACGCGCACCCGGTGCCCGTGCCCACGCGCCTGCCGGTGCGGGGCGCGCTCCGGCACACGCCGGGACGGATGGAGCTCCTGCGGGCTCGGCTCGTGCTCGAGGCCGGCACCGAGGTCGCGGTGCTCGCGCCGAACCAGGCGTCCGGGGCGGTCGTCGGCTTCGCCCACGCCGACGCGCTCGTGGTCGTGCCCCGCGAGGCGGAGGCGGTCCGCGACGGCGAGCCGCTCCTCGTCTACCGGCTCCTCGGGCTCTGGAGCTGAAAGCGCAGCCGGAGCGCCGAGCCGGTATCCGCGCACACGGTAGTTCTGCTATGGGTGCCTAGCCCTTGCGCACCGCGAGATCATGAAGCTTTCTGTCACCCAGACGGTTCTGCTGGTCCTCGGCACGGTCGCTTACCTCGCGCTCGTCTACTTCGTGGACCTGGCGCTACGCGAGCGCGCGCGCGCCGTGTTCCGCTGGGTCGCGGCTGCGATCACGGGCCTGTTGTTCTTCGTGGCCATGGAGGCGGTCGTCCCGGACCAGGAGCGCGCCGTCGCCATCTCGAAGGCGGGCATCGCGATCCTCGCCGCGGCGGGCGTGTTCTACGAGCAGCACCGGCGCGGGATCGGGCAGCCGGTGAGCGAGCGCTGGAAGCGTTTCGCGGCGTTCGCGCTCGCGCTAGCGGCCGTCGTCGCCTACTTCAACTCGTTCAAGTTCGGCTACCCGAAGTACTACCACCGGTGGGATCAGTACCACTATTACATGGGGGCCAAGTACTTCAAGGAGCTCGGGTACACCGACCTCTACCGCTGCGCCGTGGTCGCCCAGGACGAGATGGGCGAGGTCCTCGTGCAGAGCGACGGCGCTCCGACGGCGCGCCGCGAGGACTGGCAGAAGGAGATGCGGCACCCGGACAAGAAGGTGCGCAAGCTCGGCACGCCCCTGCCTAGCGACGAGGCGCGCCGCGCCGTCGACGAGGTGCTCGGCGATCTGCGGCTCATGGTGACCGACGACGCGGCCCGCCAGAAGCTCGAAGATCTGGCGCTCGGCAAGGGCGCGCCCCTCGACGCGGACACGCGCGCCGAGGTCGAGGCGCTGGCTCGCGAGGTCGGCGAGCCCGCCCTGGGCGGCCCCCCGCCGAAGGACGCCCTCGTCGACGCGAACCTCCTCATCCCGGTCAAGGAGATCCTCGCCACGCGCGACTACTGCACCGACCGCTTCAGCCCCGAGCGCTGGGAGGAGTACAAGCAGGACGTCAAGTTCTTCCGCATCGTGTCCGGCCCCGGACCGGGCTGGTGGGCCCAGATGCAGCAGGACCACGGGTACAACCCGCCGCCGGTGTGGACCATCGCGGGCAAGGTCTTGGGCGAGCTCCACTTCGCGAGCGTGCGCTACCTGCAGCTGCTGGCGACGCTCGATCTCTTGTACCTCGCGGGCATGTTCGCCGCCCTGTACTGGGGCTTCGGCTGGCGCGTGATGGCGGTGGCCGCGATCTTCTGGGGCACGCAGTCCTCCGCGCCGTTCCTCTGGACGGGCGGCGCGCTCTTGCGCCAGGACTGGATCTTCTTCCTCGTCTTCAGCGTCGCGTGCATCCGCAAGCGCTGCTTCAAGCTCGCCGGCGCGGCCGTCGTCTACGCGGGCCTGCTGCGCGTGTTCCCGGGCCTGGTCGTCATCGGCACGCTCCTGCCCTTCGTGGCGCACATCGTCCGCAAGCGGCGCATCCACCCGGACCACGGGCGCATGCTGCTCGGCGGCGTCATCGCGGCGGCGCTGCTCATCCCCGCGAGCCTGTGGGCCTCGGGGAAATCGAGCTACAAGGACTTCTACGAGCACACGCTCAAGGTCCACGACCAGACGCCGCTCACGAACCACATGGGTCTGCGCGTGCTCGTGTCGCACAACCCGACGCCCTGTTCGGTCGACACGAAGAAGGACCCGCCCGACCCGCCCGACAAGTGCCAGGCGACGGGCCGCATGCAGTTCACGCGCGACAACCGCCTCACGGACCCCTTCGAGGTCTGGAAGCGCATGCGCAACGAGCGCTACGACAAGTGGAAGCTCGTCGCCTACGCCATCACGGGGCTCACGCTGCTCGGCTTCGGGCTCGTCACCTGGCGCATCAAGAGCCTGTGGGTCGCCCAGTGCCTGGGACAGGTGTTCATCATCCTCCTGTCGCAGCTCACCTGTTACTACTACTCGTTCCTCATCCTCTCGGCGCCGCTCATCAAGCTGCGCGCCTCGATCGAGCTCCTGCTCTACGGCCTGGCCGCCGTCACGCAGATCATCTGGCTCAACACCGAGTACAACGACTCGCGCTACTACGCCCTCACGGCCGTGTCGCTCGTCGCTTGCTGGGTGATGATCGGGCTCTTCTTCCGCAAGGAGTGGTTCCTGCGCCTGCTCGGGCGCGGTGCCAAGGAGGCGCCGGCGAAGCCCGCGCCGAAGGCCGCCGCCGCGGCGCGGTGACGCTCGCTCGGGGCCCGCGCCCTCAGCCCCCCGGCGCGGGGGCGCCGGGCTCGCCCGCAGGCGGAGCCGCGGGTGCCGCCGGCATGCCGAGCTCGCTCACGAAGCGCTTGGCGCGCTTGCGGATGTCGACGTGCAGGCTGTCGTCCATGTTGAGCGCCGTGAGGCAGGCCCGCGCCTCCATCAGCTTGCCCGCGCCGCGGTAGGCCTCGGCCTCGTTCCAGCGGAGCTTCCAGCTGCGGCGCGAGAGGTCGCCGAGCTTCTTGGCGTCGTCGAGGATCGCCTGGTAGTGCGTCCCGCGCGCCAGCTCCTGCCACCACTCGCTCCTGAGCTCGTCGTCGTCGGGCGTGAGCTCGACGGCCTTCTTGAAGAGCTCGAGCGCCGCCTCCTCGTTGCCGCACACGAGCTCCGCCCGCGCGAGCGAGCGCCAGGCGCCGGGCGCGTCGGGGTGGTGCTTCGCGTAGTCGCGCAGGTGCGGTACGGCCTCGGCGACCTGGGCCAGGGCCTCGCGGTCCTTGGGCCAGTAGCGGATGTAGATCGCCTCGAGGTCGCTCGCGTTCGCGGCGAGCGCCTTCTCGGCGGCGGCCCGCGCCTCGTCGCTCCTGCCGAGCGCCTCGAGGCACAGCGACAGCTCGACGTGTGCGCTCGAGTCGTCCGGGTGCTCCGACGCGCAGGCCTCGGCGGCCGCGAGCGCCGCGTCCTTCTGGCCGAGCGCGCGCAGGGCCGCCACCCGCCCGAGCTTGGCCCGCGCAGCGGCCGCGCCCGCGGCGAGCGCGAGGGCCCGCTCCGCCGCCTCGAGCGCCGCCGCGTGGCGGCTCTCGCTCGCGTGGTAGCCGAGCTGCTCGAGGTAGTAGTCGGCGCTCCGCGCCTCCTTGTCCCAGAGCTCCTTCAGGTAGTCGAGGACCGAGTCCGAGCGCACGAAGGTGACCGTCTTGGCGTCGCGCGGGTTGTCGTAGATCTGCGTCAGCACGCCGAGCTTCACGAGCAGCTCCATCGCGCCGCGGTGATCGGGCTTCGCCTCGAGCGCGAGCACGAGCGAGTTGGTCGCGCCTTCGATGTCCTGGCGGCTCACGTGGAGCTGCGCGACCGTCATGTGGTAGTCCGGATCGTCGGCGAAGGTCTTCTCGACCTGCTTCAGGAGCTTCAGCGCCTTGTCGTGCTCGCCCTTGTTCGCGTGCGCGGAGGCGAGGTTCAGCTTCGCCGAGTCGTCGCGATCGTCGAGGATGGTGATCTTCTTCAGGGCCTTGATCGCCCCCTCGTAGTCGTTCTTGGCGAACGCCTCCTGCGCCTTCTTGTAGAGCGGCTGCTTGTCGACGTAGGCCTCGGCCGCGTTGACGAAGTTCACCTGCCGCCGCCGCCACTCGCCGCTCTGGCCCATCGGCGAGTTGGTGAGAAAGTCCTTGATCCACGCGACGACGATCTCGGGGTTCAGCCCCTTGTCCGCCATCTTCTCGAACTCGTCCTTCGGTACCGGCAGCTCCTTCGGCATCCCCTGCCGGCGGGCGACCTTCTCGTCGAGCGCGATCATGACCCACTCGCGCTCCCCCGGTACCTTCTCCCCTTTGTCGCGGCGTGCACTCATGCCGGGGACGGTAGCGGCACGGGATGGCGCGCTGCAAGCCCAACGTGGGCGGGCGCAGGGCACGCCCGCGGGCGGGCGCCCTTCCCGGATGCCGCGCGGACTGCTAGCACGGCGGCATGGCGTCCCGCACGCGAGCCGACGTTCCGAGGCCGATCCACGCGCCGAGCGACGTCGTCGCCCCCGGCGGGCCTCGCGGCCGCGTGCGCGTGGGCGGGCGCGTCGCGGCGGGGCGCGGGCAGGAGCTCGCGCTCGCCGACGCCCTCGGGCGGCTGCCGCTCGGAACACCGGTCGACGGGCCGTCCGCGGCGGCGCGCCGCGGCGCTTCCCACGTCCCGGGCGAGCTCGTCGTCGTCGAGGCCGATGTGGCGGTGGCGGCCGCCGGCGCCAGCGCCCGCACCGCGATCGCGCTCGAGGGCTGGCGCGTCGTCGAGCGGCCCGGCGGGCGCGCGCGCCCGGGCGGCGAGGCGCACCGGCTCGGAGCGGGCGGGCTCGGGAGCGCGCTCGCGCTCCGGGCCGAGCTCGTGCGGGCGACGCGCGCGTTCCTCGAGGCGCGCGGCTTCCTCGAGGTCGAGACGCCGCTCGTCGTGCCGTCGCCGGGCCTCGACGTGCACCTCGACGCGTTCGAGCTCGCGCGCTCGCCCGGGGACGCCGCACGCCCCGCCGCGTTCCTCTCGACCTCGCCCGAGTACCAGATGAAGCGCCTGCTCGCCGGCGGTCTGCCCCGTATTTTCCAGCTCGGTCGCGCATTCCGGCGGGACGAGCAGGGGCGCTGGCACAACCCGGAGTTCACGATGCTCGAGTGGTACCGGGCCTTCGCGACGGTCGAGGAGGTCATGACCGATACCGAGGAGCTGGTGCGCGCGCTCGGCACGCACGGCGCGCGCGGCGGCGACCGCGCAGCCGTCCGGGTCGGCGAGCGTGAGATCCGCCTCGACCGCCCCTTCGCGCGCCTCGGCGTGGCGGAGGCCTTCGCGCGCTTCGCCGGCGTCGGGCGCGCGGAGGTGCTCGAGCTCGCGGCCCGCGACGAGGAGCGCTACTTCCGGCTGCTCGTCGAGCGGGTCGAGCCCGGGCTCGCGGCGTTCGACGTGCCGGTCTTCCTCTGCGACTACCCGGCGAGCCAGGCCTCGCTCGCGCGCCGCAAGCCCGACGATCCGGAGCTCTGCGAGCGCTTCGAGCTCTACCTCGCGGGCGTCGAGCTCTGCAACGGCTTCGGCGAGCTCACGGACGCGACGGAGCAACGCGCGCGCCTCGAGCGCGACCAGGCCGAGCGGCTGCGCAGCGGCAAGCCCGCCTACCCCATCGACGAGCGCTTCCTCGCGGCGCTCGAGGAGGGCATGCCCCCCGCCGCCGGCAACGCCCTCGGGCTCGATCGCCTGGTCGCGCTCGTGGCCGGCGCCGCGGGCATCGACGCCGTGATGGCCTTCCCGGCCGACGTCCTGTGACGTCCGACCGTTTCGCGTCCCGACTCGGACCGCGTCCCTGGCGCTGGCGGTTTTCTCCGGGCCCCGCCGTCAGCCGGGATCCCACCCTGGTCCACCCTTGACCTAGCGCCGCAGTCGGCCGATACGAAGGGCGATGCAACAGGCGGAAGAAGGGGTCGCGGCCAGCTCGAAGGACGAGGCGGACGGCGCGGACGAGGCGGGCGCACCGGCTGGCGGCGAGGCTCTACCGAGCGTCACGCCGGAGCTCGACGAGCTCGTGGCGCGCGCGCGCCGGGCGCAGAAGGACTGGGGCGCGACCGCCCTGCCCGAGCGCATCGAGGCCCTCTTCGGTCTCAAGCGCCGCCTGCTCGAGCGCGCGCGGGAGATCGGCGCGCTCCTCCACGAGGAATGCGGCAAGCCCGTCGAGGAGGCCGTGCTCTCCGAGGTGCTGCCGAACGCCGACCTCGTCGACTACTGGTGCAACCACGTCGAGGAGCTGCTCGAGGGCAGCCCGGTCGACCTCGATCCGCTGTCCTACCCCGGCAAGAGCGGCCGCATCTCGAAGGAGGCGCGCGGCCTCGTCGCGCTCATCACGCCCTGGAACTTCCCGATCGCGATCCCGCTGCGCACGCTCGTGCCGGCCCTGCTCGCCGGCAACGCCGTGCTCTTCAAGCCGAGCGAGATCACGCCTCGCGCGGGCGCGCTCGTCGCGGCCCTGTTCGCGGGGCTCCTGCCCGAGGGCGTCTTGACGCTCGTCGAGGGGGGTCGCGAGGTGGGCGCGGCCCTGGTGCACGCCGGCGTCGATCTCGTCGTGTTCACGGGCAGCGTCGCCACGGGCCGCAAGGTCGCGGTGGCGTGCGCGGAGCAGCTCATCCCGGTCTCGCTCGAGCTCGGGGGCAAGGACGCCGCCATCGTGCTCGCCGACGCCCGGCTCGATCGGACGGCCAACGGCATCGTCTGGGGCGCCTTCACGAACGCGGGCCAGAACTGCGCGGCCATCGAGCGCGTGTACGTGGTCGAAGCGATCGAGAAGGAGCTCATCCCGCGCATCGTCGCCGCGACGAAGGCCCTGCGCCCCGGCGTGGACACGACCCGCATGACGACCGAGGCGCAGCGCGACCTCGTCCTCGGCCACCTGCGCGCGGCGCTCGAGGGCGGCGCCGAGCTCCTCGCGGGCGGCGAGCCCGACGACCCAACCTCGCTCGACTTCCCGCCGACGGTCGTCCGGCTCACCGACGAGGACACGCCGCTCATGTGCGACGAGACCTTCGGGCCCATCCTGCCGATCGTCGTCGTCAAGGACGAGGCCGAGGCCGTGGCGCGCGCCAACGCGTCGCGCTTCGGGCTCACGACCAGCATCTGGACGCGCAAGATCCGCCACGGCCGCGAGCTCGCCCGCCAGCTCCGGAGCGGCGTCGTCACCATCAACAACCACGCCTTCACCGCGGCCCTGCCGGCCGCGCCGTGGACCGGCACCGGCGAGACCGGCTACGGCGTCACCAACAGCCCGCACTGCCTGTCGGCGCTGACGCGCGTGCGCTTCGTGCTCGAGGACCGGAACCGCGGCGCGCGCGAGCTGTGGTGGTATCCGTACACGCCGGCCCTGCGCACGGTCGCGTTCTCGATGGCCGAGGTGCGCGGCGGAGCGCGCTTCTTCGGTCGCATCGCCGCGTTCTTCCGCCTGCTCGGCGCGCTGCCCAAGCGCCTCTTCGGGGGCTGATGGCGCGCCCGCTCATCCTGCTCTCGAACGACGACGGCTGGAACGCCCACGGGCTGCGTCTGCTCGCGGTCGAGCTCGAGCGCTTCGCGGACGTCGTCGTGTGTGCACCCGAGCGCGATCAGAGCGCCACGAGCCACGCGCTCACGCTGACGACGCCGCTCCGGCTGCGGCGCGTGTCCGAGCGCGTCTTCGCGCTCGACGGAACGCCCGCCGACTGTGTGTACGTGGCGCTCCACTCCGGCACCAAGATCCTGCCCGGCGCACCCACGGCCGTCGTGAGCGGCATGAACCACGGGCCGAACCTCGGCGTGGACGTCATGTACTCGGGCACGGTCGCGGCGGCGCGCGAGGCCGCCCACCGCGGCATCCCGGCCGTCGCCGTCTCGGCGGACGCGCGCGCCGACGCCCCGGCCGCGGCGGCGCTCGGCGCGCGGGTCGTCGCGGCGTTGCTGGCCGAGCTCGGCACGAGCAAGACCGAGTTCTCGTCCGCCCTCGGCACGCGCGCGGCCGACGGCGCGCCGCCCCCGCCGCTCCTCAACGTCAACGTGCCGCCCGGCGAGCGCTGGGAGCTCGCGGCGACGCGGCTCGGACGGCGGCGCTACGAGGACGACGTCGTCTACCGCAAGGACCCCCGCGATCGCGAGTACCTGTGGATCGGCGGCTCGCGCGTGCGTCACGACACCGAGAGCGGCACCGACACCGCCGCCTACGAGGCGGGCATCGCGAGCGTCACGCCCCTCGGGCTCGACGTGTTCTGCCTGGCCCACCAGCCGCTCGCCGAGGCCGTGACGCGCCTGCCCGGGCAGTCCGGGCCCTGAGACGTCACAGCCCGCGCGGGACCTTGTCGAGGTCGACCATGCTGAGCGCGTGCCGGATGAGCGCGCTCCGGTTCGCCTTGGTGAAGCCACGCCGCTTGAGCTCGGTCACCATGCGGTCGAGCTCGGCCAGGGCGTCCAGGTACATGGAGATGCAGATCACCTTGTAGTGCTCCGGGCGGTCCTTCGGACCGAGCGCGCGCCCCGCGCCGTCGCCCCGCCTTGCGGCGTAGAACGCGCCGTGCAGCACGCCCTCCACCTCGTCTCGGTCGAAGAGCGCGTCGGCGGCAGCGCGCGTGCTGCGCGCCGCGCTCCCCGTCCCAGCGAGGTCGCGGGCGCTGCCCTCGACGGTCGCGTAGTGCCTGGTGTCCCCGTCCGAGGTCCGGTCGGCGCCGTCGGTTCCGAGCTGTCCACTTCTCGTCATGCGCGTCTCCATTTGCTCGCCTCAGCCCGTCGCCAGGAGCTCCGCCCCGCGCTGGGATCGCTCGCTCGCCGCCGCTTCGCTCGCAGGCGCCACGTCGGCGCCGAGGCCGACGAGCACGCGCTCCACGAGCGCGCGGTAGTCCTCCGAGCCGTAGGTCCCCGGCGCGTGCTCGAAGATCGAGCGCGCCTGCGCCGGGGCCTCCTTCAGCTTGATGGTGGCACGCACCGGCGCGAGGCAGCGATCGCCGAAGTGCGAGCGCAGCGTGCCGAGCGCCTCGACGCAGATGTTGGCGCGCGCGTCGAAGAAGGTCGGCAGCACGCCCCAGATCGAGAGCCGGTGGTGGAGCAGCGCGTTGACGTTCTTGACGGTCTTCAGGACCTGACGCACGCCGACGAGCGACAGGTAGTCGCACGCCACCGGCACGAGCACGCCCTCGGCCAGGCAGAGGGCGTTCTGGTTCATGAGCGACAGGCTCGGCGAGCAGTCGACGATGACGTAGTCGTAGGCCGCGAGCGCCGGGGCGAGCCGCTGCGCGAGCACGCGATCGCGGCTCTGGCGGCCGGCGAGGTAGAGCTCCGCGGCGGCGAGCGTCTCGTTCGACGGCAACAGATCGAGGTTCGGGCGCACGTTCTGGACGGCGTCGGCCGGGCGCAGACCCATCACGAGCACGTGGTAGAGCGAGCGCTCGGCCGAGGCGCCGAGCGACACCGCCACGTTGCCCTGCGAGTCCGTGTCGACGAGCAGCACGCGCTTGCCCCGGTCCGCGAGGCCCGCCGCGAGGTTCACCGAGGTGGTGGTCTTGCCCGTGCCGCCCTTGTGGTTGAAGACCGCGATGCAGCGCGGCGCCGGCTCGCGCCCCTCGGCGTGAGCGGTCGGAGCCGGCGACACGGGCGCGCGCGGCGCGCGCGGCGCTGCCGCCGCCGCGGCGCTACGCGTCGGGCTCGAGGCCCGCGCGGCCGGGGCCACCGCCTGAGCGTGCGGCGCCACCGGCACCGCGGCGACACCCGCCACCCCGACGGCCGCGGGGATCGCGCTCGCGCGCAGCGTCGCGGGCGCGGCCTCGGGCGCCGCCGGGACGCGCTCGCTCCCCTGCTCCGCGGCGGGCCCTGCAGCCTCGCTCGAGCCGCGCGCCACGTCGCCGAGGCGCGCGCCGGCCGCCTCGCGCACGATGAGCGAGCGGCACGCCATGCTGCAGGCGTGCTTGCGAGCGCCCGCCACGTAGAGCACCTGCGACACGAGGCTCACGGCGAAGCGCTTGGCGCAGCCGTCGCACGCGACGCTGCCCGCCCCGGCGTGGCTGTGATCGAGGCACGTCTGGCTGCAGAAGAACAGGAAGCCCCCGTCCCGCTCCTCCATCTGGTAGCGGAACGTGACGTCGAAGTCGTTTCCACAGACGCTGCAGGCTTCGCGCAAGGTGGCCACGGCGGTCGCTCCTCGCGCGCCACGACGGGGCGCGCACGCCACCTCGACCACGGCTGCGAGCGCGGGGCCAAGTTCGCGACGCGCACGCGGCGCCGCTCCGCGGGGGCGCCGTCGCGACGGGAACGCTCAGTGCCGGAAGTGCCGCACGCCGGTGAAGACCATGGCGACCCCCGCGGCGTCGGCCGCCGCGATGACGTCGGCGTCCTTCTTGCTGCCCCCCGGCTGCGCGACCGCCGTCACGCCGTGACGCACGGCGAGCTCGAGCCCATCGGGGAACGGGAAGAAGGCGTCCGAGGCGAGGACGCTCCCCTTGGCGCGCTCGGCCGCCTTCGCACAGGCGATGTCGACGCTCTGGACGCGCGACATCTGCCCCGCTCCGACCCCGACCACCTGGGTCCCGCGCGCCAGCACGATGGCGTTCGACTTGACGTGCTTGCACACGCTCCAGGCGAAGGCGAGGCTCGCGAGCTCCTCGGGCGTGGGCGCCCGCTTCGTCACCACCTTGCCCGCGGCCACCTCGCCCGTCCCCGTGGCATCCGCGTCCTGGACGGCGAAGCCGCCACCCACGCGTCGGAAGTCGAGCCCCGACGCCGCCGGAAACACGACGGTCTCGAGCAGCCGCAGCGCGGCCTTGGCGTGGAGCCTCTCGCGGGCCTCCGGCGTGAACGACGGAGCGATGATGCACTCGAGGAACGTCTCGGCGAGGATCTCCGCGGTCGCCGGATCGACCGTGCGGTTCAGCGCCACGACACCGCCGAACGCGCTCACCGGATCGCCCTCGCGCGCGAGCCGATAGGCCTCCGCGAGCGAGCGCGCGCTGGCGAGGCCGCACGGATTGCCGTGCTTGATGACCGCAGCCGCCGGGCTCTCGTGCTCGCGCAACACTTCAATTGCCGCGTGCAAATCAAGGTAATTGTTGAACGAAAGCTCCTTGCCGCCGAACTGCTCCGCGGCGCACAGGCTGGTCGGCGGCGCGGTCCGCTCGCGGTACAGGGCCGCCGACTGATGGGGGTTCTCGCCGTAGCGGAGCGCGGCGACGCGCTCGAGCGCCACCGTGAGGTAGCGCGGCAACGGATGGTGCCCAGGCGCCGGTACCGTATCGGTCGAGAGGTAGCTCGAGATGGCGCCGTCGTACGCGGCGGTGTGCGCGAAGACCTTGGCCGCGAGCCAGCTCCGGGTCTCGGCGCCGAGGCCACCCGTGCGCTCGAGCTCCTCGACGAGCAGCGCGTAGTCGGTCGGGTCACAGACGGCGGCCACGCGCGCGTGGTTCTTGGCGGCGCTGCGCAGCATCGACGGGCCGCCGATGTCGATGTTCTCGATGATGTCCTCGCGGCTGGCACCGGCGCGCGCCGCGGTGCGCTCGAAGGGGTAGAGGTTCACGACCACGACGTCGATCGGGGCCGCCCCGAGGCGCACGAGGTCGGCGTCGTCGCGACCGAGGCGCGCGAGCAGGCCGCCGTGGACGCGCGGGTGCAGCGTCTTGACCCGGCCGTCCATGACCTCGGGCGAGCCCGTGAAGTCCTCGACCGAGCGTGCCGGCACCTCGGCGTCGCGGAGCGCCTTCAGCGTGCCGCCCGTCGAGAGCAGCTCGAAGCCGTGGCGCACGAGCGCCCGAGCGAAGTCGACGATGCCGGTCTTGTCGGAGACGGAGAGGAGCGCGCGGCGTTGCATGGCGCGCGTCTACGCCGGCCGGGCGGGGGCGACAAGCACTGGTGCCACACCCCGCCACGGCCCCGCCCTCGCGGGCCGAAAGCGCCTACGACAGCGCCGGCGCGGGCTCGGGCGACGTCGGGCTCTTCGGGGGCAGCTCGCCGGCGTTCGGCGCGCCCTGCCGCACGAAGAGCTCGCCGTCGCGGAACTCGATCGTCGTCCGGGGCGGTCCGAGCATCGCCTCCGGATCCGGCAGCCGCAGCGCCTCGCGCAGCACCTCGTCCACGTGATCGACGAGCACGAGGCGCAGGTGCCGGAGCACGCGGCGCGGGATGTCGCGCAGGTCCTTGCGGTTGTCGAGCGGCAGCACGACCGTGCCGATGCCGGCGCGGTGGGCCGCGAGCAGCTTCTCCTTCAGGCCGCCGATCGGCTGCACGCGCCCGCGCAGCGTGATCTCACCCGTCATCGCGACGTCGCACTTGACCGGCACCTTGAGCACGGCGCTCGCGATCGCCGTCACCATGGTGACGCCGGCGCTCGGCCCGTCCTTCGGCACGAAGTCGGGGAAGTGCACGTGGATGTCGATGCGGTCGAAGAGGTCGGCCGGCAGCCCGAAGCGCTCGAGCCGCCCGCGCACGTAGCTCACGGCCGCGCGCCCGCTCTCCTCCATGCCCTTCTTCAAGAGGCCCGTGATGACGAGCTTGCCCTTGCCCGGCACGACGCTCGCCTCGGTGTCGAGCAGATCGCCGCCGGTCGACATGTACACGAGGCCCTTCACGAGGCCGATCTCGTCCTTCGCCTCCTTGCGCCCGAGCTGGTACTTCGGCACACCGAGGAGCTTCGGGATCGCCTTGCCGTTCACCTCGATGGGCTTGTCCTTGCCCTCGGCGACGACGCGCCGCGCCACCTTGCGGCACACGCTCGCGAGCTCGCGCTCGAGGCTGCGCACGCCGCTCTCCTTCGTGTAGTGGTGGATGATGGTGCGGACGGCCGTCTCGGTGATGCTGAGCTTGAGCTCCTCGAGGCCGCACTCCTTGCGCTGGCGCGGGATGAGGTACTTGACGGCGATGTTGAGCTTCTCGAACTCGGTGTAGCCACCGAGCGAGAGGATCTCGAGCCGGTCCTGGAGCGGGATCGGAATGCCGCCGAGCGTGTTGGCGGTGGTGATGAACATCACGTCCGAGAGGTCGTAGTCGAGGTCGAGGTAGTGATCGTTGAAGGAGTTGTTCTGCTCCCGATCCAGCACCTCGAGCAGCGCCGCGGCCGGGTCGCCGCGGAAGTCGCTCGACATCTTGTCGACCTCGTCGAGCAGGAACACCGGGTTGTTGGTGCCGGCCTTCTTCAGGCTCTGGATGATCTTGCCGGGCAAGGCGCCGATGTACGTGCGCCGGTGTCCGCGGATCTCCGCCTCGTCGCGCACGCCGCCTAGGCTCAGGCGCACGAAGCGCCGGCCCGTCGCGCGGGCGATGCTCTTGGCGAGGCTCGTCTTGCCCACGCCCGGCGGCCCCACGAGGCACAGGACCGGACCGCGGAGCTGCTTCGTGAGCGCCTGGACGGCCAGGTACTCGAGGATGCGCTCCTTGATCTTCTTCATGCCGTAGTGGTCCTCTTCGAGGATCCGCTCGGCCTCCTCGATGTCGAAGCGCTCCTCGCTCTTCTCGAACCAGGGCAAATCGAGGACCCAGTCGATGTAGTTGCGCACCACGGTCGCCTCGGCGCTCGTGGGGTGCATCATCTTGAGCTTCTTCAGCTCCTTCTTGATCTTCTCGGTCGCCTCCTTGCTCATCCGCTTGCGCTTGACCGCCTCGGTGAGCTCCTGGATCTCGTTCTTGAACTCGTCGCGCTCCCCGCCGCCGAGCTCCTTCTGGATCGCCTGCATCTGCTCGTTGAGGTAGTACTCCTTCTGCGTGCGCTCCATCTGGCGCTTCACGCGCGAGCGGATCTTCTTCTCGACCTGCAGGATCTCGATCTCGCTCTGCATGATCTCCATGAGCCGCTCGAGGCGCTGGCGCGGGTCGGCCATCTCGAGCAAGCCCTGGCGGTCGGCGAGCTTCACCGTGGGCAGGTGAGCGATGATGGTGTCGGCGAGGCGGCTCGGCTCGTCGATGGCCTGCACGCTCATCAGCACCTCGGGCTGCACCTTCTTGTTGAGCTTCACGTAGGTCTCGAAGGTGGCCTGCACGCTGCGCATGAGCGCCTCGCTCGTCACGTCGCGCGCGTCGGGCTCGAGGATCGGCTCGGCCTCGACCATGAAGCACGGCGTCTGCTCGGCGTAGCGCAGGATGCGCGCGCGCCGCTTGCCCTCGACCAGCACCTTCACGGTGCCGTCGGGCAGGCGCAGGAGCTGCCGGATGTCGCCCACCGTCCCCACCGTGAAGATGTCCTCGGCCGTGGGGTCGTTCGTCTTCGCGTGGCGCTGCGCGGCGAGGAAGATCTCCTTGTCGCGGCCCATCGCCTCCTCGAGCGCCGCGATGGAGCGCTCGCGCCCCACGAAGAGCTGCGAGATCATGTGCGGGAACACGATGATGTCGCGCAGCGGCAGCAGCGGAAGCGCGACCACCGCGGCCGCCTTGTCGTCGTTCTTGAAGAACATCGTCCTACCTATCGCTCTCACCCGGCCGGGCGGCGCGGTACGGGCGCACGGGCACACCGACCGGCGTGAGCCCGCGACGAAGAATTGTCCGCCGCCGGGGCGCGCGCAAGCACGACCGCTCGCACGCCACCCGACCGGGACGCGCGCTCGCGCCGTCCCACCGCCCCCGAGCCGCCGGGCCGCGCCTCACGCCGGCGTGGCTTCCTCCATGTACACGACCAGCGGCTGCTCGTGGCGCGAGATGACTTCCTCGTTCACCACGAGCTCCTTCACGCCCTTCTGGCCGGGGATCTCGTACATGATGTCGAGCATCGCGTCCTCGAGGATGGCGCGCAGACCGCGCGCGCCGCTGTTGCGCTCGAGCGCACGCTTGGCCACGGCCTCGAGGGCCTGGCGCGTGAACTTGAGGCGCACGTCGTCCATCTCGAAGAGCTTCTGGTACTGCTTGACCAGGCTGTTCTTGGGCCGCGTGAGGATGTCGACGAGCGCGGCCTCGTTGAGCTCGGTCAAGGTGGCGATGACCGGCAGGCGCCCGATGAACTCGGGGATGAGCCCGAACTTCAAGAGATCCTCGGGCTGCACCTGGCTCAGCACCTCGCCGAGCGGCAGGTCCTTGCGGCTCTTGATGTCGGCGCCGAAGCCGATGGTCGACTGACCGATGCGGCGCTTGATGATCTGATCGAGACCGACGAAGGCGCCACCGCAGATGAACAGGATGTTGGTGGTGTCGACCTGCAGGAAGTCCTGCTGCGGGTGCTTGCGGCCGCCCTTGGGCGGCACGTTGGCCACCGTGCCCTCGATGATCTTGAGCAGGGCCTGCTGCACGCCCTCGCCCGAGACGTCGCGCGTGATGCTCGGGTTGTCGCTCTTGCGGCTGATCTTGTCGATCTCGTCGATGTAGACGATGCCGCGCTGCGCCGCCTCGACGTCGTGGTCGGCGTTCTGGAGCAGCTGGACGATGATGTTCTCGACGTCCTCGCCCACGTAGCCCGCCTCGGTGAGCGTGGTCGCGTCGGCGATGGCGAAGGGGACGTTGATGATCTTCGCCAGGGTCTGGGCGAGCAGCGTCTTGCCGCAGCCGGTCGGTCCGAGCAGCAGAATGTTCGACTTCGACAGCTCGACGTCGTCGTTCGCGACGCGGCTGTCGATGCGCTTGTAGTGGTTGTGCACGGCGACCGAGAGCACCTTCTTGGCGCGCTCCTGGCCGATCACGTACTCGTCGAGGATGGCCTTGATCTCGCGAGGCTTGGGCACCGGGGCCGAGCCCGCGGCCGGCTCCTCCTTCTCGACTTCCTCGGCGATGATGTCGTTGCACAGGCCGATGCATTCATCGCAGATGTACACCGTCGGTCCTGCGATGAGCTTCTTCACCTCTTTCTGCGATTTCCCGCAGAAGGAGCAGCTCAAGCTTCCGTTCGCATCGTCGCGCCGCCGATCCACTTCACCCTCGGAGTTGCTTGAACGCCGCGTCGCCCTGGGCACGGGTGCCGGAGCACACCGTGGAGGTTGGAACGGCCAATGTAGATACGCCCATTGCCCCTAGCAAGCCAGGGGCAGGCGCGCAAGTTCAGTGCTTCTGCGCGCGTACGTGGCCGGCGCCGGCTGCCCGGCCCGGCGCGCGCCCGGGCGCAGCTCCCGGCCGGCGGCTCAAGTGACGAAACCGCGCGTGTTCGTCTCGTGCTCGTCGAGCAGCTTCTCGATGCTCGCGAGCGAGTTCTCGACGGCGTCGCGGAGCATCTGCACGATGGCGCTCGGGGCTGGGGCCTTCAAGGCCTCGTAGTAGCGCTGCCGCTCCGTCGCATGGATGATCGCCGCCGGCAGGCCGGCGCGCAGCAGGATGACGTTCATGAACAGGCGCGCGACCTTGCCGCTGTCGACCGGGAACGGATACGCGCGGCACAGGTCGTAGTGCACCTTGGCGCCGATGCGCAGGATGTTCACCGTGCGCCGCGTCTCGGGGTCGAGCGCCCAGTCGATCGCCTGGCGCACCTTGTAGGCGATCTTGTCGGGCGCGGCGTACTCGTGGAAGTACAGCCGATGCTGCGGGATGTCCTTGCGGTACTTGACCGTCTTCACGTCCCCCTCCTCGGGGTGGAGGATCGTGTAGATGCGCCGCACCGTGTCGACGGTGAACGGCTGGCGCTTCTTCTGCGCCAGGTCCTTGACGAACTCGATCGCTTCCTTGTTGCGCCGGATGGCCTCGTAGGTCGGCAAGGCGCTCGAGTCGCCCGCCGCGGGCACGACGCCCCGCAGCGCGCTGGCGAGCTCCTCGAAGGTGTAGACGACGCCCTCGAGCGCCGTGTCGTGGTAGATCCACGACATGTCGAGGTTCTGATCGTAGCGCAGCCGGAACTCCGGATCCTGCCGCCCGAGGCGCTGCTCGATGCGCCGGCTTCGCTGCTCGATGGTGGGCTTGCGGGCGACCGCCTTGACCGGGATGGGGATGCTCGGCACCACCGACTGGTGTGTGCGCGGCGCCATCTCGAGGCGCGCCCTGGGCGGGGGGCTCGACTTGCCGGTGGCCGTGCGAGCAGGCCGCGAGCGGCGGGGCTCGGGACCTGCCGGCGCCGTGGCGGCGCCCGGCCGGGTGGCCTTCGCGGCGCTCGGCCGATCGGCGACCCTGGCGGCGCTCGGACGATCGACCGCCTTCGCGGCGCTCGGACGATCGGCGATCCTGGCGGCGCTCGGCCGATCGGCGACCCTGGCGGCGCTCGGACGATCGACCGCCTTCGCGGCGCTCGGACGGGCCTTGGCCGCGCTGGCGCGGTCGGGCGGGACC
>JADLAB010000387.1 GCA_020848455.1 Polyangiaceae bacterium
CAGCTTTACGAGAGACTCCTCCGCCACAGGGACGACCCCGAGCTACGGCGCAAGCTCGAGCGGGCCCGGAGAGACGCGTTTCCGCGGCCGTGACGCGCGCCGCGACTACACTACGAGTCACCGGCCTCACCGCCGCGACCCCGCACACGCTCAGGAGCTCCGTGATGCCCTCCCCCTACGAGTACCTCGCCACCGGGCGCAGTAGCTCGCTGTTCGCAGAGGACGTGCGCGAGCACGCCGCCGAGCTCGACCGGGAAATCGGGGGCAGTAGGGTCGCGGTCGTCGGCGCCGCGGGGTCCATCGGTAGCTCGGTCGTTCGGAGCCTCCTCGCGCACCGACCTCGCGCGCTCGTGCTCGTGGATCTCAGCGAGAACAACCTCGTCGAGATCGTGCGCGAGCTGCGCTCCGACCCAACGATCGCCATGCCCGAGGACTTCGCCACGCTTCCCATCGGGCTCGGCAGTCTCGAGTGCTCCCGCTACTTCCGCGAGTCGGCGCCCTTCGATTTCATCCTGAACCTCGCCGCCATGAAGCACGTGCGCTCGGAGAAGGACGTCTACTGCCTCATCCGCATGATCGACACCAACGTGCTTCACCCGCACGCCCTTCTGCGCGAGCTGCCGCAGCCCTGCCGCAAGTTCTTCTCCGTGTCCTCGGACAAGGCCACCCGCCCCGCGAACCTCATGGGGGCGAGCAAGATGCTGATGGAGAAAGTCCTGCTCATGGAGAGCCCGCGCCAGCCGTTCTCCACGGCGCGCTTCGCCAACGTCGCCTTCTCGGACGGCAGCCTGCCGCACGGCTTCCTCATGAGGATCGCGAAGCATCAGCCGATCGCGGCGCCCGACGACGTCAGACGCTACTTCATGTCGCACGAGGAGGCCGGTCAGATCTGCGTCCTCAGCTGTGTGCTCGGCGAGAATCGCGACGTGTTCTTCCCCAACCTCGCGCGCGAGCTCGGCGAGAAGACCTTTGCGGCCATCGCCCGCGATCTCCTGCGTGAGCTCGACTACGAGCCAGTGGCCTGCGGCTCCGAAGAAGAGGCGCGCGCCCGCGCATCGGAACTGATCCCGCAGCGGAAGTGGCCCTGCTGGTTCTTCCGCAGCGACACCTCGGGTGAGAAGCCCTTCGAGGAGTTCCACACCGCCGCCGAGAAGCTCGATTTCGCGCGCTTCGCTCACATCGGCATCGTCAAGCAGTCGGAGGCGGACGTCGACGGGCGCGCCGTTGCAGACTTCCTGCGGTTCGCGACCGCAGCGCGCTCCGATCCGGAGATCGGCAAGGCAGACTACGTGCGCGAGCTCCGCCGCGTGGTGCCGGATCTCGACCACATCGAGACCGGCAAGAACCTCGACCAGAAGATGTGACGCCACGTCGGAGCACGCCGACGAACTTGCGCTTGAGACCGCCGGCCCGTGCGTCAGCCGGTACCCGTCTTCTTTGCCACCAGCTTCTGGAGGTCGCCGAGGTTCTTTAGCCGCATGATCTCGAGGCCCGCGAAGCGAATCCCAAACTCCTTCTCCACGGCCGCAAGCACCGACACGTGTGTGAGCGAATCCCAACCGGGCACTTCGGTCGCCAACATGTCGTCCCGCAGCTCGATATCCGGGACGTTGAGCTCATGCAGAATCACCCGCCTAAGTCGCTCCGAGATCATGTGCTCCTCACTGTGCGGCCAGCTCTCCGCCGAGCACCCGGTCGCGATTCGTGGAGCGCGACGGCTTGCCGGCGGAACTCTTGATCAGCCACCGAGGTGGTGCAATGTACACGCGCCCGACCGTGACGTCGATCGCCATGCCCGCGCGCAGGATCGCGAGGCGCAATTCACGCTGCCCCGCCTCGTCCCTGACGGTGCTCTCGGCGATCACGCACACGCTCTCCGTGCCAAGCACCTCGTCATCGATGCCGAACGCGACCACGCGTCCCGCCAGCACCCCCGGCACCACGCCAACCGCGTCCTCGATGTCCTCCGGATACAGGTTCCTGCCGGCGACGATGATCACGTCCTTCTTCCGCCCGACGACGAACCACTCCCCGCCGCGCCGGAAGCCATAGTCGCCGCTCCGATACCAGCCGTCCCTCAGCGCCTCCGCCGTCTTCTCCGGATCGTTGCGATACCCATCGAACATCGACTCGGATTGGATCCAGATCTCCCCTACCGCATCGTCTGCCACCTCACGCCCGTCGCCGTCCACGGCCTTGAGGACGCACCCCCCGATCGGGATGCCCGAGGACACACAGCGGCGTGCCGCCGATGCGTCGCGTGTGTCCGTCGCGCGGCCTGCGCGCAGCGCCTCTCGGTCCACAGACAGCACGCGCGCAGCGGACCCTGGTCGCGTCTGCGAGGCGGCAAACGTCGTCTCCGCCATCGCGTAGCAGGCCGCCAACGTGTCCGCGCGGAGGCCAAGCGGCGCGAAGCGCTCGAGGAACTTGGCGTGGCTATCAGCGCGCACCGGCTCGCTGCAGTTCACGAGCATCCGCACGCTGCCGAGATCAACGCCGTCGAGTTCCTCCGCGCGCACACGCTCCGCCATGAAGTTGTAGGCGAAGTTGGGCAGCCACGCGAGTGTCGCTCGCTCGCGTGCGATCACTTGGAGCAGGAGTGCAGGCATCGCCACCCACTCAAATGGGTCGATCTGCACGCAGGTGATACCCGCAGCAAGGGGAAGGTGAAAGGCAGCGATGAGCCCCATGTCGTGGTAAAGAGGCAGCCAACTCGCGACGATGTCGCTCGCGGAAAGACCGATGGCCGTGGCGTAGCCGTCGACGTGCTGGAGAACCGCACGATGCGAGAGCGCCACTGCTTTTTGCAGACCTGTCGTCCCGGAGGAGTGCTGAAGCAGACACACGTCGTCAGGACTCGCATCGCAAGCCATGGCGGTCGCGGCGCCGCGCGGCCACTCATGGGGAAACAGGATTCCCTGGATGGTGCTGTTCTCGGCGTTGGTGACGCGCGTCACCAGAGACTCGAGCCCGCGCTCGGTCAGCAGCCAGCGTAGCCCAGACCGCTGCGCCATGCCGGACAACCCGTGGACGAATTTGTCCGGATGCAGCCGGGGGTTTGGATAGGCGAGAACCGACGGAATCGCACCGAGCGCCGCGATCGCCATGTAGAGCGGGTAGAAACGCGGCTCGTGGCGGAGCATCAGGGCGCACACGTCGCCCCGACCGACTCCGTGCTCGCGCAGCACGTGGGCCAACCGGGTGGCGTCGTCCAGCAGCGCGCGCCGCGTCCATGTCGTGGGCTCCTCCCCGGCTCGCCAGTGGACAACGGCGCGCGCGTCGGGCAGCGCCTCCGCGTGACGCACCCATCGAGCCCACAGTGTTTCTGGTAGCGACATGATGCCTCACGACGGAGCTGATCCCATCAGAACTGAAAATAGACGAACGCCTTCGTGTTGCTTTCCAGGACGATCGTCGCCATGACGACCAGGCAGTAGTAGGCGCCCGTGAGCGGCTGGAGCAGTCGCGGCGCCCTCGCCGCCCAGCGCTTCACGACCAGCGCGGGTGCTGTGAGTACCTGGTACCCAAGGAGAGCCAGGAAGATGGCGGCGATGACGAGCAACCCGTTCTCCCGAAGCACCATGGGGGCAAAACCCCCGCGGAAGTGCACCAGAGCGCTCAGCATCGCGGCCGCTTGGTCCAGTGACTGCGCCCGGAAAAACAGCCACGCCACTGCCACCGCGAACATCACAAGCACCCAGGCGGCGATGCCCACGAACGATGCTCGTCCTGCGCGCTCGGCTCGGGCAAAGAAGCCGCGTAGCAATGACTGATTCAACACTAGGAGCAGGCCGTGGATGATCCCCCAAACGATGAATGTCCAGCGCGCACCATGCCAGAATCCGCAGGCGGCCATTGCCGTCACCAGCCAAAGCGCCGCCAATCTTGGTCTGTGGCGCGAGGCGAACAGCATGGGGGTGAAGACGTAGTCGCGAATCCATCGCGACAGGCTCATGTGCCATCGCCCCCAGAACTGCTGGAAGGAGCGTGATGCGTAGGGAAGGGCGAAGTTCTCCGGGAACCGGAAGCCAAAAAGGCGCGCCGAACCGATAGCTATGTCGGAGTATCCGCTGAAGTCGAAGTAGATCTGCAGGCCGAACCCGACCATTCCAGCGATCGTGTCGACGAACCCAGGCGCAGCCTGGGCGGCGAATACCCCGTCGACGTACGGAGCCAGAGTATCAGCAAGAACCGCTTTCTTGAAGAAGCCGTTGACGATGCGCTTGGCGCCCTCTGCGACGTCCGCGTAGTCGATGGCACGGTCCGCCTCGAGTTGCTCACGAATCTCATCCGGCCGAATGATCGGTCCGGCGATGAGCTGGGGCCACAGGGCCTTGTAAAGGACGAAGTCGAGCGGCTTCCTGATGGGCTCTGCACCCGACGCAAGATCCACCAGGTAGGCGATTCCCTGAAATGTGAAGAATGATATCCCCAGCGGGAGAATGATCTCCGGCAGACGCAGCGACACAGGTAGGCCGACCAAGCCGCCGACACCGTTCAGGTTCTCCACGAAGAACGGCAAGTACTTGAAGAACAGCAGTGGAGTGAGCTCGATCGCGACGCCGAGCATGAGCCAGCGGCGCGGCTCGGCCCGCTTCGCGAGAAACGCGCCGTAGAGGTACGTGAACGCGGTGACGCCTAGAAGCAAGACGCCGTACTGCCAACGCCACGAGCAGTAGAATGCGTAACTCATGCCAACGAGAAACGCGTTTCGCCAAGCGCGGGGAATGGACCAATACAGCAGAAAGGCACCGCCGAGAAACAGCAGATACGTGTAGCTCGTGAAGATCATGGCGCCGGCGTGCGGCCTTTGGCGGCAACGAAGATTGGCCCGAAGCGGTCCACGAGTGCCTCTGCCGTACGGCGGTGCCCTTCGGCGCGGAAATGTTTGAAGTCTGGCTCGTCGCCCAGCAATCCCCAGTCGTCTCTCGGGACGACATCCTCGAGATTCGCGAAGGGCACGCCCCTCTCGTCAGCGAACGCGGCCGACCACGACTTGAATGCCTCGTACTCCTCCGGGACGTAGGGGTTTTCTGCCTGGGGATTCAGCGGGATCACGTAGAGCACGAGCTCTATGCCCTCGGCTCGGGCTACGTCGGCCATCAGGGCCAACAGCTCGCGATTCAATTCGTAGCGGCTGTGGAGAATTGGTCGCTTGCTTGTCGCGCGAATCCGGAAGAGCCAGTTGCGGAGCAGGTATAGTTCGTATTGCAGCCGCGCGTTGAGGGCTTCACGGGCTCCGATGATCGGCACGGCCCGGCCGAGTGCGTCGCGCAGCCAGCCCTCGATGCTCTCGTCGTGCTGCGCCGTTCCCGTCGCAACATCCTCGAGCGACGCAAGACTTGAGCGGATTTTCTCGCAGGCGCGAGGGTAGCGGCCTGCCGGCTCGGCGCAAAGCGCGCGCAAACGATCTTGCACGTCGGCGCGCGATCGCAGGAACCTCTGAAGCGCCGGACGCAGGTCGACGTTGCGGAACTTGTCGAAGCACAGCCCGTAGACGAAAGCGGCCGGGCGCGTCTCGGGCCTACTCGCGGCTGCAACGAGATAGAGGAGCGCCTCCTCGTTGTGCATGTTGGGCGCCGCGAGCCCGAAGGCCCGAACGCCATGCTGCCGAAGCTTGTCGTCGAGGTGCTCGACGATCGTCTCGTCTCCCGGTCTGGGATCGTTGATCGCGTACATCTGCGACATGCCCGCCAAGATCACCACGGACTGCACCGTGGCATCTGGGATCTTCGGCCAAAAGCTCGCCACGTCCTCGCCCACCGACCAGTCGTAACGCGGCGCGCCGGCGACGTGTCGCCCTGGGTCGGTCGTGGGAGCCAGGAGATTGGCATCGCGAGCCGCCTCCCAGCCGCCGCGCGCTAGCGCGACGTAGACGTTGGCCGCGATCAGAAGCAGGACGAGCCAGGGAACCGCGCCACGCAGCACGCGTCTGTCCGCGAAGATGCTCCAGAGCCAGCGGCGTCCGTTCATCGCGAGTTGGGCCTTAGGGTGGCGGTGTCGACGTGGCGGGTCAAGCACGAAGGGACGCGCGCGGCGTGCCGCGCGCCGCCCGCGACGGCTCGCGCCCCCGAGCCTCCCCACGGGGTTGGTTGCGCTCTGCGTGAGCAGCATTCATCCCCTGCGATCGGCGATACTCAGCGGCTGTGGCGGTCGCCTTCGTGGCCGCTTCCTGCTAGGATTTTAGCCTCTTCCGCTGCGCCGCTTGTTCCGGCCGCGGGGAGAGAGGACACGAGGACATGACGGGCTCTCTGGTAGGCGGCGGAGTTCTGACACTGCGGGCCTGGTGGCTCGTGGCCTGCTGTCGCGGCGGATGCGCAGCTGCGCGGTGTCGAGCATGAGCGGTGGCGCGAGCCTGCGCGTTTGTGTGACAGGCGCGGCCGGCTTCCTCGGCACGCATCTGCTCCGCGCCTTGCAGCACGCGCTCCCAGGTGCAGAGCTGGTCGGGATCGATCGCCGTGCTCCCGAGCCACCGCTCCCTGGGGTCGCATACGCCGACACTTTCACGGGCGGCGACATCGTGTTTCACCTTGCCGGCGGCGGCTGCGTCGAGACTTCGTGGCGCGACCCGCGGGCTGACTTGCTGCTGAACGCCGGGTCCAC
>JADLAB010000388.1 GCA_020848455.1 Polyangiaceae bacterium
GCTCAGCGCGCCGCGCGGAACGCCTCGTAGGCACGCTCCGGCTCGGCGAGGGGCTCCCAGCGCATGACGGCGAGCGCGTCCTCGACGTAGGGGACGGCGCGCATGCCGAGGAGCACGGTCGAGACGCCCGGCGTGCTCGCGAGCACCCAGAGGGCTTTCCGGGCGAGCGAGGCGTCGTGGCGCTCCTTCGGCAGGGCGCGCGCGAGGAGCGCGCCGAGCTCGGCGCCGCGCTCGATGGCGCGCACGGAGGCCGCGTCGCGGAGCGCGGCGAGCACGCCCTCGAGCGCCTCGGCGTAGGCGTGGCGCCACGCGAGCCACTTTTCGCGCACCTCCGGGGCGACGGCGCGATCGACCAGCATGAAGGCGTGCTCGGTGCGCGGCACGATGAAGCGCTCGGTGAGCTCCTGGCAGTGCTCGAGGCTCTCCATCGCCTCGTCGGCGCCGGCGAGCTCGCGACCCCAGACGAAGAGCTCGGCGGGTGGCGGGACCTTCGGCTGCGGGGCGACGCGCGGCGCGAGCTCGCGCGCGAACGTGGCCTCGAGCTCGCCGAGGCGCGTGCGCCCCTCGGAGAACGCCGGGGCGCCGCTCCGGTACGGCGCAGCCGGCGCCGCGAGCCGCTGCATGCCGGCCCCGACGATGGCGTTGAGCGGCCGGTTCGCGAGCACGGCGAGGCCCGCGGCGCGCGCGTGGGCGAGCACGGTCGCGCCCGCGACGACCGGCGCGAGCACGCCCGCCGACTCGTAGAGGTTCACCGGCAGCTGCAGGACGCGAAAGTGGTGGTCCTCGCCGCCGGCCTGCACGGCCGCGGCGAGCAGGCGCGCGAGATCGGTCGACTCGGAGTCGCCCTCGCCCTGCGCGATGGTGTTCGAGGACACGCCGTACCAGCCGATGCGCCCGGCCGCGACCTCGCGCTCGAAGTGCGCGAAGGCGCGCGCGACGCGCTCGTAGAAGCGCGCGCGGAGCGCCGCGTCGACCGGCTGGCCGCGCTTCTTCGCGTCCGAGAGGAAGTACTCCGGGTTGTGCAGGAGGCACACGTCGAGCGTCTCGAGGCCGAGGCGCTCGAGCGAGCGATCGAGCTGCTCGGCGAGGAACTCGGGGTGGATGCAGTGCCAGCAACCGTCGCCGTACTTCACCATCTCGGGGTACGGCCGCCCCGCCGTCTCGCGCGCCTCGGCGAGCTCGAGGTTCTGGCCCTGCGCGTAGCCGATCTTCGAGACCACGACGATCTCGTCGCGGGTGAGCTCGCCCGCGGCGACGAGGCGCCGCAAGGCGTCGCCCACGGCGCGCTCGCTCGCGCCGTCGGTGTAGTTGGTCGAGGTGTCGACGAGGCCGACGCCGCCGAGGAGCGCGTGCTCGAGCGCCGCGACGTGCTCGGGCTCGCCGTCGTCGACGCGGTAGCAGCCGAAGCCGAAGGCGCTCGTGACGAGGCCGGTCGTGCCGAGCGGCCGGTAGGCCCCCGCGTCGAAGCCGGGAGCGAAGCGGGTCGCGCGCCGCGCCGTGCCCTCCGGGGTGGCGCGCCCCGCGAGGCGGCGACTCTGGAGCGCCGGGGGACGCCGCTCCGTCGCGCTCGCGAGGGTCTCGCCGAGCGCGGCCGCGAGCCCCTCGGGCGCCGTCACCGGCGCGCGGCAGGCGAAATCGCGGCACACGTACACGGCGGGCGCTCCCGCGACCGGGTCCTTGCCGAGCACGAGCTCGCGCGGGGCGAGGGCGTCCGGCGCAGCGCCGCCCTCGGGGGCCGGGGCGCGCGTCACGAGGATGCGGTTCGGCAGGTAGTGGCGCGCGAGCTCGCGCCGGAGGGCCGCGGTGCGCGGATCGGCGGGCTCGCCCGCGATCACGAGCTCGGTCGGCCCTTCGAGCAAGAGATCGACCACGTTCAGGGTCGCGAGGAAGGCGCGCGGCTGCTTCTCGATCGCGCGCCCGTGGGCCCGGGCGGCCGCCTGGGCCACGTCGCCGAGGCTCGCGTCGCCGGTGTGCCAGCCGAGGCGCGCGAGCGCGCGCGCCGCGACGGCGTTGGGGCTCGGCAGGGCGTTGTCCTCGGCCTCGCGCAGGCGCACGACGAGCGCCTCGTGGCCGTGGGCGGTCGCGAAGAAGGCGCCAGTCTCGGGGTCGTGGAAGTCGGCGAGCATGCGCCGCGCGAGCGCGCGCGCGCGCTCGAGGTGCCGCACCGCGCCGCTCGCCTCGTACAGATCGACGAGCGCGTCGGCGAGGTAGGCGTAGTCCTCGAGGTAGGCCGCGAGGTGCGCCTTGCCGGCCCGCGCCGTGCGGTAAAGGCCGCCGTCGGGCCGCACGAGCGTCGCGTCGAGGCAATCGGCCGCGCGCGCCGCGGCGGCGACGTAGCGCGGCTCGCCGAGGATGCGCCCGCACTCGGCCAAGGCACCGAGCATGAGCGCGTTCCACGCGACGAGCACCTTGTCGTCGAGGAGCGGCGGGACCCGGTCGCGCCGCGCGGCGTAGAGCTTGTCCTTGGCGCGGCCGAGCGTCGTCTCGAGCTCGGCCGGGCTCGTGCCGAGCTCCTGCGCCACCGCCGCGAGGCTCCGCGGCGTGTGCAGGATGCTCTTGCCTTCCCAGTTCCCGCCGGGCGTGACGTCGTAGTACGCGGCGAAGGCGCGCGCGTCGGCGGGCGGGAGCACGGCCGCGAGCTCGGCCGGCGTCCAGACGAAGAACTTCCCCTCCTCGCCCTCGCTGTCGGCGTCGGTCGCGCTGTAGAAGGCTCCGTCGGGCGAGGTCATCTCGCGGAGCACGTAGTCGAGCACCTCGCGCGCGACCTCGGCGTAATCGCTCCGCCCGGTGACCACGCTCGCCTCGGCGTAGCTCCGCGCGAGCGCGGCGTTGTCGTAGAGCATCTTCTCGAAGTGCGGCACGAGCCACGCCTCGTCGGTCGAGTAGCGCGCGAAGCCGCCGCCGAGGTGGTCGCGCATGCCGCCCTTGGCCATGCCGTCGAGCGTGACCGTCACCATCTCGAGCAGC
>JADLAB010000389.1 GCA_020848455.1 Polyangiaceae bacterium
AGGTCGTGGACCTCGACGTGCGGCGGCCGCGACAGCGCGAAGACCACGAGGTCGGCGACGTCGTCCGGCTGCATCACCGGGAAGCGCCCGTAGGTCCTCTGCGCCGCCTCCTCGCTCTGGTGGTAGTGGCCCGCGAACTCCGTCTCGACGTAGCCCGGGCTCACGGCGGTCACGCGGATGCGGCTCCGGGCCGCGCGCAGCTCGAGGCGCAGCGCCTCGGTGAGCGCGCGGACGGCAAACTTGCTGGCCGCGTACATGCCGCTCCCTTCCGGCACGCGGTGTGCGGACATCGACGAGACGTGGACGACGTGCCCGCGATCGCCCCGCGTCCGCATGTCGCGCAGGGCCTTGCGCGTGCACACGCTGAGCGCGAGCACGTTCACCTCGAGCATCTCGCGCCACAGCTCCGTCGGCGCGTCGCAGAGCGGCGCGGCGTGGCCGAGCCCGGCGTTGTTCACCAGCACGTCGACGCCGCCCCAGGTCGCGCGCACGGCCGCGAAGGCGGCGACGATGGCGCCTTCGTCGCGCACGTCGAAGGCGTGGGTCACGAGCCGCTCGGCGTCCGCGCCGGCCGCCTCCCGCAGCGCCGCGAGGCGCGCCTCGCGGCGGGCGCAGGCCGCGACGCGCATCCCCTCGCGCAACAGCCGGAGGCTCGTCGCCCAGCCGATGCCGCTCGAGGCGCCCGTCACGAGCGCCGTGCCCTGCCGAAAGTCGTGGTCCGTCACGCGCGCATCCGAGCACGCGCCTCGGCACGGCGCCAGGTCCGGCGCGCACCCGGCGCCGCCACCCTCGCTTGACACGTTGCGCGCCTTGCCTATTGTCGAGCGAAGGAGTCTGGGATGGCGCAGGGAGAGCCGACAGGGGGACGCGTGTTCACGCTCGAGGAGGCGAACGCGCTGGTGCCGCGCCTGCGCGAGCTCGTCGGTCGCCAGCTCGAGCGCGGTAGCGAGATCCAGGCGCTCGTGAGCCGCCTCCAGAGCGAGGTCGGCTCCGAGGCCGAGGTCGACGTCACGCTGCGGTCGAACGACAGCGGCAGCGTGCGCCAGTTGAAGAGGAAGCTGCGCGACCGCGTCATCGTGTTCCGCCGTGGCTGGGACGAGGTGCAGGCGCTCGGCGTCGTCGTGAAGGACACCCGCACCGGCCTGCTCGACTTCTACGGGCAGGTGGACAGTCGCCTCGTGTGCCTGTGCTGGCAGTACGGCGAGACGGCGGTCGAGTACTACCACGAGCTCGACGCCGGCTTCGCCGGGCGCAAGCCGCTCGACGCGGCCCTGCGCAAGCGTCTGCTCAACTGACGCGCCCGTGCGCCGCGGCGGAACAGAGCGCCCGCCTCGCCGGTTGTAGGCGCATGGCTCGACGCGCGCGCGGCCTCTTGCTGCTGTTCCTGACGGCTGGGCTCGTGGGCTGCGACCACGCCACCAAGCTCGCCGCCGAGAGCACGCTGCGCGGCGACGGGCCCGTGTCGGTGGTGCCGGGGTTGCTCGATCTGCGCTACGCGCAGAACCACGGCACGGCCTTCAGCCTGATCCCCGGCAGCGAGCTGCCCGCCCTGCGCATCGTGCTCGTCGCCGTCGCCCTCGTCGCGGTCGCCGCGCTCGCGGTCGTGTGGTGGCGTCGCCGCGCGCAGGCGCCGAGCCTCGAGCTCTGGGGTTACGCCTTCGTCGGGGCCGGCGCGGTCGGCAACCTGCTCGACCGCGTCCTGCGCGGCTACGTCGTGGACTTCATCCACCTGCGCTTCTGGCCGATCTTCAACGTGGCCGACGTCGCCATCGCGGTCGGAGCGGGGCTGCTCCTCGTCGCCGCGCTCCGCGGCCGCGCGCCGCCTCAGCCCTCGGGCGCGAGGTAGAACCAGTAGTGGTACGAGGCGAACGGGCGTCCGTCCGCCGGATGGAGGACGAAGGCCTGCCGGCTGCGCTTCGAGGGCGGTAGCTCGATGCGGCGCTCCTCCCAGCACCGCCCCTCGCCGCCACGCCCCTCGCCGCGGTCCTCGGGCGGCTCGGCGACGCCGAGCTTCACGTCGTCCTGCCAGATCTCGACCGGCTCGGCGCAGCCGAGGCGCAGCACCATGAGGATGCGCTGACCGGCCGGCAGCTCGGTCTCGAAGCGGTCCTGCGGGCGGTTCACACGCCCTCCGTCGGCGATCTTGCGGCTGCTGCCCTGGAAGGCGAGCGCCTGCACCAGGTTCTCGCTCGGGCGGCCCGAGAGGCGCGCGTAGCGATGGCCACGCTCGGACTCGAGGTCGGCCACGTCGAGCTCGTCGACGAGCTCCACGCCCGCCGGGAGCGCCCGGAACGGGGCGGCGCCGCTCCCGAGCAGGCTCCAGCTCGCCTCGTAGGCCGTCATGGTGGCGCCGCCGAGGATCGACTGGTCGCGCACCGTCCGGTGGGTGAGCTCCCGGCCGAGCACCGGGTCGCACTGCATCCACTGCGGGTACACGACGAAGTGCGTGGGCAGCTTCTCGCGCGGCAGCTGCTCGTAGTGCTCGAAGCGCGACCCCGGTCCCGCGACCCAGTAAGGGGCCTCGCCCTCGGTCGTGAGCCCGACGACGTCGAAGGTGCGCCGCCCGGACATGTAGGCGAGCGCGCCCGTGTCGTTGAGGCCGATGATGGCCTCCGGGGGCAGCTTCTGCGCGGCCCACTTGCCGAGCGCGACCTGCTGCTTCGAGATGGCGCGCGAGGACTGCGCGAGATCGTCGCGCGCCCAGGGGAGCTTGACGGCGAAGGCCACGGCGAAGGCGCCGTACACGATGGGCGTCGCGAGCCTGAGCGGGCGCCACAGCCGCTCGCCGAGCAGGCCGAGGCCGTCGCTCAGGCACACGAGCGCGAGGAACCACGCCGGCGCGAACGGCCACATGTAGCGCACGCGGTTCCAGAGCATCGTGTCGTAGGTGCAGGGGATGAAGGTGCCGGCGGCGATGAGCAGCACGAACACCACCCGGTGCGGCACGCGCCGCGTGTGGCGCAGGAGCACGAACAGGCCGAGCGCGACCGGGACCCCGATGCCGAGCGGCATGAAGATCGCCGTCCAGCCGCCGCCGACCATGAGGCTCGTCAGCATGAGCCGCACGTTGTCGAGCGTCGCCTCCGCGAAGGCGCCGAGGCCGACGTCGGGGTGCAGCCACAGCCACTTGACCATCGCCGTGCTCGAGGCCGAGTGGCCGACGAGCAGGTGGTTGAGGACGGGCAGCGACAGCACGCCGACGAGCGGCACGAGCGCCACGAGCCGCACGGCGCTGGCGACGAGGCGCGAGCGGCCCGGCGCGTGCGCGGCGTTGCGGCGCGCGAGCACGTGGTTGGCGCCGATCACGGCCATGAGCGAGGCGAGGACGCCCTCGGGTCGGATGAGCGGCGCCGCGAGCCCGAGCACGAGCAGCTGGGCGAGCGAGGGCGGCGGTCCGCGGCGGCTCCGGCCCTCGCACGCCTCGGCCGCGACGCGCGCCGTACGCACCAGGATCCAGGTGAGACCCATGGTCTCCATGCCGCTCCAGGCGAACCACAAGAAGGCCCCGAAGACCGCGCACATCGCTCCGGCCGCGATGGCGCCCGCGCGGCCGGCGAAGCCGCGCGCGAGGCGCGCCGTCTCGAGGATCGTGCCCGCGTGGAGCAGCGTGCCGAGCGCCCACACGACCCAGACGACCTCGAGGCCGTCGAGCCCGAACCAGTACGCCGGGGCGAGGGCGCTCGGCCAGAGGGCGCTCGTGGCTCCCGACGAGTAGCCCCCGCCGGGCACGAACTGGAAGAGGTGGCCGCTCGCGATCTGCCGCGCGAACTGCAGGTGGATGAACGAGTCGTCGAGCGGCATCGCCGGCTCGCCGGCGCGCTTCAAGATCTCGCGCACCGACCACGCGCCGATGGCGGAGGAGACGGTGAGCGGTACGAGATAGGGCACGAAGCGCGCGGCGATGCGGCGGGGCAGCGAGCGGCGCGCGCCCCCCGTCGCTTCACCACCGGGCGCCTCCGCCCGGGGTCGCTCGGGCGCGGCGGCCGGCTCGGGCGCGTCCCCGGTGCTGCTTTCGCTCGTCACGCGCCTCCCATAGCAGCAAATCGCCGCGGTCGGTTCGTCCGGCCGCACTCCGGGCCGAGCGGCGGCGTGCGCGCTCGGCGCGCCGGGCCCGCCGACCCGGTGTATGGTCCGCGCCGCCGCCCATGTCCCCGCGCCCGAACCCGTATGCCCACGCACCGCGGTTGCCCGAAGGCGACGCCGTCGCGCTCGACTCGCTGTTCGCGTTCCCGGGCGGTCCGGTCGAGCTCGAGGTGGGGCCCGGTCGCGGGGCCTTCATCCTCGAGCGCGCCGCCGAGCGTCCCGAGACCCGCCTGCTCGGCCTCGAGATCCGGCGCAAGTGGGCGACCCTCGTCGACGAGCGCCTGCGCGCCCGCGGCTTCGGCGACCGGGCGCGGGTCGTGTGCGAGGACGCGCGCGTGGCGCTCGGCCGGCTCGCGCCCGACGCGAGCGTCGCCGGCGTGTTCATCCACTTCCCGGACCCATGGTGGAAGAAGCGCCACGAGAAGCGGCTCGTCATGGGCGATCCGCTGCTCGACGCCATCTGCCGCTTGCTCGTCGACGGGGGCGAGGTCTTCCTGCAGACCGACGTCGCGACGCGGGCCGCCGAGTACGCCGCGCAGCTCGGAGGGCGCCCCGAGCTCGAGCCGGCCGGCGACGCGGTGGGCTCGCCGGCGCTCGCGGCCTCGCCGCACCGCGCCGAGAGCAATCGCGAGAAGCGCGCCCTCGCGGACGGGCTTCCCCTGTACCGGCTGCGCTACCGCCGGCGCCCGCGCGGCTGACGGGGCGGCTCAGAACGCGCCGCACAGGCCGAGCGCGCCCGCGCCGAGCTCGAGCCGGAGCTCGAGGCCGTGCGCCTGCCTGGCGGTCTCGTCGGGGGTGTCCGCCGCCGGCCCCACGAACAGCCCCACGACCGCGGCGGCGGCGCCGAGGCCGGCGAAGACGAACGAGGCATTCGCTCCATTGGCGAGCGCGATCGTGCGATCGATGTCCGGCTGCCTGTCGGGCGCGCAGACGTCGTCGGGGCAGTCCGCCGCGAGCGCGCGCGCGCGCGCCAGCGACACCCCGCCCGTGATCGTGCCGATCAACAGGCCGGCGCCGGCCACGCCCGCGCCCGCGAGGACGAGGGGCCAGAGCGGTCGCAGCACGCCGTCGCCGGCCGGCGCGTCGGGCGCCGTGCCGCGCACGAGCCCGATGTCGAGCGAGCGCTGCTCGCCCTCCTTCAGGCTCACCTTGGTCTCGACCGTGGCGAAGCCGACCGCGCCGACGCGCACCTCGTGCTCGCCCGGATCGAGCTTGCGCGGCAGATCGAGCGCGGCCTCGGGCACGAGCTGGCCGTCGACCCGGAGCTCCGCCTTCGCGTCGGGTGGCGCGACCTTCACCTGCAAGGAGGGGATGCGAGCTGCGACGTCCTTGTCGAGCTCGGCCGCCCGCTCGCGCGCGCGCCCGAACGCCAGCGGCTCGTTCGGGTGCACGGGGAACATCTGCGCCCGCAGCAGCGCGTCGTGCGCCTCGAGCAGGTGCCCGAGCCGCTCCTGGGCTCGCGCCACGCCGAGCGCCGTGGTCGGCACGCCCATGATCCGGTCGGCCGCCAGATAGGCCTTGAGCGCGCCCGCGAAGTCGTTCGCCTTGAAGTGCGCGTGCCCTTGGTCCATGAGCTCGCGCGCCGTCTCCTTGTCCTCGGGCGTCGGCTCTGCCGCGGGCTGCGCGCGCGCCTCGCGCGGGAGCGCCAGCGGGCCAGCGCCGAGCACGACGAGGCACGCGGCCCACAGGCTGGGGCAGGCGGGCCGGCGGCGTCGGCTGAGCGTGTCCGCGGCGCTAGAAGCCATGATCGGGGTCTAGATCGGGACCCGTGGGCCTGGGTCGGCTCGAGGGCGGCTTCGCCGAGCTCTTCGGCTTGCCGCTCGGGCCTGGCGCGGTGGGCGGTAGCGTGGCGCCTGGCGCCTTGGCCGCAGCACTCACCGAGGCGCTGGCGCTCACCGCTGCCGATGCGCTCGTGCTCGGGGCGGTCCCGGTGGCGGCCGCAGCGGTGGGGAGCGCCGTCGCCGCGAGGGTCGCGGCGAGAATCGGCGCGGCGGTCGCGACCGCCGGGGCCGCGCTGTCGCTCGCCGTCGCGTCGGAACGCGCCGAGCCGCGCACCAGGAGAACGAGGACCGTGACGAGCACCACGGCGCCGGCGCCTGCGGTCAGCACGAGCCGGCGCGACAGCGCGCGCCGGGGCGGGTGGAGGTGCTGCTCGCGGTACGCGCCGCTGAGGGTCGCCGTCTCGTGCGGCGGCGCGAGCTCGGGCAGGCTCGGCGGGCGCGACGGCGCGTGCTCGGGGTCGCCCGCAGCGTGCGCTGCCGCTCCGGCCGCGGCGGTCGCGTGCCCCGGGGTGGCGCCCGTGGGCGCGCTGCCGGGGAGGGTCGTGTCGGTGGGGCTGGCGGGGCGCCCGCCGCTCTCGCTCGGGTCGTCGCGCCACGGATTGTGCGCGAGCCGGCGCAGCTCGACGGCGGTGTCGCCGTCGCCGTCCCCTTCGTCCGGCGCGCGCAGCGACGGCAGGCCGAGCCCGGCCGCGCTTTGCTCCAGCTGCGCGGTGAACGCGCGCGCCATCTCGCGCGCCGAGCCGAAGCGCTCGGCCGGGTCGCGATTCAGGGCCTTGGCGAACCAGGCGTCGAGCTCGGGCGGGATGCCGCGGCGCAGCCGGCTCGGCGGCGTGAACTCGCCCTGCAAGAGCTTCGCGCAGAGCAGGCCGAGCGTCTCGCCGACGAAGGGCTTCTGCTGGGTGAGCGCGAAGTACGCCACCACCGCCAGGGACCAGAGGTCGGCGCGGAAATCGACGTCCTTCGACGAGAGCAGCTGCTCGGGACTCATGAAGGCGGGCGTGCCGACGAGCGCGCCCGGGACGGTGAGATCGTCCTTGGTGTTCGGCATGCGCACGTCCTTCGCGATGCCGAAGTCGACGATCTTGCAGTGCACACCCGGCGTGGTGGCGCCGGCACCGAAGCTGCCGTCGTCGGGCGGCGGCGGCAGCGAGTCGCTGGTGTGCACGAGGAAGATGTTCCCGGGCTTGATGTCGCGGTGCACGATGCCGAGCCGGTGCGCCTTCTCGAGCGCGCTCGCGACCTGCGTGAGGACCTGCGCCGTCTGCCGCACGCTGAGGTAGCGGCGCTCGACGCGATCGCGCAGGGTCTCGCCCTCGAGCAGCTCCATCACGATGTACGGACAGCCGTCGCTCGTGACGTCGCGGTCGAAGGTCTGCACCACGAAGGGGCTCTTGATCTGCGCCGTGGTCTCGGCCTCGCGCATGAAGCGGGCAAGGGCCTCGGCGTCCTGTGCCCCCTTCTGGGACATGAACTTGACCGCGACGTTCGTCTTCAGCGCCAGGTGCTCCGCGGCCCAGACGCTCCCCATCGTCCCCTCGCCGAGGGGCCGTGTCAGGCGCACCTTGCCCGTCACCAAACCTGGCTTTAAATCCATCGGGACGATCTGCCGGTCCTGAGCATGATGGCACGCAGGGTATCGACCAGCAACGGAACGGGTTGGCCGGGCATGCGCCGCGCGCTTCGCCACCGGCGCGTCTCCTACAAGGTGGTTGTCGTCGGTACATTGTCGTTCGGCCTCGAGGCGCCGCGCGCTTGACGTTCGCGGTCGACATCTGCGCCGACATCACGGCGCTCCCGGGTGCCGCGTGGGACGCATGCGCCGGCCCTGCCGACCCGTTCGTGTCGCACGGCTTTCTCGCGGCGCTCGAGACGAGCGGCTCGGCGTGCGCCGCGACGGGCTGGCAGCCGCAGCACCTGTGCGTGCGGGCGAGCTCCGGCGACCTCGTCGCGGTCGCGCCGCTCTACTTGAAGAGCCATTCCTATGGCGAGTACGTCTTCGACTGGGGCTGGGCCGAGGCCTACCAGCGCGCGGGCGGCCGCTACTACCCGAAGCTCCAGGCGTGCGTCCCCTTCACGCCGGCGACCGGACGGCGGCTCCTGGTGCGCCCCGGCGAGGACCCCGTCGCGCTCGGGCGCGTGCTGGTCACGGCGATGCTCGAGCTCGCGCGTACGCGCGGCGCCTCCAGCCTGCACGTGACCTTTCCGACCCGGCAGGAGTGGGAGCTCTGCGGCGACCTCGGCCTCAGCCGTCGCGTGGGGGTGCAGTTCCACTGGCCCAATCGCGGCTACCGCTGCTTCGACGATTTTCTCGCCGCGCTCGCGCAGCGCAAGCGCAAGGCGATCAAGAAGGAGCGCCGCGAGGTCGCCGAGAGCGGGGTCGCCGTGCGCACCCTGTCGGGCGCGGCCATCGAGGAGCGGCACTGGCGCGCCTTTCACCGCTTCTACCTCGACACCATCGACCGGAAGTGGGCGCAGGCGTACCTCACCGAGGCCTTCTTCCTCGAGCTGCCGCGCGCGCTCGGCGAGCGCGTGGTGCTCGTGGTCGCGGAGCAAGCGGGCGAGCCCGTGGCCGCGGCCCTGCACCTGCTCGGCGACGACGCGCTCTACGGTCGCTACTGGGGCTCGACCGGCGAGCACCGCTACCTGCACTTCGAGGCCTGCTACTACCGCGCCATCGAGCTCGCCATCGAGCGCGGTCTCGCACGCGTCGAGGCCGGCGCGCAGGGGCCGCACAAGATCCAGCGCGGCTACCTGCCCGCCGAGACCTGGAGCGCTCACTGGCTGGCCGACCGGCGCCTGGGGCAGGCCGTGGGCAGCTTTCTCGAGCGCGAGCGGCGCGCCGTCGCGGCCGAGCTCGCGGCCCTCGGCGAGCTGTCGCCCTACCGGCGTGGCGGCGAGTGACAGGCGAGGCTCAGGGCAGCGCCGCGTCCTCGCGCGCCAGCACGCCCCGCCCCTTCCAGGGCGAGGTCTCGCTCTGGAAGATCAGGCGCCCGGCCTGATCGAGCTCGCAGCTCGCGTGGTAGTCGATGTCTTGCTCGTCGAGCAAGACGAGGCGGAACAGATCGCCCTGGGGCTGGTCGATGCGGTAGCGGCGCTCGGTCCGGATGCCGGGCGAGCTCGCGTACATGTGCCCGTTCCGGAACTCGACCCGCAGCCGGTCGAACTGGAAGCTCAAGAGGGCGGCCATCACGGGCGAGAGCGTGTCGCCCGGGACGAAGCTCACGAGCTTCCAGTGCCCCGCCAGGCGCTGGTCGATCTGCAGTCGCGCGCGCGCCAGGTACTCGGCCGGGTCGACGGTGGCGCTCGGCTGGCAGGCCCCGGCGAGGCCGAGCGCGGCGAGCGCGAGCCCGACGCGCGCCGCGCGCCCGGTGCGGGCCGCGATCGAAGGTCGCCCGGACTCTGCTGCGCGTGCACACATGGGACGCTCGGAGTCTCGCAGAGCGCGCGAGGCGGCGCCACTGCCGCGCGCCGGCCGTCCGGTTTCTGGGCAGGTGGGCTCGGTCCGTGCCAAAGAGCGAGCATGCGTGTCGTGTGGCTGCTCGCGCTCTCGTGCGCCGCGTGCTTCGAGATCGGCGGCAAGCGCGCGTCCGGCGGCAAGGGCGACGCCGGCGTCGGGGGCGAAGGCGGTGGCGCCGAGGAGCATCCTCGGGTGCCGTACGAGGCCGACGCGCTCACG